>QCOL01000039.1 GCA_003212925.1 Pelagibacteraceae bacterium AG-430-P08 | reverse complement strand
AACAGTAAGTAAAGGCTTGGGAAGCAATTGAAAAAATTTTGCAGATAATTTCGCAATAGGTAAAGGGAAAGGAATTAAAAATCTTTTTTTATCAATTAAACTTAAAAGTATTTTTAATATCTCTTTAAAACTTAATACTTCTGGTCCAACACACTCAATAACTTTTGTCTCAATTTTATTAGAGAGAACATGGTAAATGATATCAGTCAAATCGGAACAATGTATTGGCATAAACTTTGTATTACCAGAGTAATATAGTGGGAAAATTGGTAATCTATTTAATAATGTCATAAATTGTGTGCTGAAATTGTCAGAATTTGAGAATACAACTGAAGGTCTTAGTATTGTAGCTTTAGAAAAATTATCTAATATGTTATTTTCACCTTCGAGTTTTGAAATTGCATATTTGGAGTCTATTGCATCATTTATACCAAGAGCTGATATATGGATAAATTGTTTAAGATTATATTTCTTGCATAGTTTTGCTAAAATAGTTGGAAAGATGGTATGAATATTTTTAAATGTATTACCCTTTTTTTTTTCATATAAAATACCTATTAAATTTATGCAATAATCTGCCTTACTAAATAATTTTTCAATTTTTTTTTCTTCAAAAATATTTGCTTCTTTAACATCAATATATCCAGCATTTCCTTGGGTTTTTATTCTTAAACCTTTCTGATGAGTATTTCTTGTTACAACAGTAACTTTAATGTTATTTTTTGTGAGTTTTCTAATTAAGAAACTTCCAATTTGACCACTTCCGCCAAAAATTAGACAATTTTTTGGTTTCATATATAAATATTTATTAATAGGTTATGAATATCAAGCTTCACAAAAATGATTTACCAGATGATTTAGATTTAGGCAATTTAATAGCTGTTGATGGTGAGTTTATGGGTTTAAATATAAGACGAGATCCTTTGTGTTTGATCCAAATTTCCACTGGAAACTCTGATGCACACATAGTTCAGCTTGATAGGGACGAATATAAAGCTCCAAATTTGGTAAAAATCTTAGAAAATAAAAAAATAGCGAAAATTTTCCATTATGGACGTGCTGACCTAGCCTATATTAAATATTATTTAAAAACAGAAACAAATAATATACTAGATACAAAAATTGCTTCAAAACTCTCTAGATCTTACTCGGATAATCATTCGTTAAAAACTTTAATCAAAGAATTTATAAACATTGACATCAGTAAACAATTCCAAAGTTCAGATTTTGGGGGAGAACTTACACCAGCACAATTAAAATATTGTGCTAATGATGTTATATATTTACATAAAATTCATGATGAATTAAATAAAATTCTCATTAGAGAAAAAAGAATTGATTTGTATAAACAATGTTTAAAATTTTTAAAAACAAGGGTCGATTTAGATCTTGCGCTTTTTAAAGATGATATCTGGGCTCATTAGTGAAAAAAATAAATTATAAAAATATTGCTAAGAACGTAATTAATTTAGAAATCAAAGCTCTTCAAAAATTAAAGAAATCTCTTAATGAAAATTTTAATAAAGCTGTCAATGCGATAGTCAATTGCCAATCTAAAGTTATATTGTGTGGCGTTGGAAAAAGTGGGATCATAGCAAGTAAAATATCAGCAACTTTGTCATCTATTGGAACGCCCTCTTTTTCATTATCTGCTAGCGATTGCTCACATGGCGATATGGGAAGCATTACTAGAAAAGATATTTTAATTTTAATAAGTTATTCTGGAAACTCTTTAGAGCTAAAAAATATAATTAATTATGCTAATAGAAATAAAGTTTTGTTAATTGGCATTACATCAAAAATAAATTCTGAGCTATATAAAAATAGCGATATTAGTTTGATAACTCCAGAGGTAAAAGAGGCTGGCCTTGATATGATACCTACATCAAGTACTATTAATCAACTAAGTATAGGTGATGCATTAGCTATATCAACATTAAAAAAGAAAAAAATTAACAACTTAGATTTTAAGAAATTTCATCCATCTGGAAGTCTTGGGGAAAAATTAAAAACTGTTGA
This sequence comes from Pelagibacteraceae bacterium AG-430-P08, assembly GCA_003212925.1. Taxonomy (GTDB): domain Bacteria; phylum Pseudomonadota; class Alphaproteobacteria; order Pelagibacterales; family Pelagibacteraceae; genus Pelagibacter. The sequence goes on along the minus strand of QCOL01000039.1, from coordinate 260 downwards.
AGATCTAATGCTTACCAAAAATAAAATACCTTTTATAAATGAAAATACACTTATGACTAAAGCTTTAAAAATTATGACAGATAAAAAATTAGGTACATTAATTGTGAGAAATAAAAAAAAAAATACAACTGGTATTATAACAGATGGTCAAATTAGGAAACTAAATTCAAAAAATATATATTTTGATACTTTAAAGGTAAAAGATGTAATGACAAAAAATCCGATTAAAATTGAAATGAATACGTTGGCGACTAAAGCTT
>QCOL01000038.1 GCA_003212925.1 Pelagibacteraceae bacterium AG-430-P08 | reverse complement strand
TCCTAGGTTCGAATCCTAGCGCCCCAGCCAAATATGAAAAACTTTTTAGACAAAATTTTCTCGAGCTCAAAAAACCTTTACTCATTTAAAAATAATATCAAAAAACTTTCATTAACGACACCTGTGAAAAAAATTTTTGAGGCTATCAATTCTCACTCATCTGAAAGTGAGATTAGATATGTTGGAGGTTGTTTAAGAAAAATATTAAATAATGAGAAAGTTGATGATATAGATTTAGCAACAAATTTAAATCCTTTAGAAGTCACTGAAATTTTAAAAAAAAATAAAATTAATTTTTATGAGTCAGGAATTGAGCATGGAACAATTACAGCCACTATAGACGATCATAAGTATGAGATAACATCTCTAAGAGAAGATATTATTACAGATGGTAGACATGCTAAAGTAAAATTCTCCAAAGATTGGAAAAAAGATGCTTCGAGAAGGGATTTTACTATTAACTCTATTTATGCTGATTTGGATGGAAATTTATTCGATCCTTATAATGGAAAAAAAGATATTGAAATAGGTCAGGTTAGCTTTATTGGTAATCCTGAAAAAAGAATTAAAGAGGATTATTTAAGGATATTAAGATACTTAAGATTTTTTTTAAATTACTCAAAGCAGTCTCACAAAGAGGAAATAATTAAAGTAATAAAAATCAATATAAATGGTATTTCTATTATATCTAAAGAGAGACTATTAGATGAGTTAAAAAAATTATTAAAATCAAATAAATTAGAAAATTTATCAAAAGATAAATTTAGCATCAACCTAATATTGTTAATTTTTCCAGAGCTAAAGAATATCAAAAGTATTATTGATGCAATCAAAGTAAAGAAAGAACTATTTGTCGATCTGGATTTTATGTTTACTTTATTTTTAATGATAATAGATGAAACAGACAATTTAGAATACTTCTTGTACAAATATAATATTTCAAAAAAAGATCAAAAAAGAGCTTATGCTATTAGTAACTTTTATAATGAAAAGAATGGGTCAAAAACTTTAAATGAAGTGAACTTAAATAAAGTTTTATATTATGATGGAAAGCAAGCAGTATTAGATATTATAAATTTTAAGATTATAAAAAAAAAGAAATTAGATAAGAAATTGTTGAGTTTACTAGAATTATATAAAAATAAGATTACGCCAAGTTTACCTGTTGGAGCTAATTTATTAATGACTAGATACAAAATACCAGAGGGAAGACAGTTGGGAAGTATGCTGAAATTGATCGAGGAGGAGTGGATCAGGAATAATTTTAAAATTTCTGACAAACAAATCGATAGTATTGTAAAAGGTTAAAGATATTTGACGTCTTTAATTTCAAAGTTTTTTACTCCAGCAGGAGTATTTATTTCCACAAGATCATTTTTATTTTTTCCAATGAGACCTTTACCTATTGGCGATTGAAAATATAACAGTTTTTTTTTTAAATCTGCTTCATCTTTTCCGACTATTTTATAATCTATCTTTTCACCTGTATCTAAATTTTCTAAAAATACTGTGGCACCAAAAATTACTTTGCCGTCATTGTTTATTTTAGTAACATCAATGACGTTTGCTCTTGCAATAATATCATTTATTTCAGTTATCCTACCTTCGTTGTGAGACTGCTCTTCTTTTGCTGCATGATACTCAGCGTTTTCTTTTAAATCTCCGTGTGATCTTGCTTCAGCAATTGCGGCAACTATTTCTGGTCTTTTTTTTTCTTTTAAAAAAATTAATTCTTCTTTTAGTTTATTTAAGCCATTCAAGGTAATTGGTTCTTTATCCATATCATTTCCATTTTGCATGAGGAGGTAATGACATTAATATTCCCTCAACATTACCACCTGTTTGTAATCCAAATTTTGTACCCCTATCATATAGTAAATTGAATTCCGCATATCTTCCTCTTTTAATATATTGATTTTCTTTATCTTTAGAAGTCCATTTTTTTTTAATTTTTTTATTTATAATTTTTTGAAAAATAGTCTCAAAGGTAATACCGACATCCCTGACAAATTTGAAATTTTTTTCAAAATTGTTTTTTTTATAATCAAAAAAAATCCCACCTATTCCACGGGGCTCTTTTCTATGAGGTAGATAAAAATATTCATCACACCATTTTTTATATTTTTTATAATAATTTTTGTCATGTCGATTGCACATATCTCTAAGAGTTTTGTGAAACTGTTCTTTTTCTTTATTATCTTTTTTTGATGGAGTAACATCAATACCTCCACCGAACCAATCAAAAGTCGTACAAATATATCTAGTATTAAAATGCATCGCAGGAATTAAAGGATTTTTCATATGCATTACAACAGATATCCCTGATGCCCAGAACCTAGGATCTTTTTGAGCGCCAGGTATA
>QCOL01000037.1 GCA_003212925.1 Pelagibacteraceae bacterium AG-430-P08 | reverse complement strand
TATGCTGTTGAAAAAGATGGCGAGTTGATCTTAATTAATTCTCATATAGCATCTTATAAACAAGCCAGTTATTCTAACCATAATCCAACAGATGAAAGAAAGTTACTTTTAAACAAAAGGGAAATAAATAAATTAATAGGAAAAATGCAAAGAGACGGTCTTACCATTGTTCCTACTAAAATGTATTTCAAAAAAGGAAAAGCAAAAATTGAACTTGCTGTAGCAAAAGGAAAAAAACTGCATGACAAAAGAGCAAGTAAAAAGGATAGGGATTGGAATCGTGATAAATCAAGATATTTTAGAAAATCAAGCTAATCGTATCTACTTAGGTATAGGCTCAAATTTAGGAAACAGAAGATATAAAATCGAACAAGCTAAGTATGAATTATCGTTAAGAAATATCAGACTTGTCAAATCATCAAATTTTTATGAGAGTTTATCATGGCCAGATGAAAGTAAACCTAAATACTTAAACATAGTATTGGAAGTTATTTCTGATTTAAATCCTTTAGAATTACTTAAAGTATCCAAAGACATTGAAATCAGTCTTGGTCGAAAAAAAAGTTACAAAAATGCCCCTCGAGAATGTGATATAGACATAATTGATTATAAAAGTAAAAAAATTAGTCAAAAAATCAATTTACCTCATCCAAGAATGCACAATAGAAATTTTGTACTTTTTCCATTATTTGAATTAAATAAAAATTGGAAACACCCAATTTCCAAAGATCACATTAAAAAACTCATAATATCATTACCAAATAGAGACATAAGATCTATTAAACAAATCTGAATTAATGATATAGTAAGGTGTATGCTTAATTCAGATGATTTAATAAATAAAGTAAAAGGATATAATAAGTTTTTAAATCCAGATAGGTTAAATAAGGCTTATGACTTTGCGGTAAAAGCCCATAGCAATCAAAAAAGAGCCTCAGGTGATCCATACTCAGTTCATCCAATTGAAGTAGCAAATATATTAACTGATTTAAAATTAGATAGTGCAACCATAACTACGGGTTTATTACATGACACAATAGAGGATACATATGCAACTTATGAAACTATCAAAGGTGAGTTTGGAGATGAAGTTGCAGATTTAGTTGACGGTGTTACAAAGATATCTGCACTTGAAAATAATGCATCATCCAATTCTAAAGCAGAAAATTTTAGAAAATTAATCTTAGCTACTTCAAAAGATATTAGAGTTTTATTAGTAAAAATAGCTGATCGACTGCATAACATGAGAACTATAAAAGCAATTTCAAAAGAGGAAAAAAGAAAAAGGATTTCTCAAGAAACAATGGAAATTTATGCCCCATTAGCGGACAGAATGGGAATGCATAGAATTAGGGATGAGTTAGAAGATCTCTCTTTTGAAATTTTAAATAATGAAGCTAGGTTATTAATTCAAAAAAGACTTGATGAGATAAAATTAGATAAAAAAGACATTTTTGAAACTTTATCAACTGAAATAAGAAAATTATTAGATCAAAATAAAATTTCCTCAAAAATTTATGGAAGAGAAAAAACACCTTTTTCAATATGGAGAAAAGTTCAGAAAAAAAGAGTTTCTTTGGAACAAATTACTGATATCATTGGATTTAGAATTATTTTGGATAATGTTGATGACTGTTATAAAACTTTAGGAATAATTCACAAAGAATATAATTGTATACCTGGGAAATTTAAAGATTATATATCTTCAGCAAAAATTAATGGCTATAAATCAATTCATACCGCAGTTATTGGATCTAATAGAAAACCCATAGAAATTCAAATAAGAACTAAAGAGATGCACGATTTTGCTGAGAGAGGAATAGCTTCTCATTGGCAATATAAGTCCTCAGAAAAATTTAGCTCTCTCACCTGGAAAGAATATGATTGGTTGAAAGATTTAGTTGAAATTATAGAAAAAAATGAAAATCCTGAACATTCTTATGAATACACTAAACTTCAAATGTTCCAGGAAAATGTTTTTTGTTTTACTCCCAAAGGTTCAGTAATCAAATTACCCAAAGATGCAACAGCAATAGATTTTGCTTATGCCGTACATACAAAAATTGGTGATACTGCAGTTGGTTGTGAAATAAACGGAAATAAGAGTGAACTTCAATCAATTTTAAGAAATGGTGATAGAATAAAAATAATTACTTCAAAAAATCAATCACCATCACTTCACTGGATTCCAACAACAAAAACTGGAAAAGCCAGAGCTGCTATAAGAAGATATTGGCATGATAGGGGTGAGGAAAAGCAGGAAAGAATAAAAAAATACAATACCACTTTATGGATTTCATTACCTGATAAACCAGGTCAATTAGGAAATGTAAGTTCATTAATAGGTGAGCATAAATTAAATATTTCAAATTTAGTAATGGCTGGAAAAAAACCTGACTATATCAATTTTAAATTTCAACTGATAATAAGAGATTTGAAAAATTTTACTAATTTTATTGCAGAGCTTAAACAAAAGGGTATAAAATTTAAGATAATTAGACACGAAGATAAAAGAAATGCTTTCACACAAAAAATCCTTAGATATTTTAAGAAAGACTAATGCTTTATTAGAAGGACACTTCATATTATCTTCTGGATTACATTCTTCAAAGTATATCCAGTGTGCTAAACTTTTAAGTTATCCATCAAAAGCAGAAAAAATATGTAAATCATTGGCTTTAAAAATCAAAAAAAATTTTAGAAAATTTGATTTAATTTTGGCACCAGCCATTGGTGGTATTGTGATAGGTTACGAAATTGGTAGGATTTTAAAAAAAGAGACGATTTTTTGTGAGAGAGTTAAAGGCAAATTCACTCTGAGAAGAGGTTTTAAAATTAAAAGTGGCTCTAAAGTTATTATTATTGAAGATGTAATAACCACAGGAAAATCCAGCATGGAATGCGTAAAACTAATAAAAAAATCTAATGCAAAATTAGTGGGTTTTGCGACAATTATTGATAGATCATCAAAGAAAACATTGAAAATAAAAAAAAAAATAATTTCACATCTTAAAATTGAAGTACCAACTTATAAATCAAACAAAATACCAAAGGAATTAGACTTAATTCCCATTTCAACACCAGGAAGCAGATTTATTAAGTGAAACGGTTAGGTGTAAATATTGATCATGTTGCGACAGTTCGAAATGCCAGAGGTGAATTTCATCCTGACCCATATAAAGCTGCATTATTTGTCAAAAAAAAAGGTGCCGACTCTATTACAATACACCTTCGAGAAGACAGGAGACACATAAGAGATTTAGACGCAAAAAAAATTTGTTCAAT
>QCOL01000036.1 GCA_003212925.1 Pelagibacteraceae bacterium AG-430-P08 | reverse complement strand
AGTCTTGCTTCTGACTTATCTACAATATGAACTTTGGCACGCATGCCTGTTGCTATAGTTGCAGCATTTTCTCCTACTACACCTCCACCTAAAATTAAAACATTCGCTGGTTCACCACCAGGAGCTCCACCCAATAATACTCCTCTACCTTTTTGATTTTTTTCTAAACAATGTGCACCTGCTTGAACTGACATACGACCTGCTACAGCGCTCATAGGTGCGAGTAAGGGAAGTCTTCCATTATCATCAGTAATGGTCTCATAAGCGATATTAATACTTTTTGTTTTTACCAAACCCTCTGTCAATTCTTTTGCAGCAGCGAGATGTAAATAAGTGTATACGATTTGATTTTCTTTAATCATTTCAACCTCAACTTTTTGAGGTTCTTTAACTTTAACAATTATCTCAGCGTCATTAAAAATATCTGTGGCTTTTTCAATAATTTTAGCACCAGCATTTTTGTACTGATCATTGTCGAAACCTGCTTCAAAGCCTCCATTGTTCTCTACTAGAACTTCATGTCCCTCAGAGACAAGAGTTTTTACACTATCTGGTGTTAGGCCTATTCTATTTTCTTGAGGTTTAATTTCTTTAGGTACGCCAATTCTCATCAACGAAATTTAATTCTTTTTACTTTTTGCGTAATTAGTAATTCCAGTTCTTAATTTTTCAATAATTTCATCAATATGTTTTTTTTCACAAATAAACATCGGTGCTATAATTAAACAATCACCTGTAGCTTTGAAATTTACTCCAGCATCATAACAATGTTTAAAAGTAGCTAAGCCTGCTTTACCGGGTCTACCATCAGTTTTAATATCTATACCACCCATCATTCCATAGCCTCTAATGTTATCCACTACATCAATATCTTTCAGAGAGAATAGTCCTTCTTGGAAATAAGGAGCAAGCTCTTTTGCTCTATTGAAAATATCCTCTTTTTCAAAAATATCTTGAACAGCTAATGCTGCTGCTACAGAAACTGGTATTCCTGAATAAGTATAACCATGAAATAATTCTATCGCTCCTTTTGGAGAATTATCCATAACTGCATCATAAATTTCTTCTTTACATGCAACCACACCAAATGGAACTATCCCATTTGTTGTTGCTTTAGCCATAGTCATTATGTCAGGTGTTACACCAAACTCTTGAGCTCCAAAAGCTGAACCAGTTCTTCCCCATCCAGTAATAACTTCATCAAAAATCAAAAGTATTTTATGTTTATCACAAAGTTCTCTTAATCTTTGTAAATATCCAACTGGTGGAACTAAAGTTCCTGTTGATCCAGCAATTGGTTCGACAATACAAGCTGCAATATTTTCTGAACCAAAATTAGTACAAATTCTCTCTAAGTCATCAGCAATTTCAGCGCCTGTTTCAGGTTGACCTGATATAAATTTATGTTCATCTAAATGTGTATGTCTCATATGAACAACACCTGGCATCAAAACACTTGCATAAGCTTTGACATTATTAATCATGCCGCCTACTGATGTTGCTCCAATATTCATCCCATGATACGCACGTTCTCTTCCAACAAATCTAAATCTTTGTCCTTCACCTCTTGCTTTATGGTAAGCAATACTAATTTTGATTGCTGTTTCAACTGCAGTAGACCCACAGATTGTATAAAATATTTTATTTAAATTTCCTGGTGTATGTTTTGAAATTCTAGTCGCTAATTCAAAAGATCCACCAAATCCTTGTTGGAAGGGTTGACAATAATCTAAAGTTTGTAATTGATTTGTTATTGCTTCAATAATTTCTTTTCTACCGTGTCCTAAAGGGTTACAAAATAATCCTGAGCTTGCATCAATTTGAGTTTTACCTTGGTGATTTTTTAAATATACACCTTTTGCTTCCACTATTAGTTTTGGATTTTCTTTAAAATCTTTATTAGATGTAAATGGCATCCAATGTTCATTTAAAGAATTAGGTACAGATGTTCTTTTTTCTGAGCTCATATTAAAATTTTATAAATGATTAATTAATGAATCCTTAGACTAATTAAGTCCAATAAACCACCAAAATAATTGTCACAACTTAAAGTTGTGTAACTAGAATGAGCATTTTTTTGTTTTACATATAGGCCAATTTAATCTTAAAATTGGAACATATAAATAAACAAGGAAGAGGAAAAATGAAAAAAATAATTAGTTTTATTCTTGGATGTTTTGTAGCTCTTAATCTTTCAATTTCAGTTGCTAATTCTGCAGCTAATGAAGTTAGAGTTGCGTACTTCTTAGAGTGGCCAAGCCCAAATCTAGAGGATATGATGAAGAAAAATTTCGCTAAAGCTCTAGGGGTTCCTGTTAAGTGGACAAACTTTACTAACGGTGGTGCAATGACTGATGCTATGTTAGCGGGAGATATTGATATCTCTTACTCTCAAGGTTTAGTTCCATTCATTAATGCTGTTAAATCAAAAGCTCCTATCAAACTTGTAGATATTGCTATGGAATACGGAATGGGTGGTACAACATGTGTAACATCTAATGCTTCAGGTATAACAAAAGCAAACGCTACAGAACTTGAAGGTAAAAAAGTTGCTGTTCCACTAGGCACAATGGCTGAATACGTTTTTGATGAAAGTATGAAAGTTGTTGGTGCGGACAGAAAAAAAATGGATATCATTCAAATGGACCCTGAAGAAGGTGCCGCTGCTTTAGTAAGTGGTGATGTTGTAATGGCATGTTTATTTGGTGGTAACTCAATTAAAGCTGCAACTGCAGTTGGATCTAGATTACTTACAGTTCAAGAAGCTAGAGACGCAGGTATCTTAGGTATTGATATCACTTCAGTAACTACTAAGTTTATGAAGGAAAATCCAGGTATGCTAAGAACTTTTATTGAAGTGACTCATGAGGCTAATGCGAGATATAGAGCTGGTAAAAGCGATATGAACTCAATGTCAAAAGCCTCTGAAATGAAAGTTGCTGATATGAAAGAAACTTTAAGTGGCTTTAAATTTCTAACACCAGAGGAAACTAAACAATCTATGGAAAGTGGAAATCTTGATGCATTCTTAAAAGGAATGGGAACACCAAGAGGAAATGTAGATACTAGTTTCTTACCTTTATAATTTAAGGGTAATTTAAATTTTAATAGGCGCCAATTGTAATAAATTGGTGCCTATTTTTTTATTAAAAATTCAAATATAAAGTCTCTTTATGAGTGATTTAGTCTCACAAAATCTAAACATGATTTTTAAAACTCCTAAAGGAGAAACTGTTCACGCATTAAAAGATTTAAACTTTACACTTAAAAAAGGAGAGCTTCTTACAGTTCT
>QCOL01000035.1 GCA_003212925.1 Pelagibacteraceae bacterium AG-430-P08 | reverse complement strand
ATTTTGATTTTTACGTCCTTTCTTGGAATAGTCATTATTTTTTTTGACCCTAAATTAACAGAAAACTATTTAGGTTTATTTTTTGCTAGTCTTATGGCTTTATTTTTTGGACTAGCACAAGTTTACTCACGACAATTAAAGGAATTACCAATAAGTATGATAAATGCCAGCACCGGTATTTTTGGTTTTATAACGCTCATAATTATTTCAGTTTTCATTGAGGGTAATGTTCAAGAAAATATTAAGCAAATAAATTTTGAGTCGTGGATGCTCATATCTTATCAGGCAGTGATAGTATCTTTGTGTGCCCACCTGCTGATGTTCTATCTCTATAAATTTTATACTGTTGGTAAGATTTTTCCTTTTTATTCTCTCTTTCCAATATTTGGAATAATTCTTACATATCTAGTTTTTGGTGAAGTGCCGACTATTTTGTTCATATTGGGTGGAATAATAGTGATTACCTCGGTGTTTTTTCTACACAAAATTAAATAATTTGCTTATTGCAACTTTTGATAAATCAGATTTAATTTGGTTTTTAAAAATTGTTAACAATAAAAGAGGATAATAATGAAAAAACTATTTGTGGCTGCATTTATATTTGTTTCTACTTTTACAACAAATGTTTTTGCAGAAGTAAAAATGGGAATTATATTAGGATTTACTGGTCCAATTGAGTCCCTTACACCAGCTATGGCAGCATCTGCTGAGCTTGCTTTTAAAGAAGCCTCAGATTCTGGATCATTACTTGGTGGTGAAAAAATTTCAGTTGTGAGAGCAGACTCAACTTGTGTTGACTCAGCTGCAGCAACAGCAGCAGCCGAAGGTGTTATTGCACAAGGTGTTGCAGCAATTATGGGAGCTGACTGTTCAGGTGTAACAGGTGCGATTGCATCTAACGTTGCGGTACCAAACGGTGTTGTAATGATTTCACCTTCAGCTACGTCACCAGGACTTACCGATTTAGATGACAAGGGGTATTTCTTTAGAACAGCTCCATCTGATGCTAGAGGCGGTCAAATTTTAGCTGATATAACAAAAGATAGAAAAATTAAAAGTCTTGCGATTACACATACTAATAATGACTACGGAAAAGGTTTAACAAATGTTTATAAAGCAGCTGTTGAAGCTCATGGTATTAAAGTAACAACTGTAGTTGCTCACGAAGATGGTAAAGCAGATTATTCATCAGAAGTAGCAACTCTTGCTTCAGCAGGTGGGGATGCAGTAGCTGTAATTGGTTACCTAGACCAAGGTGGTAAAGGAATTATCCAAGCTTCTTTAGACTCTGGCGCATTTGATACATTTGTTTTATCAGATGGTATGATCGGTCAATCATTGGTGGATGCCTTTGGAAAAGATCTTAAAAAATCTTTTGGTTCAATGCCAGGTTCAACTGGAAAAGGTGCTGGGGTATTTGCTAAAGTAGCAAGTGCTGCCGGTATAGATAGTTCAGGTCCGTACACTGGAGAGTCTTATGATGCTGCTGCTTTAATAGTTTTAGCTATGCAAGCAGGTAATTCAACTGATAGAGCATCAATTGCAAAAAATATTATGGATGTTGCAAACGGTCCTGGAAAAAAAATATATCCAGGTGAACTTAAAAAAGCTTTAGATTTATTAGCTAAAGGTAAAAAAGTTGACTACGAAGGTGCAACTGGAGTTACTTTTACTAGCGTCGGTGAAGCTGAAGGTTCTTTCTTAGAACAAGAAGTTAAAGGCGGAAAATTCAAAACTAAAAAACAAAGATAGTATCTCATCTTAAAAGAATTAAACCCCTAACATCTTTGATGTTAGGGGTTTTTTTAAAAAAACAAATATTTATCTGCCATATATAAAGCCCAAGCAATAGCAGCACCTGTAATAATATATTTCATAAACTTATTTTATTTCTATTTTTTCAGGAAGTATACCCTTTGGTCTATATCTCATTATCAATAATAAACCTATTCCCATCATTAAAAATCTGAAATAAGGAACACTTTCAATTAAATGTACTTTCAAAAAATGTGTATCTTCTAAACCTGCTGTAGTTAGATTGACAAAATATAATCCAATTGGTGCTGCCTCAATCCATAAGAACCAAACTACAAAACCTCCAAGTATTGCTCCAAAATTATTTCCACTTCCGCCTACAATAACCATTACCCAAATCAAAAAAGTATATCTCAAAGGTCGATAGCTTCCTGGTGTAAATAATCCATCTTGAGTTACGAGCATAGCTCCTGCGATACCAACAATAGCTGAACCTAAAACAAAAATTAACAAATGCTGTTTTACTACATTCTTGCCCATAGCATTGGCAGCTTCTTCATTATCTCTAATAGCTCTCATCATTCTTCCCCAAGGAGAGTAAAGAGCTTTTTGAGTTAAGACTAAAAGTATAATCACAACAACTAAAAACAAACCAGAATAACAAAGTTTCACAAATACTGATGATCCTTCAATTACAAATTGATTAAGAGCTGCTTGCCTTTCTGATAAATCAGAAATTAAAGTTAATTTTCCTGAATTAAATTTTTCAACTAGATTTATAAACCATTCTGTTTTTTGTAAGTTAACTTCATATGGAGCAGGACGTTTTAAACCAATCACATTTTTAACACCTCTAGTTAGCCAGTCCTCATGTTTTATAATTGCTATTACTATTTCTGATATTAATAATGTTGCGATTGCTAAATAATCAGCTCTTAATCCTAAGGCTACTTTTCCAATTACAAAAGCTAATCCTCCTGCAAAGAAAGCACCTACAATCCAAGAGAAAATTATTGGAAGCCCTAGCCCACCTAGAAATCCTGTTTTTGCTGGATTTACTTCCTCAATTGCCTCAATACCAGGTTCAGAGACAAATCGTACAATAATTATTCCTGAAATAATTATTGCAGCAATAACGTAATTTCTAATTTTAGATTTTTTATATCTTTTAAGAACAAATCTAATAGCTAAAACAATTCCAATAATGAAAAATAAACTTAATAAAATATTTGTACCCCCTGCGCTCCAAGCCTCTTGAACTGGATTTACAGAAATTAAAACTGCAGCTAGACCACCTAATGCGGTAAAGCCCATTATTCCAAAGTTAATTAAACCAGCATAACCCCATTGAATATTCGCACCCATCGTCATAACAGCTGAAATCAAACAAAGATTAAAAATAGATAAAGCAATATTCCAAGATTGAAATATACCAACAAGAATAATCAATCCCATCATAATACTGTAGGCTGCGATTACATTTAAATTTTTTCTCACAATATTTTTCCTTTAAATATTCCTGATGGACGATAAAGCAATACAATTACCAATATTGAAAAAGAAACTGCGAATTTATAATCAGTTGAAAGCAACTGAATTAAACCATCAGGTTCCATACTTTCTGGCAAAACATACATAAAGAATTTCTTATATGCATAAGTCAACA
>QCOL01000034.1 GCA_003212925.1 Pelagibacteraceae bacterium AG-430-P08 | reverse complement strand
AGTTTGCACTTTTTTATTAATATAATTTTGAATTTCTTCTTTATCGTTATTATCTTCTTTTTTACCTTTTGGTTGGTATGCATATAATAAATGAAGTTTACAATATGAAAAATCTTTTAATGAGGTCCTTCCACAAAAATAAAAAGATTCTTCATTAGGATGACCAATAGGCCATTTACAAGAATTGTCATCCAATTCTTCAAGTTGTTTAGGATTCTCAGGCTCAAAATCTTTTTCAATTATAAGAGATTTAAATTTACTTTTTCTCCCTTTATTCGATTTAATTTTAATTTCATCACCATGAGATTTAAAGTTTTGATTAGTTGATATTGCTCTAGTTTTTATTTTTGCGGAGAGATTAAGTCTATGGGCTTTTCCTATTACTGCATTACGACTAATACCACCAATTATTTCAGCAATTTGACTTGCAGTGTTTCCTTTACCCCAAAGTTCTTTCAATTTTTTAACTTTTTCCTCAGTCCAACTCATTTAAAAACTATATAATGTGTTAATAAAATTTTATAACACTATATAGAGGTTTAAATAAGATAATAACAAGTTGATATTTCCAGTTATTAACAAAAAAAATGAAAATAATTTCAATCCTGACTTGTATCAATTAAATCTTCAAATATAGAGGTATATAAATAAATTTTATGACTTATTTAGCAAAAAATTATAACAGAAAAAAAATCTCTTTTAAGTATGGAAAAGGAAGTTTCTTATACTCAAAAGATAATAAAAAGTATTTAGATTTTGTTCAAGGAATAGCAGTTAATTCTCTAGGACACGCTCATCCAAAGTTAGTAAAAGCGATAAGCAATCAGTCAAAAAAACTTTGGCATGTTTCAAATGCCTTTCAAATTCCAGAGGGAGAAAAATTGGCTAAAAAAATATGCCAAAAAACATTTGCAGATTATGTTATGTTTCAAAATAGTGGGGCAGAGGCTACAGAGGCAGCAATAAAAGTAGCTAGAAGATATTTTTATTTCATTGGAAAACCAAACAAAAATAGAATTTTATGTGTAAAAAACTCATTCCATGGCAGAACATTAGCTGCAATTTACGCTAGTGGATCAAAAAAAATGACCGAAGGATTTGGCCCAAAAATAGCGGGATTTGACCATTTTAGATTTGGAGATCATAAATCTCTTAAAAAAAAGATAACAAAAAAAACAGCAGCTATAATGATTGAACCAATTATGGGCGAAGGGGGCATTAAAGTAATACCAGATTGGTGTTTAAAAGAATTAAGAAAATTATGTAATAAGAAAAAAATATTGCTTATTTTAGATGAAGTACAGTGTGGTATTTCAAGAACGGGCAGTTTTTTTTCATTTGAAAAGTCCAAGATTAAACCTGATATCGTCCCAATTGCAAAGGGAATAGGTGGTGGATTTCCACTAGGAGCGGTTTTAATGAATAAAAAAGTTGCTTCTGGAATGATACCCGGAACTCACGGATCTACTTTTGGTGGAAATCCACTGGCAATGGTAGTTGGAAATGCAGTAATGGATATAGTTTCGAGCAAAAAATTTTTGAAAAATATTGAAAATCTATCAAAATATTTTTTGTTTAAATTAAAGAATATTAAAGAGACCTATCCACATCTGATTAAGAGTATAAGAGGAAGAGGTTTCTTAATCGGAATTCAACTATATAAAGATCAAACTACTTTCATTAGAAAACTTATGGAAAATAGATTACTTACTATAAGAGCTTCAGAAAATGTTATTCGTATACTTCCTCCATTAAATGTAAAAAAAAGTGAGCTAGATCTTTGTTTAAAAATTCTAAATAAGGTTTGTAAGGAACTTAATTGAAATGAAGAATTTTTTAAATTTAAAAGATATTCCCATAAGAGATTTAAAAAAAATTCTTGTTGATGCTAAAAGACGAAAAAGATTGAGAAAAAAATTGAATAATCTTGATATTGATAAAGGTGCACCGCTAAAAGGGAAATTGTTGATACAAATGTTCGAAAAATCAAGTCTAAGAACAAGATTAAGTTTTTATTTGGCAATAAAACAATTAGGTGGAAGCACTTTAACACTTAGACCAGATGAACTTCATTTGTCAAAGGGTGGAGAAAGTATTCAAGATACAGCAAAAATTTTATCAAATTTTGGGAATGCATTTATGCTTAGAACTGCTAACGATAAAAAGTTAGAGGAATTTAAAAAATATTTATCTATACCAATAATTAATGGTCTTAGTCCTAGTTCTCACCCAACTCAAATTTTATCAGATATCTTTACTGTTGAGGAGATTAAAAAGAAACCAATATCAAGCTTGAATATAACTTGGATCGGTGACTCTAATAATGTTTTAAATTCTTTGATTGCTGCTTCGATTAAATTTTCTTTTAAATTGAGTATTGGATGTCCAACTGAATACAAACCAAGTAAAAAAATGATAAAATATATCAGAAGCAATAATAGTAAAATTCATATATTACATGATCCAAAAAAAGCCGCAAAAGGAGCTGATGTTATTTTTTCAGACAAAGTAATTTCTATGAATGACAAAGTGAATAAATTAAAAAAATTAAATAAATTTAAAAAATTTAAGATAAATGAAAAATTAATGAGTTTTGCAAAGAAAGATTGTATATTTCTTCATTGCCTACCAAGAGGCAAAGAGGTAGAGGAAAATATATTTTTAAGCAAAAAATCTAAAGTATGGCAACAGGCACTCAATAGAGTACATGTTCAAAAATCTATATTACTTTATTGTTTTGGAAAATTAAGGTAATGGCAATGGATTATCAGAATTCTGATTTAAGTACAATATAACAGATGCTCTATCTTTTTCTTTTCTTAATCCCGCAAAAGCCATCTTTGTTCCTTTAATCCATTTAGCTGGTTTAAGTAGGTATCCATTGAGCTCTTCAAAAGTCCACGCCTTTCCATAGGCGGTAAGAGCTTTAGAATATTTATAATCATTCACTGCACCAACTTCTCTACCAACAACATTATATAATGCTGGACCAATGTTATTTTTTCCACCTTTTGCAATTGAATGACACGCAGCGCATTTTTTAAAAACCTTTTCTCCTGTAGTAATATCTCCCATTGCGATTAAGGCCGCTATATCAACTTTATTTTCAGTTGGTTGCGAGTTTGTTTGTGAGCTCACAACAGTAGCCTGCTCTATCTCTACTGAGTAACCGGGTGTTTTAGGCTTTTCAACATGAAAAATTACATTTGAAAGCTTACCAATACCTATTACTAAAAGTGCTACCATTAATACTGCAGCTATTATTTTATTTAGCTCGAATGAATCCATTTCTTAAAATTATTTTGAACATATAGCACTATAAATATAAAATTGCTTATATTTTTAATGTACATTTTTGCCTCTATTTATATTGTAATGAAAAATTAAAAGAAAAATGAAGACATTAGTTATAATTCCCTCCAGATTATCAGCATCAAGACTACCAGGTAAACCCTTGCTGAAAATTAATGGATTATCCATCATTTCTCATGTTTATAAAAAAGCTCAAGAAGCAAATATTGGAGAGGTACTTGTTGCTGCAGAAGACCAAGAAATTATTGAAGATGTGGAAAAAAACGGTGGAGAAGCAATTTTGACAAGCAATAATCATAAAACAGGAACAGATAGAATTTACGAAG
>QCOL01000033.1 GCA_003212925.1 Pelagibacteraceae bacterium AG-430-P08 | reverse complement strand
CCTACGTTAATAAAAAAAATAGTAGCTCCAAAGCTAGTAAAAAAACTTCCAGTAGGTAGCAACGGAATTAACTGTAAAATATAAAAAGTTCCAGCACCTAGAAGTATCAAGTTTTTAGATGAAAAAAAACTATTAATAATTCTATAAATTAAGTACAAAAAAAATGAAATAAATAGAATAAATCCAAGTAAACCTAGACCTGATAATATTTCAAAAAAATATTGATGCGGGTGAGTGCTACATCCAGATTTAGATCTATAATCATTATCACCATAATATTTTTCTAAAGAAATATTTTTACAAGCGTTCCTAAAAGTTTTAACACCTGTTCCAAATAAAATATTTTTTTTAAATATTTCTATACTTGAGAGATAATGTGGTCCATAATTTGAAAAAATTATATAATTTTTTATTGAATTATTTACCTGCATTGCAGCTAGTTCATTTATGAATCTAGCTTTAACTGGTTTCACAATAAATAACATTGATGAAAAAATTAATATTAATAGTGATGAAATAATAAGTTTAAATTTAATTTTTAAAAATGGAAGAAAAATAAAAAATATTAAAAGTGCAAGAGTTCCCCTTATGATGTTTGCTCTCTCATTTGTTAAAATTAAAATTGCAAAATAAAGCAAAAGAAAAAAAAATAAATAAAGATTTTTCCTATTTTTTTGAAAAAAATAGGCAAAACTAGGTAAGAAAAAACCAATCAATAAATGTGCCACCTTTAATTCTTGATCAAAAAATCCTGATAATCTCTCATTCCATGGACTTTTAAATCCGAGTAAATTTTGCCCAAAGAAAAATTGTATATACAAATCTATGACAGTTATCAAAATAATGATCATCCATAACCTAAAAACAATATCAATGTCCTTTGAATATTTCCTTAAAAAATAAGCTACTGATAAAATTATTAAAATAAATCTAATAAAAAAGATCGATCTATTTAAACTAAGTTGAAAATCTATAGAATTAAAAAGATTAATTAATAAATATCCCCATATTATGAATAAAAAATAAATCACAGGATCTTTAAAGAATAAAAATTTTTTATTTTTAAAACATTCAGTGAGAAATAATATTGCCAATGCTATGGTAATTATTTCAGAAACTAATGTACCAATTATTAAAGCTGCAGGGTATAAACCAATTAAGTATAAAGGAAGTGATTTTTTATTTATCATTTTTAATATATTTTTTTCTTAATATCTTTTTAAATGGAATTTCTATTAATTTGTATGAAAAAAAAGATATTAAAAAAGTAAAAATCAAATAAGTGCAAAATACAGTCATTGAATTAAAATTAATTTTTAAATCTAAAATACTTAAGATTATTAGAATAAATAATATTAAAGGAAAATGAATAAGATAAATAGAATAACTTATATCTCCAATTAATGATAATTTTTTTCCAAACCTTGGAGAATAATTATTAATTAAATAGAAAAGATTAATTAAACTAGGAAAAAAAATTGTTAAGATAATTATTTTATTTAATTTTGAATTATCAATAAAATAAGAAGATAATATTCCTGAAAAAAAAATCAACAAAGAAAGAATTAAGATTTTATTTTTTTGATTGATCTTTAAATTTTTAATTAAAATATAGCTTAATCCACCTATAAAAAAACAATAACCTCCGTAACCTAAAAATTTGAATTTAAAAAATAAAATTGAACTTATTAATATTATTAAAAAAGAATAAAAAATTATATTTGTTTTTAAAGCTAAATAAAAAAAAATTATATACATTAAGAGTTCAACGGAAATAGACCAAGATGGTTCATTAAAAGAAGCATATGATTTCAAACCCCATTCATGAATCAGAAACAGATTATAAAAGAAATGCTCCAAATCTGCTTGAATCGGATTTGTAAAATTATTTTCTTTAAGCACTAAATAAATAATCAAAACAATTATTAAAGTAATAAAATGAAGTGGATATAATCTTGAAATTCTTAAGATTAGAAAATTATAAAAACTTAAATTTTTTTCTTTTATTCTTTTAAGATATAATTTGAAAAATATAAATCCTGATAAAAGAAAAAAAAACTGAACAGCAATCCATCCATGTTCATATATCAATTTGATATAATCATAAAATGGTTGATTCTCAGGAGCAAAATTTTCAGAACTTAAATTATATGCATAGAAAAGCTTATAATGAAAAATTGCAACAGCTATAGCTGCTACACCACGTGCAATATCTAATAAATAAAATCTTTCCATTCAAGATGTAAATTACTATTAAAAGTTAAATCTCTTTTTTATCTTTTTTACACATTTGCATACATAATTTATATCTTTATCACTAGTAGCAAGTCCCGATGGTAGATATAAACCATATTTGCTAATATACTCTGAGTTTTTATAATTTTTCTTTAATTTCAAATTGTATTTTTTTAATGCATCTTGTTTATTCATAGGCCAGAAAAACTCTCTAGTTTCAATTTTATATTTCTTTAATTCATTTCTAAATTTTGTTGCAGTCATTTTTTTGTTTAAAATTAAAATTCCTATAACCCAATAAACATTTTCAATATTATTTAGTTTGGGTTTTTGAATATAAATATTTTTACAATTTTTAAGATTATTGTAATATTTTTTTCCAATTTCTTTTTTTTTTAAAATTATTTTATTTATTCTCCTAATTTGACTAATTCCTAAAGATGCTTGCAAATTAGTAAATCTATAATTCCAACCAATATCATAATGATTGAATCTATTTTTTTTACCGAAACATAAATTTTTATAATCAAATATTTTATCTTTATATTTTCGAATATTTGTTAAGACCATCCCACCTTCTCCGGTAGTAATATGTTTATTTGAGTAAAGACTAAAAATACTTAAATCACCAAAACTACCACATTGTTTACCTTTGTACTTGTGTCCTAGCATTTCAGCAGCATCTTCAATTAAAATTATTCTATGCTTGTTGCATATTTGTCTTATTTTATCTATTTGGATAGGGTATCCATAAATATGTGTAGCTATTATTGCTTTTGTTTTTTTTGAGATATTTTTTTCTATTTCATTTATTTTCATGTTCCAATTATAAAAATCACAATCTATTGGAACTGGAATTCCACCTAATTTAATAATAGAGATTGCAGGCGATATTATAGTAAAGTTAGGAATTATAATTTCGTCACCTTTTTTAATATCAATTACTTTTAAAGCAATATCTAAGGCGGCCGATCCACTTGATACTGATGAACAGTATTTTTTCCCAATTAGTTCTTTGAAGTTATCTTCAAACTTTTTAACTTCTGGACCAACAGAAGATATCCAGTTTTTTTTTAAAGCATTTAATATTATTTTTCTGTCGGATACTAAAAGTTTAAATTTGTTAACTGGAATCATTTTATTTTAACAAATTTATCGTCTATAGAGTTAAAAACTTTTTTATCAGTTTTAATATTATAGGGGCCTTGTTTAACTTCTATCATTTCAACAGTTTTTAATACTTTAAAACCATGCCCACCACTATTTAGAATTATAATGTCATTTTTTTTAATTATTTTACTGAATAGGTATTTTTTTTTATTATCATAGAAATCAACTCTCAACTTTCCATTTAAGATTATTAGAACTTCAGAAGTATACTCAATTCTTCTTATATTTTTATAATGTTTATGAGGTTTTATAAGGTGTTTTGATTTATGTTTAATAAAACCAACTTGATGACTCAATTCTTTTGGCGTTAAGAAATTTACACCAAATTTTTTTCTATATTTGATAATATATCCAAATGTTTTTTTTTTATGAGAAATTGGTTGAATCATTTTTTTTAATTTTATTAAATAAATAAACAATTGTTAATAAATAAAATCCAGAACTTTCGAACATAACTCGTTTTAAACCCACTCTAACTTGCCACTCAACATCTTCCATAGATAACATAAATGCTGCAAAGATAAACAAAACATTTAGAAGTAAATAAAAAATTATAAATAATTGAATTTTATCAACTTTAAACAAATAAATATTTAGTAAAAGTATTAGTAAACCCAACATGATTAAAGGTAAAGATAAAGAA
>QCOL01000032.1 GCA_003212925.1 Pelagibacteraceae bacterium AG-430-P08 | reverse complement strand
GAGCAAGATGAAAAGCTAATGGAGTCTTATCTAAATGGTGAAGAAATTAAAGAAGAAGATTTAATAAGATGTATTAGAAAAGGAACATTAGATTTTAGTTTTGTTCCAGTAATGACTGGATCAGCATTCAAAAATAAAGGAGTGCAACCTTTATTAGACGCAGTCGTAAATTATTTACCTAGTCCTGTTGATATTGGTTCTATTAAAGGCACTAAACTAGGAAGTGAAGATGAAATGGAAATGAAATTTGAAGATAACGCACCATTTTCTGCTCTTGCATTTAAGGTTGCTAATGACCCATTTGTTGGATCATTAACTTTTATAAGAATTTATTCAGGTACTATTAAAACAGGTACTGCTGTTTACAATTCTTCAAAAGAAAAAGAGGAAAGAGTTGGAAGAATGCTTTTAATGCATGCGAATTCAAGAGAGGATATTAAAGAGGCGAATGCTGGAGATATAGTAGCATTAGCTGGCCTTAAAAATACAATAACAGGACATACTTTGTGTGACAAAGATAATGGAGTTCTTCTAGAGCCTATGGAATTCCCTGATCCAGTAATTGAAATTGCAGTTGAACCAAAAACTAAAGCAGACCAAGAAAAAATGGGTGAGGCTTTAGGTAGATTAGCTAAGGAGGATCCTTCATTTAGAGTTACATCAGATGAAGAGTCTGGTCAGACGATTATAAAAGGTATGGGTGAACTCCATCTAGATATAATTGTTGATAGAATGAAAAGAGAGTTTAAAGTAGAAGCTAATGTTGGTGCGCCACAGGTTGCTTACAGAGAAACAATAGAAAATTCCTCAGAGGTTGAATATACACACAAAAAACAAAGTGGTGGTGCAGGTCAATTTGCAAAAGTTAAATTGTTAGTAGAACCACAAGAGGCTGGAAAAGGTAGAGAAGTTGAAAGTAAAATTAAAGGAGGTGCTATACCTAAAGAGTTTATTCCTGGAGTCGAAAAAAGGAATAGAAACAGTCTCTGATGGCGGTATTTTAGCTGGTTTTCCAATGATTGATTACAAAGTAACAATCCTTGATGGATTACATCATGATGTTGATTCAAGTGTGTTAGCTTTTGAATTAGCGAGTAGAGCTTGTTTTAAGGAAGCTTGTACAAAAGGTGGTTTAAAACTTTTAGAACCAGTTAT
This sequence comes from Pelagibacteraceae bacterium AG-430-P08, assembly GCA_003212925.1. GTDB lineage: Bacteria > Pseudomonadota > Alphaproteobacteria > Pelagibacterales > Pelagibacteraceae > Pelagibacter. Next base: position 3,405 of record QCOL01000032.1, on the reverse strand, counting down.
GAGAGTAGACTTTGTGTAAGGTTTAAAAGTTTTTAATGCCATATTAAATTCCTGTAGTTAGATCAATAGTCTGACCTTTTTTTAGTGTTATAATTGCTTTTTTAAAACCAGAAACTTTTACTTTTCTACCTCTGGTCATTTTCGTCCTGTTTTGTTTATTTATAATATTAATTTTTGTCACATTAACTTTAAAAATTTTTTCAATATTTGATTTTAAGCTTTTCTTGTTTGCATTTTTATGAACCTTAAAAACAATTTTATTTTGTTCTGATAAATTAGTAGATTTTTCAGTAAGCAATGGTGATATGATTTTATCGTATAAGTGCATTTTTTCCATCTTAAGCGTATCTTTTTTCTAATTCTTTAATTGAACTTTCAGTGAAAACAATTTTTTTAAACTTAATAATATCGAATGCACTAAAATGATTTATATCTGTAACTTTAATATTTGGAATATTTCTTATTGATTTTTCAATTTTTTCTTTTGAAGTTTTATCTAAAATTATCAAAGAATTAAGTATCTCAAATTTTTTTAAAATTGAACTCATTTCTTTTGTTTTTTTAATTTCATTATTAAAATCATTTAAAACTAATAAATTTTTGTTAAGTGTTTTTTCAGTAATCAATGATGCAATACTCTGTTTTTTTTCACTTTTATTCAATTTTCTAGTTTTGTAAGCCAATTGTCCTTTAGGACCATGTGCTATACCACCACCAACAAATATAGGTGCTTTTTTACTAGCATGTCTAGCATTACCAGTTCCTTTTTGAGCATAAATTTTAGATGTAGGTCCAGATACCTCATTTTGTTGTTTTGTTTTAGCATGCCTGCCTTTGTAATTAGCATTTGTTTTATATAAAACACTACTTACAAGTTTGTGATTTATTTTTGCTGAAAAAATTTTATCTAAAACTTCAATTGAGCTTTTTTTACCATCTAAATTTAATTTATCTAATTTCATTATTTCTTCTTTTTTTCTGGTGTTTTTTTAGCTTCTTCTGCTGCTTTTATCTTTTCAGTTATTGTTAATTTCTTTATATTTTTTACTGACTCTTTTACTAAGACTTCTGAATTTTTTGCCCCTGGAATAGAACCTTTTAAGTAAAGTAACTCATTTTCTAAGTCAGCTTTTATAATCTCGATATTTTGCATTGTTCTCAATTTATCTCCCATATGACCTGCCATTTTTTTACCTTTAAAAACTTTTCCTGGATCTTGTCTTTGTCCAGTCGAACCGTGAGATCTGTGAGATATTGAAACACCATGAGTAGCTCTTAAACCTCCAAAATTATGTCTTTTCATAGCTCCAGCAAAACCCTTACCAATAGTTTTGGATTTTGTGTCAACAAATTTTGTATTTTTAAAAATCTCAAGACCAAATTCATTTCCTTCTTTTAAATTCTCTAAGTTTTCAACCCTAAATTCTTTTAATCTTTTTTTGGCCTCTGTGTTTTTTTTAGAAAAATAACCTTTCATTGACTTAGTTAATTTAGAATTCTTTATTTTACCAAAACCTAATTGAACAGCTTTATAACCTCTTTTTTTCAATATCAATCACGTTTATTACACGCGCTTTTTCCATTTTTAAAACAGTCACAGGAACTAATTGACCAGTTTTATAAAACTCTCTAGTCATGCCAATTTTTTTACCCAATAAAGCTATTTCTTTCATAATTAAATTTTTATCTCCACATCTACACCTGAAGCTAAATCTAATTTCATTAATGCTTCTACTGTTTGTGGGGTTGGTTCTATTATATCTATTAGCCTTTTATGTGTTCTAGACTCAAATTGTTCTCTGCTTTTCTTATCTATGTGTGGTGATCTTAAAACTGTGTATCTTTCTATCTTAGTTGGTAGAGGTATAGGGCCTTTAATTGTTGCACCAGTTCTTTTTACAGTATTAACTATTTCTTCTGTTGATGCATCTAAAACCTTATTATCATAGGCTCTTAATTTTATTCTAATATTCTGTTTTTCCATTTTAACCTGCAATCTTTTTGGTTACTTCGTCTTGAACATTTTGGGGAACTTTTGAATAATGGTCAAAAAACATTGAGTATTGTGCTCTTCCCTGTGACATAGATCTTAAACTATTAATATATCCAAACATATTTGCTAAAGGTACCATTGCAGTAATTACAGTTGCGTTACCTCTTTGCTCTTGAGTACTTATTTGACCTCTTCTACTATTTAAATCACCTATAACATCTCCCATATAATCTTCTGGGGTTACAACCTCTACTCTCATAACTGGTTCTAAAAGTTTTAAACCACCTTTTGTACAAGCTTCCTTAAAACAAGCTCTACTCGCTAATTCAAAAGCTAACACACTTGAATCAACATCATGATGTAATCCATCAAGGATTGTTACTTTGTAATCAATCATTGGAAAACCAGCTAAAATACCGCCATCAGAGACTGTTTCTATTCCTTTTTTCGACTCCAGGAATAAACTCTTTAGGTATAGCACCTCCTTTAATTTTACTTTCAACTTCTCTACCTTTTCCAGCCTCTTGTGGTTCTACTAACAATTTAACTTTTGCAAATTGACCTGCACCACCACTTTGTTTTTTGTGTGTATATTCAACCTCTGAGGAATTTTCTATTGTTTCTCTGTAAGCAACCTGTGGCGCACCAACATTAGCTTCTACTTTAAACTCTCTTTTCATTCTATCAACAATTATATCTAGATGGAGTTCACCCATACCTTTTATAATCGTCTGACCAGACTCTTCATCTGATGTAACTCTAAATGAAGGATCCTCCTTAGCTAATCTACCTAAAGCCTCACCCATTTTTTCTTGGTCTGCTTTAGTTTTTGGTTCAACTGCAATTTCAATTACTGGATCAGGGAATTCCATAGGCTCTAGAAGAACTCCATTATCTTTGTCACACAAAGTATGTCCTGTTATTGTATTTTTAAGGCCAGCTAATGCTACTATATCTCCAGCATTCGCCTCTTTAATATCCTCTCTTGAATTCGCATGCATTAAAAGCATTCTTCCAACTCTTTCCTCTTTTTCTTTTGAAGAATTGTAAACAGCAGTACCTGTTTTAATAGTACCTGAATAAATTCTTATAAAAGTTAATGATCCAACAAATGGGTCATTAGCAACCTTAAATGCAAGAGCAGAAAATGGTGCGTTATCTTCAAATTTCATTTCCATTTCATCTTCACTTCCTAGTTTAGTGCCTTTAATAGAACCAATATCAACAGGACTAGGTAAATAATTTACGACTGCGTCTAATAAAGGTTGCACTCCTTTATTTTTGAATGCTGATCCAGTCATTACTGGAACAAAACTAAAATCTAATGTTCCTTTTCTAATACATCTTATTAAATCTTCTTCTTTAATTTCTTCACCATTTAGATAAGACTCCATTAGCTTTTCATCTTGCTC
>QCOL01000031.1 GCA_003212925.1 Pelagibacteraceae bacterium AG-430-P08 | reverse complement strand
TTTCACCCTCAAATGCAGGCACAACAACCTCTAGAACATCCTCTTTAACTAAAAAAGATTTTTCTGGGTTTACAATTTCAATTTTAAACTCTTCACTCATTAAGCAGCAGCTTCTTGTTCCATTTTTTTAGCTTTCTCAATTGCCTCTTCGATCGTGCCCACCATATAAAACGCTGCTTCAGGTAAATGATCATATTCACCTTTACAAATTGCGTCAAAGCCTTTGATGGTTGAGTCTAAATCTACCAATTTTCCTGGTGATCCTGTGAAAACTTCTGCAACAAAAAATGGCTGAGATAAAAATCTTTGAATTTTTCTCGCTCTAGCTACAACCAGCTTATCCTCTTCGGATAATTCATCCATACCCAAAATGGCTATAATATCTTGTAATGATTTGTAAGATTGTAATATTCTTTGCACATCTCTTGCTACCCTATAATGCTCATCACCAACAATTCTAGGGTCTAGAATTCTTGAAGTTGAGTCCAGTGGATCAACAGCAGGATATATTCCAATTTCAGCTATTTGTCTTGAAAGCACTGTTGTTGCATCCAAATGAGCAAAAGATGTAGCCGGAGCAGGGTCTGTTAAATCATCTGCAGGCACATAAATTGCTTGTACTGAGGTAATTGATCCTTTGTTAGTAGTGGTAATTCTTTCTTGAAGATTACCCATATCAGTTGCTAATGTTGGTTGATAACCAACTGCAGATGGAATTCTGCCCAAAAGTGCCGAAACTTCTGAGCCTGCTTGAGTAAATCTAAAAATATTATCAACAAAGAAAAGTACATCTTGTCCCTCTTGATCTCTAAAATATTCTGCTACAGTCAATCCAGTAAGTGCCACTCTAGCTCTAGCGCCTGGAGGTTCATTCATTTGTCCATAAACTAATGCCGCTTTAGATCCTGGTCCGTCCTGTTTGATAACACCAGACTCAATCATTTCATGATAAAGATCGTTTCCTTCCCTTGTTCTTTCTCCTACACCTGCAAAAACTGAAAAGCCACCATGTGCTTTTGCAACGTTATTGATTAACTCCATAATCAAAACAGTTTTTCCAACACCAGCACCACCGAACAAACCAATTTTTCCTCCTTTTGCATAAGGAGCAAGCAAATCAATTACTTTAATACCAGTAACAAGTATTTCAGTTTCAGTCGATTGATCATTGAATTCAGGCGCACCTCTATGAATTGGCCAACTTTCTTTAGTTTTTACTTCTCCTCTTTCGTCGATTGGCTCTCCAATCACATTAATAATTCTTCCAAGAGTTTCGGGTCCTACTGGAACTTGTATAGGAGCATTGGTGTTGATTATCTCATCACCTCTTTTTAAACCTTCAGTAGCATCCATTGCAATAGTTCTAACTGTAGTTTCACCCAAGTGTTGCGCTACTTCTAAAACTAATCTGTTGTTTCCATTTTTACATTCTAATGCTGTTAAAATTTCTGGAAGTTCTCCATCAAATTTAACATCTACTACTGCTCCAATAACCTGTGTAATTATTCCTTTGCTCATAATTATAAACTTTCTGCTCCTGATATGATTTCTATTAGTTCTTTTGTAATTGCTGCCTGACGACTTCTATTATATTCGATAGTAAGTTTGTCAACCATTTCACCTGCGTTACGGGTAGCATTATCCATTGCACTCATTCTGGACCCTTGTTCGCTAGCTGAATTCTCCAACATTGCCTTAAATATTTGTGTTGAAATATTTTTTGGTAGTAAATTGCTTAAAATTTCATCTTCATCTGGCTCAAATTCATAACTTTCGTCTGAATTATTATGATCATCTTCATTGTTTAAAGGTATAATCTGTTGAGCTTGAGGTAATTGAGTAATTACATTTTTAAATTGATTAAAAAAAATTGTACATATGTCAAACTCACCAGCCTCAAATTTTTCAATTATGATCCTTCCAACTTTATCAGCGTCAAAATAATTTGCATTTTTAGATTCTTTAAAAGATATATTTTCAATAATTTTATCTCCATAAACTCTTTTTAGTTGGTCATTTCCCTTAGACCCTACAGTAATAATCTTTAATTGTTTACCCTCGTTTAAAATTTTTGAGAAATAACTTTTTGCTTTTTTAATGATGTTAGAATTAAAACCACCACAAAGGCCCCTGTCTGATGTCATTACTACACATAAGTGAACTTTATTTTCACCTGTCCCAGATAATAATTTTGGGGCATTTTCCTTATCAGATATGCCATTAGATAAGTTTAAAATAATATTATTCATTTTTTCTGAATAAGGTCTTCCTCTCTCAGCACTTTCTTGAGCTCTTCTCAATTTTGCTGCCGCAACCATTTTCATAGCTTTCGTGATTTTTTGTGTAGACTTTACACTAGCTATCCTTTTTTTGAGATCATCTAAACTTGCCATATTATATTAAGATTTAAAGGTTCCTTTCAGCTGAGTAATTACTTCTACCAATAGCTTTTCTTTATCTTCATCAAGTTTTCCAGTGCTTTGAATTGATTCAATTATTTCAGGTTTATCTGATTTACATTTATTAATAATTTTACTTTCAAACTCCGATACATCTTTTAAATCAATATCATCGAGATAACCTTTAACACCGCAGAAAACTGATATTACTTGCTCAGCAACAGTCAATGGTGAGTATTGTTTTTGTTTTAGAAGCTCAGTTAGTTTTGAGCCCCTATTCAAAAGTTGTTGTGTAGATGCATCCAAATCAGATCCAAATTGAGCAAATGCTGCCATTTCTCTGTATTGTGCTAATTCTAGTTTCATCGATCCCGAAACTTTTTTCATAGCTTTTGTTTGAGCTGATGATCCAACTCTTGATACTGATAACCCAACGTTAATTGCTGGTCTTATACCTTGGTTAAATAATTCTGTTTCTAAGAATATTTGACCATCAGTAATTGAAATTACATTAGTAGGAATAAATGCAGAAACATCTCCTCCTTGTGTTTCAATAATTGGAAGTGCTGTTAATGAACCACCACCGTGCTCGTCGCTTAACTTTGCAGCTCTTTCAAGTAATCTACTATGTAGATAAAATACATCTCCTGGATAAGCCTCACGGCCTGGAGGTCTTCTCAATAATAGAGACATTTGTCTGTACGCAACAGCTTGTTTAGATAAATCATCATAGATAATAAGAGCATGCATTCCATTATCTCTAAAATATTCACCCATAGCACATCCTGTATATGGGGCTAAAAATTGTAATGGCGCAGAGTCTGATGCTGTAGCTGCAACAATAGTTGTGTACTCCATTGCACCTGCTTCTTCTAAAGTTTTTTGAATTTGTCTTACTGTTGATCTTTTCTGTCCAACTGCAACATAAATACAATATAGTTTTTGCTTTTCATCACCTGATTCATTTATTTTTTTTTGATTAATAATTGCATCCACAGCAACTGCAGTTTTACCTGTTTGTCTGTCACCAATAATTAATTCCCTTTGACCTCTCCCAATTGGGACCAAACTATCGATTGATTTTAATCCAGTTTGCATTGGTTCATTGACTGATTGACGAGGAATAATTCCTGGTGCTTTTACTTCTACTCTAGTTTTTTTAATATTTTTATCAAACGGACCTTTTCCATCAATAGGATTACCTAAACCGTCTACAACTCTTCCTAATAATTCCTTTCCAACAGGAGTATCAACAATGTTACCTGTACGTTTTACTACATCACCCTCTTTTACATTTCTATCGTCACCAAAAATTACGACACCAACATTTTCACTTTCTAAGTTAAGAGCCATTCCTTTTGATCCGTCTGCAAATTCCACCATTTCACCAGCTTGCACATTATCCAAACCATAGATTCTTGCGATACCATCTCCAACTGATAATACTTGCCCTACCTCTGCAACTTCGGCTTTTTCACCAAAATTTTTGATTTGTTCTTTTAATATTTTTGTAACTTCTGAAGGGTTTATTTCCATCTATGCCTCTATCATTCTATTTTCGATTTGTTGTAATTTATTTTTAATTGAGGAATCAACCATGGTACTTCCAACTTGAACTACCAAGCCTCCTATTAAACTTTCATCGTATTTATAGTTTAATTTTATTTTAGAGCTAAAATTCATTGATAACTCGTCTGTAATTTTTTTAATTTCATCACTTGATAATTTTTTTGCTGATTTCAATTCAGCTACAAGCTCACCTCTTTTTTTGGAACAAATTTCAATAAAACTTTTTAGAATTCGCTCTATAAAAAAGAAACGTCTCTTTTGAATTAAGAAATTTAAAAAATTTTTAAATAAATTCTCAAATTTATTAATATCAGCTATTTTGTTTATCACTTTTGAGAGATCCTCTTGGCTAGTAGTAGGATCTTTAATCAAATTAAAAAAATCTTTACTTTGATTAATTAGATTTAATACAGATAAAGATTGTTCTTCTATCTGGCTCAATAAATTATTTTCTTCTGAAAGCTCAAAAAGTGCGAGAGAATACCTTTCAGCTGATGAAATTGAAAATCCTGTATCTTTGCTCAACTTGTTTCCTATATAATGTTGAAGATTATTAAAAATTCAGGCTTTAATTAACATATGACCCTTGTGTCTTCAAGTGACTGATATGTCAAAAATGCCTCTTTTTATTGGTTAATTGAAGTTTATTGGATCAACATCAACTGAAAGTTTTATTCCCTTAAAAAATTTATATTTTGGAAT
>QCOL01000030.1 GCA_003212925.1 Pelagibacteraceae bacterium AG-430-P08 | reverse complement strand
TTGTTTTCTATACACCAAATATTTTAGGTCATGCTGATAATTATATTGAAGCAAATCCTCTTGTAACACCAGCTCATATTGTTCCTGAATGGTATCTGTTACCTTTTTATGCAATTCTAAGATCGGTTCCGGATAAACTTCTAGGTGTTATAGCGATGTTGTCTGCTATTTTAATATTAGCTGCACTTCCTTGGTTAGATACTTCAAAAATTAGATCCGCAGTCTTTAGACCTTTATATAAGCAGTTCTATTGGATCTTAGTGGCTGATGTTTTAATTTTAGGATATGTTGGAGCTATGCCAGCTGAGGGTCTTTATTTATTAATTGCCAGGATTGCAACAGCATACTACTTCCTTCATTTTTTAGTTATACTGCCAGTTTTAGGATTCAAAGAGAGGACCACACCTGTTCCTTTAAGTATTACCGAACCAATTTTGGGTGGATCACCTAATCTTGCAGCAGTGAAAAAAAAGGATAGCTTTAAAGATCAGTGAAAAATTTTTTTAGAATATCATTTTTAATAGCTTTATTTTTTGGATTTCAATTTAACTCTAATGCAGCTGAGAAAGTTGAATATTTAAAAACTGATTGGAGTTTTAAGGGTCCCTTTGGAAAGTTTGACAGAGCTGCACTTCAAAGGGGATATCAAGTTTACCAAGAAGTTTGTTCTTCTTGCCATTCTATGAAATATCTAAGTTATAGAAATTTAGTGGAAGAGGGTGGGCCTGAATTTTCAGTGGAACAAGCAAAAGCCATTGCAGCATCTTTCGAGGTAAAAGATGGACCAAATGCAGATGGTGAAATGTTTATGAGACCAGGAAGGTTGTCGGATAAATTTGTGATGCCTTACGAAAATGAAAAAGCTGCTCAAGCTGCAAACGGTGGAGCATACCCTCCCGATATGACTGTTTTAGTAAAAGCGAGAGGTGGTGGAGTTGATTACATCTATTCACTCCTTCAAGGATATGAAGATCCACCAGCTGGGGTGACTTTAGATGATGGTGTTTACTATAATAAATACATGTATGGAAATAAGATTAAAATGTCCAATCAACTTTCTGATGGTTTAGTAGAATACTCAGATGGTACTAATGCTTCTGTAGAACAAATGGCAAAAGATGTTACAACTTTTTTAATGTGGACTGCAGAACCTCATTTAGAAACACGTCATAAAATGGGTTTTAAAGCAATAGTTTATTTAATTATATTAACAGTTTTAGTTTATTTTAGTATGAAGAGAATCTGGTCACGTATTGAAACGAAAGTTTAAAACGTCACCGTCTTTAACAATATAGTCTTTACCCTCTAATCTCATTTTTCCGTTTGTTTTAGAATTTACCCATCCAGCATTTTCAACAAAATCATTGTAAGAAATAGTCTCAGCTCTAATAAATCCTTTCTCAAAATCAGTATGTATTTCACCAGCAGCTTTTGGAGCTAAACAATTTTTCTGAATAGTCCAGGCTCTTGTTTCCTCAGGACCTGAGGTAAAAAAAGTGTCTAATTCTAAAATCTTATAACCTTTTTGAATCAACATATCCAAGCCAGTGTCCTTTAAACCAATCATTTCCATGTAGTTTTTTCTTTCTTCATTATTTAACTCATTGATTTGATTTTCAATATCAGCCGATACAATCAAAGTGTTTTCTAAACTAAATTTTTCTATGAATGATTTAGTGTAACCGTTTCCATTTTGGACACTTTTCTCATCAACATTACAAACAAATATTTTGGGCTTTAAAGACAATAAACCACTTAAATTTAGTTGTTTTTTGGTAAATTCTGATTTTAAAATTGTCAAATCTTGATCATTATTAATTAAGTCTAAACAATTTTGAAGAATTTTAATTTGATCCTCATCAATATTTTTTTTGTTATTTTTCTCAAGTCTTTTTTGAATGGATTCTAAATCTGCTAGCTTCATTTCTGTTTCAATTATTTCAAGGTCTCTAACAGGGTCAACCGTAGGATTTACATTTTGAATATCACTGGAGTCAAAACATCTAATCATATGTATTATAGCGTCTACTTCTCTAATATGAGATAGAAATTTATTTCCCAAACCTTCACCTTTAGATGCACCCTTCACAAGACCAGCTATGTCAACAAAAGAAATAGTAGTAGGTATAATTTTTTTTGATTTAGAAATTTTGGCTAAATTTTCCAATCGATAATCAGGTACACTGACTACACCAATATTTGGATCAATTGTGCAGAATGGAAAGTTAGCTGCTTGAGCTTTATTTGAATTGGTTAATGCATTGAAGAGAGTAGATTTACCTACGTTTGGTAAACCAACGATCCCACACTTGAAGCTCATTATTTATTATTTACTGTACTAGAAAAAAGATCTAATTTCTTTTCAACAAGAAAAGAAATTGAGTCATTTATATTGTTAGATATTTTTTCAATACCTAATGACTCATCTTCGTCAAAATTTTGTAAAACGTAATCTGCAACCTCGATGTTTTCTTTGGGTTTACCAATACCTATTCTAACTCTAGAATAATCTTTGCCGATAAACTTGTCAATCGAGGCAATTCCATTGTGTCCAGCGCTTGATCCTCCAAATTTAGCTTTAATTTTTCCAAATTCCACATCTAGATCATCATGAAAAACTATTACATCTTGAGCATCAATTTTAAAATATTCAATAAGCTCTCTAATACAAATTCCCGAATTATTCATAAAGGTTAAAGGTTTGATGGCATAAACTTTAACATTTCCTATGTTGCCAGTGGTTAATAAGCCCTTAAATTTTGGTTTTTGTTTTGATAAACTAAATTTTTTGTTAATAGCGTCTATAATTTTAAACCCAACATTATGTCGATTGTTTTCGCTGTCTGGTGTTGGATTACCCAATCCTACAAATAAAAGCATGATCTATTGATTAATTTTCAATTTAGTTGATTATTTTTTTTCTTCAGGAAGTTTTTTGTCAGCAGGTTTTTTATCATCACCCTCTTTTTTATCTCCTTTATCACCCTCAGGTGCAGCTTTATCCCCATCGGCCGCCGCTGCAGTTGCACCCTCTGCACCTTCTTCACCCTCCGCGGCTTCTGCTTCAGCAGGTTTTTCAGGCTCTTTCATAACTGTTGGAGCTGCTAATGTTGCTATTACAAAATCTCTTCCTTGAATTGTTGGAACAACTTCTGGATCTAATTTAACTGATGAGATTTTAAAACTCTCACCAATATCAACGCCATCTAAGTCTAACGTCAAATTTTCAGGAATCTTTTCACTTGGACATCTTAATTCTACTTTTCTTCTAACAATGTTTAGGACCCCACCTTTTTTAAGACCGGGAGATTTTTCGTGGTTAATAAAATTTACTGGAATTTCTATTTTTATCTTTACACCTGGTAGCACTCTTAAAAAATCTACATGAATTGGTTCATCGGTTAAAATATGATATTTTATTTCTCTTGGTAATACATTTTGATTACTACCATCTACCTTTAGAGTAATTATGTTTGAGAAGAAATTTTCTTTTTCAATAAAAGTTTTAAGTAATTTTTTAGAAATAGATATTTTTTGATTTTTATCTTTACCACCATAGATAATAGCTGGAACATTTCCACTATTTCTTAAAGCGTTTAACTGTCCTTTAGTGGAATTATCTCTAATGTTAGCTTCTATTGAATTCATAAAACAGAGTTTTTTAACTCATGTTTACAAATAATCAAGAAATTTATTTAAATAAATCTGATACAGATGTTGAATTTGAAATTCTCTTTATTGCTTCACCCATAAGACCTGATATCGGTAAAACCTCAATATTTTTAACATTTTTAGTTTTATGAACATTGTCTATTGTATCGGTTATAACTAAATTTTTAATTACTGAACTTTTAATTTTTTTAATTGCATCTCCACTTAAAACCCCATGAGTAATATAAACGTACACATCTTTTGCACCACGAGATTTCAAAGCTTTCGCCGCATTAACAATTGTACCACCTGAATCAATTATATCATCAACTAAAATACAAGTTTGTCCTTTTACATCACCGATGATATTCATAACCTCTGATTGCCCAGGCTTTGGTCTTCTTTTATCAACAATAGCTAGTCCTACATTTAAAAGTTTTCCAAGTGCTCTAGCTCTTTCTGTTCCTCCTACGTCAGGTGCAACACAAATAATTTTTTTACTTTTAATTTTCTTTCTAGCGTGTCTTGCAAATATTGGAGTAGAAAATAAGTTATCAACAGGAATATCAAAGAAACCTTGAATTTGACCTGCGTGCAAATCTACAGTTACCACTCTATCAGCACCAGCTTGAGTTATTAAATTTGAAACAAGTTTTGCAGATATGGAAGTTCTTGGAACAACCTTTCTATCTTGTCTTGCATATCCAAAATACGGTATTACCGCTGTTATATTTTTCGCAGACGATCTTTTAAGAGCATCAATACATAACAATAATTCCATTAAATTATCATTTGCTGGAGAAGAGATAGATTGAACAATAAAAATACTGTTTCCTCTTATATTTTCATTTATCTCAATATAAATTTCACCATCAGCAAATTTTCTAATACTTGAATTTACAAGTTTTGTTTTTAAGTATTTAGCAATGTTTTTACTTAAAACTTTATTGCTGTTTCCAGTTAATAATTTCATTGAGAAACTCTAATTAATCATAATTAATGAAATATTTCTACCATAATCATCATGATTTAAATGCAAAGACCTTCTTGCACTAAAAAAATTATTTTTTTTGGGAAAAGTATCAATATTTATCGTCTCTAAATTTGTGATTTTCATTAATTTGAGTTGTAATTTAACATATTTTGATAAATCAAAATAAATTAAGTTTTTTCTTTTTTTAAAAAAAACTTTATTCCCTTTATCTTTTTTTAGGAATTTTCTTTTAAAATCCTCTTTTACGTTATAGCTTTTTTGAGCAATACAAGGACCTATAACAGCAATTATATTCTTTTTTTCACAGCCCCTTTTAATCATGAAATTTATTACTTTTG
>QCOL01000029.1 GCA_003212925.1 Pelagibacteraceae bacterium AG-430-P08 | reverse complement strand
GTGACATAATACTAGAATCTGCAGTATCTACAATATGTGATAATGAAGACAGTGTTGCGGCAGTAGATGCTCAAGATAAAGTGATTTGTTATAGAAATTGGCTTGGATTGATGAAAGGAGATCTGGTAACAAGATTTGAGAAAGAGGGAAAAACATTAGAGAGAAAACTTAATCCAAACAGAAGTTACATTTCAAAAGAAGGAAAGGGATTAAAATTACACGGCAGAAGTCTTTTGTTAATTAGGAATGTTGGTCATTTGATGACTAATCCCTCAATAATTTTGAAAGATGGAAGTGAAATTCCAGAAGGATTGATGGATGCTTTTATAACAACTGCAGCAGCTCTTCATGATAACAAAAAAAAAGGAAATTCAAGAGCTGGTTCAATATATATTGTAAAACCAAAAATGCATGGTCCAGACGAAACAGCATTTACAAATAAAATTTTTACTAAAGTTGAAGAGGTTCTAAAATTAAAAAAATACACATGCAAAATTGGAATCATGGATGAAGAGAGAAGAACTTCATCTAATCTTAAAGAGTGTATTAGAACCTTAAAACACAGAGTTTTCTTCATAAACACAGGTTTCCTTGATCGTACAGGTGATGAAATGCATACATCAATGGAGGCAGGACCAATGATTAAAAAGGGTGATATGAAATCTTCAAAATGGATTGGGGCTTATGAAAATAACAATGTTGATATAGGTTTGGCTTGTGGCTTTTCAGGAAAAGCACAAATAGGTAAAGGAATGTGGGCTATGCCTGATAAAATGAAAGACATGTTAGATCAAAAAACTGGTCATCTTAAAGCTGGGGCAAATTGTGCTTGGGTACCATCTCCAACTGCAGCAGCTTTACATGCTTTACATTATCATGAGATAAATATTTTTGATATTCAAAAAAAATTGTCTTCAAGAGATAAGGCTAAAATTGATGATTTACTTACTATTCCTATCGCAGATAGACCAAACTGGTCAGTTGAAGAAATCAATACAGAAATTTCAAATTCTGCCCAGACATTACTTGGTTATGTTGTAAGATGGATTGATCAAGGTGTAGGTTGCTCCAAAGTGCCAGATATAAATAATGTCGGGTTAATGGAGGACAGGGCAACTTTGAGAATTTCTTCGCAACATATTGCAAACTGGGTGCATCACGGTGTTACAACTAAAATGCAAGTTATTGAAATAATGAAAGAAATGGCAAAGATTGTGGATAAACAAAATGAGAGTGATCAAAATTATGTTAAAATGAGCTCTGATTATGATAGATCCATAGCATTTCAAACTGCATGTGAACTTATTTTTAAGGGAAAAGAACAACCTTCCGGATATACAGAACCTTTATTACATTTAAATCGATTAAAAAAAAAATCAGCTTGAATTAGAATTTATTTTAGATCTATTTTTAAAAGCAGAAAGAAGTGTGCCATCATCAAGATTTTCAATTTCTCCACCAACAGGCAACCCTTGAGCTAATTTTGTGATCTTTACATCTAAATTTGATAAACTGTCCTGAATATAAAAAGCTGTCGTTTGGCCCTCAACTGTTGCACTAGTAGCTAAAATTATTTCCTCAATTTTATCTTTTTTTACCCTTTCAATTAAAGAATTAATTAATAAATCCTCTTTTTTGTGACCAACAGAGGAGATAGTACCTCCTAAAATATGAAAATATCCTTTGAAAATATTTGAATTTTCAATCGACCACTGATCAGCTATGTTTTCAACAACACAAATTTGATTATACTTTCTCTGTATAACCTTACAATTATCATAAGAACACTCAACAGCTGATGATTTTAAGACGCCACAAATTTTACATCTAGAAATATTTTTATAAACTTCTGCTAAAGTTTTTGCTAAAGGCTTTACAAGTTCATCCCTATTATTAATTAGTTTTAAAACTATTCTCTTAGCTGATTTAGGGCCTAAACCAGGCAACTTTGATATTAATTTAACAAGTTCTTCAATCTCAGAAGTATTTTGCATTTACTATAATGGCCATTTAAATCCAGGTATTCCTAGTCCACCTGTTGCTTTTGAAATTTCTTCAGCTGTTTTTGTTTTAAGTTGTGATTTAGCACTATTATGAGCAGCAACAATTAGATCTTCAATTATAGTTTTATCTTCCCTCATAATTTCCTCCGATAAATTGATTGATTGCATCTCCCCCTCCCCATCAAGCACTACTTTAACTGAATTTGAGCCTGAAATTCCCTCAACTTTTATTTCTTTTATTTTTTTTTGACTTTCTTTCATTTTTGACTCAAGTTCTTTTGCTTTATCTAAAATTTTTGTAAAATCAGTCATTAGGTTCATCCTCTTTTATAAAATTAATATCGGTTAATTCAGCATCAGGAAAATTTTTTATTACATCTTTGTAAATTTTTGAATTTTTTGCTTCATCTATTAAAGATTTTTTTATTTTTTGTTTTTTCTCCCTCAATGAAATATCTCCTTTTAATTGACTAAATGAAATAATCCATCTTTCACCTGTCCAATCAAAAAGTTTTGAGGAAAGATCTTTAACAAAATTTTTATCTAAATTTTCATTAAAAGATATCTCAATCATATTTTTTTCAAACTTTACTAGATTTACATTTTTTTCTAACTCATACTTAAGTTTTATTTCTTTTTTATCGAGACAGGTCTGTATTAATTTTTCTAAACTATTTATAAATATTTTTTTTTCTGATTTAACTTCTTTATGAATTTCTGGTTTACTTTTTTCCTCTTGATAAATATTCTTAATTTGATCTATTGGTTTTGATTGATCATTAATTTCTTTATTTATAACTGGATTTTTGCTTAGAGAATTTATATCTGTATTTTTCTCTAATTTTATTGAACTTAAATGCATCAACCTTAACAAAAACATCTCCATTGATAAATGTTGATTTGAAACTATAGCAAGTTCATCAAGAGTCGAAATTGTAAATTGCCAAAATAAAATTAATACGCTCGGATCAAGATTTTTATTTAAATCTTTGATCTTTTGAAATTCTTGATCATTTAATGAAAAATTTGTACTTTCTAAAGTTAATGATTCAATATTTTTAAAGTAATAAAGTAATTCTAAGAAATCATTAATGAAGATTTTTGGTTCAACGCCTTGGTCGTAAATTTTTCTATAAATCTCTATAACTTTAATCTCATCTCCTTTAAGAATAAATTCAAATAAATCGATTAATTGTGATTTATCAAAAAAACCAAAAATTTTCTGTGCTGATTTTAAATCTAATTCAGTTTTTGGATTTAAAGTCAATAAGGCTCTATCTAATAAAGATAGTGCATCTCTTACTGACCCTTCGGAAATTTTCACTATTAATTTTAGTGCTTCATCAGTAATTTTACCTCCCTCTTTATCTTTAATACTTTTGATGAAATTAAATAATTCCGACGATTTAATTCTTGATAAATCAAATCTTTGACATCTTGATATAACTGTAACTGGAATCTTTTTTATTTCGGTTGTTGCAAAAATAAACTTTAGATATTCCGGGGGTTCTTCTAAAGTTTTTAAAAGGGCATTAAATGCTTGTTTGCTTAACATGTGAACTTCATCGATAATAAAGATCTTATACTTTGATGATGTTGGTCCATATCTAGAAAACTCAATTAATTCTCTTACATCATCAACACCAGTTCTGCTTGCAGCATCCATTTCCAATACATCAATATGATTTGAATTAGTTATCGCCTGACAATTATCACATTTATTTTTACATTCTTTTTGAATTCCATTTGTACAATTGAGTGCCTTTGCAACTATTCTTGCTATAGTGGTTTTTCCAACTCCTCTTATTCCAGTGAATAAATATGCATTAGGAACTTTATTAGCCATTATTGAATTAGTTATAGTTTCTGCAACTACATCTTGACCAATAAGATCATCAAAATTTTGTGGTCTATATTTAAGTGCTAATACTTTTGAATCATTGCTCATATTTTAGAGGAGACTAGAACCTGAAAAACTGTCTTTACGACTGCTTCCGTTAAGATCTGGTCGGGTTCAAGCAGCATCCACCTCTAGCCTCCAAAACTATTATAACAGTAATAATTTCTTATCTACAAGAAAAGTTATTTATTTATTTCTCGTTGTTTGTCAGCTTCAAAAACACCTAGGACGTGAAAATCTTGACAATGCAATCCCAAATCTTCAAGTGATTTTTGTACTCTTGGCTCTTCAATATGACCGTCTAAATCACATAAAAAGAAAAAAGAGTCGAAAGAATTTTTTTCAGGATAACTTTGTAACTTTGTTAGATTTACTCCGTTGATAGCAAACCCTCCTAAAGATTGATACAAAGCTGCGGGTTTACTTTTTAATTTAAATAAAAAAGAGGTGATATATTTTTTTCCGCTAAATTCTGGTTGTGATATATTTTTACCCATAATAAGAAATCTTGTTAAGTTTCCTTTTTCATTTTCTATATTATTTTTTATAATTTCTAAATTATATGTTTTAGCACTTAATGATGAAGCTATTGCAGCTTTGGTTTTGTCTTTACTTTTTGAAACCATTTCTGCAGATCCAGCTGTGTCAGCTCTTACATGTTCAGTCAGTTTATTTGATTTTATAAATTTTGAACATTGTGATAGTGCTTGGGCATGAGAATAAACATCCTTGATTTCTGAAACTTTTGTTCCAGGTAAACCCAGTAAATTATGTTCTATTCTTTGAAAATACTCAGCATAGATGTTTAACCTATATTCAAAAATTAAATATTCAATTCCTATGTTGCCAGTAATTCTATTGGATTCTGGAATAATAATTTTTGAATTTGTATCTTTTGATGCTTGAACAAAACAATCATCAAAAGTTTTACAGGGCACTACTTCGGCATTAGAGTCAATAGATAAAGCAGCTAAGTGAGAATATGCACCAAAAGTTCCTTGAAAATAAATTTTACTCATTATGACTTATATTCCATTATTTTTTTTATAGCCATAAAATCTTCCTTGGTATCTACTCCAATTGGTGACGATTTAGCAAGAGCTACATTGACATTAATGTTATTATCTAATGCTCTTAACTGTTCCAATCTATTTTCAATTTCATTTTGAGACTGTTTGAAAGAAATAAATCTTTTTAATATTTCTACATTATAACAATAAATTCCTAAATGATGATAAGTATGGCTATTTTCTTTATCTAATTTTCTCATAAAATTTATTGCTCGAGGAAATTTTGTGTAATCTAAACT
>QCOL01000028.1 GCA_003212925.1 Pelagibacteraceae bacterium AG-430-P08 | reverse complement strand
AAAAGATGAAAATGATAACGTAGAAGTAATGAAATCAGGTCAAATACCAAATTTTGATTTTAAACCTTTGTCACATTATGAATTAGGTGAAAAACTTGGAATGCTTGATTTTGACCTAGCCACTAAAACTACAGGTGCTCGGTTTGTATTCGTAAAAAATAAACTGGCCTTATTAGAAAGGGCTATTTCAAATTTTATGTTAGATACGCACATATTAAAAAATGGTTATGAGGAAATTTCACCGCCTTTATTCGCCTCTGAAAGTACAATGTTTGGTACAGGTCAACTTCCTAAATTTGAAAATGATCAATTTGAAATCAAACTGGATGATAATGGAGAAAGAAAGTTTTTGATACCTACTGCAGAAGTGATTTTAACTAATATTGTTAAAGATAAGATTATTAATCAAAAAGATCTGCCAATGAGATTTGTTGCTTCCACACCGTGCTTCAGAAAAGAGGCTGGTAGTTATGGCAAAGACACAAAAGGTATGATTAGACAGCATCAGTTTTACAAAGTTGAAATGGTTAGTATTGTCGAACAAGATAAATGCCTTGATGAACTAGAGAGAATGACGAAATGTGCAACATCAATTTTAGATCTACTAGAATTACCATACAGAAAAATGATTCTATGCAGTGGTGACATGGGATTTAGTGCTGAAAAAACTTACGACATTGAAGTTTGGCTACCTTCAGAGAAAAAATATAGAGAAATTTCCTCTTGTTCATCTTGTTCAACTTTTCAAGCTGTGAGGATGAAAGCAAGATATAAGAATCAGAAAAAAGAGACTCTTTATGTTGGTACTTTAAATGGGAGTGGTCTAGCTGTAGGTAGAACTTTAATAGCAGTTTTAGAAAATTATCAACAAAAAGATGGTTCAATAATAATTCCAAAAGTTTTAAGACCGTATATGGACAATTTGGAAAAAATTTCTGTCAAATAAAGTTGTTTTAATCTTTTAGATAGTATAAATAATCAATTTTAATTAAGGAGTTTTATGGATAGTGCAGGAATAGGACAATTTATACCGCTAATTTTAATTTTTGTTATCTTTTATTTTTTCTTAATAAGACCTCAGCAAAAAAAAGTTAAAGAACATAAAGCCATGGTTGAGAGCTTAAAAAAAGGTGACAAAATTGTAACCTCTGGTGGTATTACAGGAACGATTTCAAGAGTTGTAGATAATGATAAAATTGAAGTAGAGATTGCTGACAACGTAACAGTTGAGGTGATTAGAGGTACTGGTGTTCAAAGTCTAATGAACTCTCAAGAAGTAAAAAAATAATTTTTTTAATTTAAAGTGTTATATTTTTCGAAACTAAGAATTATTTTTATTACTTTAGTTTCCTTGCTTTTTATTATCTTCGCTTTATCGAATTTTTTTAAATTTGATAAAAAAATATTAAGTAAAAAAATTAATTTAGGTTTAGATCTACAAGGAGGATCTTATCTTTTACTGGAAATTGATAATGATCCAGTAATTGAGCAAAAACTTCAAAATTTAACAGTCTCGATAAGAAATCATTTTAAAGAAAAAAATATTAGAATTACAAATTTTAAACTTTTAAATCAGACGCTTGTATTTACCTCAGATGAAAATTCAAAACAGACTATACTTGATGAATTTGGGTCAGAGGAAAGTGAATTAAATCCTTATTATCAAAGATTTAAATCTCATCAATTAGATATAGTTGAGGAAAATAATTTTTTTAAGGTTTCTTTCTCTAAGCAAGGTATCATTAATTTAAAAACATCATCCCAAGACCAAGCACTAGAAATAGTTAGAAGAAGAATAGATGAAATTGGTACAAATGAACCCAATATTTTAAAAAGAGGTAATGACAGAATATTAGTTGAGTTACCGGGTTTAGATGATCCAATGAGAATAAAATCTTTACTTGGAAAAACCGCTAATTTAACATTTAGGTTTGTTACGAATAACACTGAAGGTTCATTCGGAGCAGAAAAATTAGAATTCGAAGATGGCACCGAGGAAGTAATAGTTAGTAAAAGAATTATACTAAGCGGTGAAAATCTCTTAGATGCTCAACCAAGAATGGATACAGAAAACAATGAGACTGTTGTGACCTTTTCTCTAGATAGAGTAGGAGCAAAAAGATTCGGTAAAGCAACTTCAAATGGTATTGGCAAAAGATTAGCTATCGTTTTGGACGGAAAAATAATCAGTGCACCCGTGATCAGAGATACTATTGCTACTGGCTCTGGCCAAATCAGTGGAGGATTTACATTTCAATCAGCAACTGATCTTGCCTTACTTTTAAGATCAGGTGCATTACCTGCTCCTCTAAATATTATTGAAGAAAGGACTGTCGGTCCAGATTTAGGACAGGATTCTATAAATGCAGGTATGATTGCTTTGTTAATTGGTTTTATATTGGTCATACTTTATATTTTTTTTAAATATAAAATTTTTGGAATTATCACTAATATCGCTTTAATATTAAATCTTTTTATATTAGTTGGAATACTAACTATATTTGAAGCAACATTAACTTTACCTGGTATAGCAGGAATAATTCTTACAGTGGGTATGGCTGTTGATGCAAATGTTCTAATTTTTGAGAGAATTAAAGAGGAACTTAAGAATGAAAAAAATAATTTAATTGCATTTGATAGTGGTTATACAAAATCAAGAACTGCTATTTTAGATGCGAATGTTACTACTTTATTAGCAGCAATTATTTTATTTTTTATGGGATCAGGTCCAATTAAAGGTTTTTCATTAACACTAGGTATTGGGATATTTACAACACTTTTCACCGTCTATTTTATAGCAAGGTTATTAACCGTTTTGTATGTATCAAAAAATAAAGAAAAAGAGGGACTGATTTAGATGATCGGCTTTAATAAATATTACAATAAATTTAATATTCTTTCAGTATCTTTAGTAATTGTTTCTTTATTGTTACTTACATTTAAAGGTTTAAATTTTGGAATAGATTTTAAAGGTGGAACTCTTATTGAATTAAGATCTACAGACACTAAGATTAATGTTTCCTCTTTAAGGGATAATTTAAGTCAAATGAATTTGGGTGATGTATCTGTTAAAAACTTTGGCAATGAGACAGATTTTTTAATTAAGTTTGAAAATAATGAAAATAAGAACGTAATTGAAGAAATTAAAAAGAATTTAGATAAATCATTTGGTAATAACTTCAATTTCAGACGAGTAGAAAATGTTGGCCCTAAAGTTAGTGCTGAATTATTAAGATCAGGTGTAATTGCAATATCAGTGGCTTTGTTTTTGATGCTTGTCTACATTTGGATAAGATTTGAGTGGCAATTCAGCTTGGGTGCTATAGCAGCTTTATTTCATGATGTAATTGTTACACTTGGACTCTTTTCTTTATTAGGTCTCGAGATAAATCTTTCAATTATTGCAGCTGTGCTTACAATAGTTGGTTATTCAATGAACGATACAGTTGTAATTTTTGATAGAGTAAGAGAAAATTTAAGAAAATATTCAGACATAAAAATCTTTGAATTAACAAATATTTCTATAAACGAAACTTTATCTCGAACTTTAATTACTTCTGTAACAACTCTATTAGCCTTACTCTCAATATTCTTTTTTGGTGGTGAAGTATTAAAAGGTTTTTCTTTAGCTATGATATTCGGGGTAATTTTTGGAACTTATTCATCAATTTATATTGCAAATACAGTGCTAGTTAGACTCAATGTGTCTCAAAAAACAGTCCTTAGAGAAGATAAAAATTAATATAAATTTTGAGCTGCTACCATTGAAAGTAGCATCGGTAAAGATAACAAAGTATTTGTTCTTGAAAATAGCATAGCTGTTTTAGCTGATTTTGCTTTTACCTCAGGTTCACATTCTACTATACCTAAGGCTTTTTTCTGATTTGGCCAAATTACAAACCATACATTAAAAGCCATAACAACACCTAGCCACATTCCAATTCCAATTGCGGTATGTTTTGGCACCCCTGAGCCTATACTCAAAGTCATTGCATCATGAAGATATCCATTTAACCATGCAAGTATAAATCCTGATAGGATTGTAAGTGCTGCTGCCCATCTAAAATAAAAAAGAGCAGCTGGAGCAATTACCTTACCAATAGCTGGCTTTTGTTCATCAGGTATTTTACCCATATTAGGAATTTGAACGAAATTAAAATACCACAAAAGACCTATCCACATTATAGCTACCACGACGTGAAAAAATCTTGTCAACCAAGACCAGAAGAGTCTATCGAAACTAAATCCGTCATTTTGATAGAACAATCCTATAAAAACAACTACAGCTAATGCTAATGAAGCATGAATTGTTCTTGGTAGAGAGGCTAATAATTTATCCATATCTAAATATACTAATTTTGATTATGTTTAACAATGATTTTTTTTTAATTTAAAAGTTGTTTCAAAAATTTTCCAGTATAACTTTCATTAATTTTACAAATTTCCTCTGGCTTTCCTTCTGCGATAATTTTTCCACCTTTGACACCACCCTCAGGTCCCATATCAACAATATAATCTGCTGTTTTTATAACATCTAAATTATGTTCAATTACAACAACAGTATTTCCTAGAGCTACAAATGTATGGAGAATTTCAAGTAATTTTTTTATATCATGTTGATGTAAACCGGTAGTTGGTTCATCTAGTATATACATTGTTCTTCCTGTAGATCTTTTTGATAACTCTTTAGCTAATTTAATTCTTTGAGCTTCACCACCTGATAAAGTTGTAGCTTGTTGGCCGATTTTTATATACCCTAAACCAACTTTCTTAAGTGTGAGTAATTTTGTTTTAATATTAGATATATTTTCAAAGTATTCACACCCCTCATCGACTGTCATATTTAAAACATCAGCAATACTCTTGTCTTTAAATTTGATTTCTAAGGTTTCTCTATTGTATCTAGTGCCTTTGCATTCATCGCATTGAATATAAACATCTGGTAGAAAGTGCATTTCATAGGTTATCACTCCATCACCTTCACATGCTTCACATCTACCACCTTTAACATTAAATGAAAATCTACCAGGCTTATAACCTCTAGACTTTGACTCAGGTAAACCTGTAAACCAGTCTCTAATAGGACCAAAGGCGCCTGTATAAGTAGCAGGATTAGATCTTGGAGTTCTTCCAATAGGTGATTGATCAATATCGATGATTTTATCAATCAACTCTGTTCCTTTAAAACCTTTAAATGGCTTTGGAATTTTTCTAGACTTATTATTGTTTAATGTAAGATTTAAAGCATTGTAAAGCGTCTGCAA
>QCOL01000027.1 GCA_003212925.1 Pelagibacteraceae bacterium AG-430-P08 | reverse complement strand
AAAAAAAGCATTAAAATTATTTGATAAAATTGTTGTGGCCGTCTCAGACGGTGAAAATAAAGATTATCTTTTTGATGCTGAGGAAAGATTAGAAATTGTAAGAAATGCTCTTTTTAAAGATCTAAAAATGAATAAAAAAAAAATAACTTTGATTTCATTCAAATCATTAACAACTAGTCTTTGTAAAAAATACAAATCCAATATTATATTGAGAGGTTTAAGAGCAGTATCAGATTTTGAATACGAGTTTCAACTTGCTGGTATGAATAGAAAATTGAATAATAATATTGAAACTTTATTTTTAATGTCAGATGTTGAAAATCAAATTATTTCTTCAAAGTTTGTCAAAGAAATCATTAAACTTAATGGAGATATAAAAAAATTTACAACTAAGAGTACTATTAAAGCTTTAAAAGATAAATATGAGTAAACTTTTAATAAAGATATTAATTATTTTTTTATTTACAATTAATCAATCATTAACAGAGGAGAATATAATGATTTTAAAATTAAAAGATGGTGATGTAAAGATAGAATTATTTTCAGACACAGCACCCAATCATGTCAAAAGAATAAAAGAATTGGCTGATGCTGGTAAGTATGACAATGTGGTGTTTCACAGAGTAATAGATGGCTTTATGGCACAAACAGGCGATGTTAAATTTGGCAATTCAAATTCAGATGATTTTGACTTAAGGAGAGCTGGAATGGGTGGATCAGATTTACCTGACCTTAAACAAGAATTTAGTAATCTTCCTCATGATCGAGGTACATTGTCTATGGCTAGATCATCAGATCCTAATAGTGCCAATAGTCAATTTTTTATATGTTTTAAACCAGCACCATTTCTTGATAATCAATATACTGTTTTTGGAAAAGTTATCGAAGGAATGGAATTTGTTGATAAGATCAAAAGAGGTGATGAAAATAATAATGGCGCAGTAACAGATCCTGATAAAATTATTAGTTTCAAATCTTTATAATATTCTAATTTCAATTGAAAAAATTTGAATTTAAAGTTTTAAAAAAAAATAGATTTGCAAGACGTGGTTTAATTGAAACTCACAGAGGTAAAATTGAAACACCAGTTTTTATGCCTGTGGGAACTCAAGCTACAGTAAAAGCTTGTACAATAGATGACATAAAAAAAACCGGTTCTCAAATTATTCTATCAAATACTTATCATTTAATGATACGACCAGGTGTTAAAAGAATTGAAGATGCAGGCGGACTTCACCAATTTATGAATTGTGATTTACCAATTCTTACAGACTCTGGTGGCTTTCAAGTCATGTCTTTATCAAAACTGAACAAAATAGATAAAGAAAAAGGGGCAATTTTTAATTCTCATATTGATGGAAAAAAATTTTATCTTAGTCCAGAGGAAAGTATAAAAATTCAATTAGGACTTAATTCAGATATTGTAATGGTTATGGATGAGTGTCCAAAAAAAACAAATGACTACCAAACTATAGATAAATCTATGAATTTATCTTTGTATTGGGCTGAAAGATCTAAGAAAGCTTTTGGGCATAACCCTCACAAAGCTTTATTTGGCATTGTGCAAGGAGGTTTATTTAAAGATCTGAGACAAAAATCCTTAAAAGGACTTTTGGAAATTGGATTTGATGGTTATGCATTAGGTGGTCTTGCTGTAGGAGAAACTCAAGATGAAATGTTCACAGTTTTAGACGACATTAAAGAACATTTGCCTCACAATAAACCTCACTATTTAATGGGTGTTGGTACTCCAAATGATATCTTGGGTGCTGTTAAAAGAGGTGTTGATATGTTCGATTGTGTTCTTCCAACTAGATCAGGTAGAACTGGACTTGCTTTTACTTGGCAGGGAAGAGTAAATATTAAAAATAATAAATACCAAAATGATAATACTCCTCTAGATCCAGAGTGTAAAAATCTAAATTTGAATAAATATTCTAAAAATTATCTAAATCACTTGTTTAATACAAATGAGATTCTTGGATCAATGTTGTTGACATTACACAATATAAATTTCTATCAAGAATTAATGAGATCGATTAGAGAGAATATCCAAAATGACACATTTGATACTTTTCATGATAAATACATAGATAAGTTGTAAATAGTTCAGTTTTTTTTTTAAATTCGTGTTTGAAATATTTAGATTATTCTATATATAGACTTCATTCTAAAGTAAATATGGGCCGTTAGCTCAGTTGGTAGAGCAATTCCCTTTTAAGGAATGGGTCGATGGTTCGAGTCCATCACGGCTCACCACTTATATGTATTAAATTTTTAGTGGTGGATATTTTAAAATAATTTCATTCATACGACTATTAATCATTTTAATTCTATTTTCAGCTGATGGATGAGTACTCATAAACTCAGGTGGTGCCTTACCTTTATTTTGTTCTTTCATTCTTTCCCATATCTTAACAGTTTCGCGAATATCGTAGCCTGAAAGAGAGGAAAAAATCATACCAAGATAATCCGCCTCGCTTTCTTGTTTTCGATTAAAAGGGTTCATAATTCCTATTTGAGATAATAATCCAACAGTATTCATACCAGTAACACGATTAACACTTGATAATTTTCCACCACTTAAAATATCAATCACTTGCGTACTTGTATTTAATAAAACTCCTCTACTAGCTCTTTCAACAGAATGTTTTGCAACCGCATGGGCAATTTCATGACCCATAACAGCAGCCAATCCGTTTGTATTTTTTGTTATATCAAGCATTCCTGTGTAAACAGCTATTTTTCCACCAGGCATACACCACGCATTTTTGACTTTTTTATTTTCGATTAAAATATATTCCCAATCAAAATAGATAGTAGGATCTGGTATATTGGAATTTTCAAAATAGATTGATATTGCATCTTCCATTTTTTTTCCGATTTCTTTTATTTCATTAAGAGACTTGGTATCTTTACTTAATTTTTCTTTCTCTTTAATTTTTTCGTAAATTTGAGCAGCTTGAGCATTTAATTTTGCCTCTGGAATCAGCTTTAATTGTTTCCTATCTGTAATAGGGGCAGTAGTACAAGAGTTAATTACGAAACCGCAACAACCACAACCTACATAAGTTAAAAATTTTCTTCTATTCATTTTTTATGACATTGGTATTATATAATATAATGAATCTAAATAATAAAATATTATTAATATTATTCATAATAGCAATAGCTTTTGTGATATTTTCGAGTTTTAGATAATGGCAAAACAGAAGAAAAAAAAATCAATTAGTTTAATTCTTAGAAATTATTTTATTACTGGTGTGGTAGTTTTAATACCTATCGGTTTCACTTTATATTTAAGTAAAATATTGATTGGAATTTCATCTAAAGTAATTCCAGAAAATATAAATCCAAATAGCTATCTTCCATTTGAAATTCCTGGATTAGAAATTATAATTTCAATAATTTTTATTACTATTGTTGGTGGTTTATCTCTATCTTTTTTGGGTAAACGAATTCTTAAACTTATCGATGATCTATTTAAAAGAATTCCAGTTCTAAGAACCATTTACTCTGCAATAGTTCAAATGACAGAAACATTTTCTAATAAAGACCAGAATGATAAAAAAAGTGTAGTTTTAATAGAATATCCTAGAAAAGGAGTGTGGGCTGTTGGTTTTGCGACAAAAGAAAATAAAGGTGAGATGGCAGAAAAAACAAATAAAAAATTAATTAATGTTTTTGTTCCAACTACACCAAATCCAACAAGTGGTTTTTTACTTATGTTTCCAATTGATGAAGTTATCTATCTAAATATGACATTTGAAGAGGCATCTAAATTTATTGTTTCCGCTGGAACTTCAACAGGCAAGAATTAAGCAATATCATTTATTATATCAGCTCTATCATATAATTTTATTAATGGTTTGAATTTACTTATATCCTCATTAAGATTTTCAATTCTTTTGATTTCTTTCTCAGCTAGAATAAAAAGATCATGATTGTGAACTGGATCAGCTAATTTAAAGTTCTTTATACCACTTTGTTTAAAACCTAGAATGTCACCAAAACCTCTCAGTTTCATATCTTCTTCAGATATTTTAAAGCCATCATTAGAACCTTTGAGTATATTTATTCTTTTTTTTGCATTTTCACTTAAATTAGACTTAAACATTAAAATGCATGATGACTCTTTGTTGCCTCTTCCAACTCTACCTCTCAGCTGATGTAGCTGAGATAAACCAAATTTATTTGCATTTTCAATAATTATTACATTTGCGTTTGGAAAATCTATACCAACTTCAATTATAGTTGTCGAAACTAAAATCTTAAATTCATTTTTTAGAAATTTGTTCAAGATTATTTCTTTTTCCTCAGTTGTGGTTTTACCGTGAAGAAGAAAAACTTCTTTAGGAAATAATTTATTTAAGTACTCTGATTTTTTAACTGCAGAAGAGTGATCAAGTTTCTTGGACTCCTCAATTAAGGGGCATACCCAAAATATTTGATTACCTAGTTTGATTTCCTTCTTTATGAATTTTATTACATCATTAATCTTATTTTCAGGTTTACTGTAGGTTTTTACAGGTTTACGATTATTGGGTTTTTCACGAATTATTGAAAGATCCATATCGCCATAAATTGTCATTGTTAAAGTACGTGGGATTGGTGTAGCAGTCATCAAAAGAACATCACAATCTTTTCCAGCTTTATCAGACAATTTTTTTCTTTGATTTACTCCAAATTTATGTTGTTCATCTATTATTATTAACCCAAGTTTTTTAAATTCCACTTTTTTTTGAAAAAGTGCATGCGTTCCAAAAATTATATCAATTTGTTTATTGAATATTTTATTGAGGATTACTTTTTTATCTTTGTATGTAGATTTCCCTGATAGTAATTCAATCCTAATATTTTTTGAGAATAGTTTTTTAGCTAAAAGAAAATGCTGTCTAGCTAATATTTCAGTTGGTGCCATTACTGCTACTTGAAAACCTGAATTAATTGTATTGAATGCTGACAGCAAAGATACAATTGTTTTTCCACTACCTACATCACCCTGAAGCAATCTAAACATTTTATTTTCAGAGCATAAATCTCTATTTATTTCGCTTAATGTTTTATTTTGGTCATTTGTTAATTTGAAATTAAGCTTAGATATAATTTCATTTTGTTTTTTTATATTAAAGTTTTTTTTTGTTTTTTTTATTCTTTTTATTTTTTTTCTTATTTCTGAGTTAACTAAAAATGTGGAGAAAATTTCATCATAAGCAAGTCTTTTATAAAAATTTTCTTTAAATTTACCAATATTTTCTGGTTCATGTAATTTTTTGATTGAGT
>QCOL01000026.1 GCA_003212925.1 Pelagibacteraceae bacterium AG-430-P08 | reverse complement strand
AATGTCCCAATTTTAACAGACATACATAATATCGAGCAATGTTCAATTGTTGCAGAACATGTAGACGTTTTACAAATACCTGCTTTTTTATGTCGCCAAACCGATCTTTTAGTAGCTGCAGCTAAAACAAATAAAATCATTAACGTTAAAAAAGGTCAATTCTTAGCGCCATGGGATATGGTCAATGTAACAAAAAAAATTTCAGACTCCGGTAATAAAAATATTCTAGTCACTGAAAGAGGTGCTAGTTTTGGTTACAATACTTTAGTCTCAGATATGAGAGCATTACCCATCATGGCAAAAAATGGTTACCCAGTAATTTTTGATGCAACCCATTCAGTTCAACAGCCAGGTGGTCTTGGTGAAAAAAGTGGTGGACAGAGAGAGTTTGTAGAACATTTAGCAAGAGCAGCTGTTGCAGTAGGGGTAGCAGGAGTTTTCATTGAAACACATCAAGATCCTGATAACGCTCCCTCTGATGGTCCAAATATGGTTCCTTTAGATAAATTAGAAAGTCTACTAAAACAATTAACTGATATAGATAGTTTAATTAAAAATAAGTGAGTAAAATTACAAAAGTAAAAGCCCGACAAGTTTTTGACAGTAGAGGTAATCCAACAATCGAAGCTGAAGTTTTTATAAAAAACAAAAGTGCAATAGCAATTTGTCCCTCAGGAGCATCAACAGGAACTTATGAGGCTTTTGAAAAAAGGGATAAAAATAATAAAAGATATTTAGGAAAAAGTGTTCTTAATGCAATTAGTTTGGTTAATTCTAAGGTTTCAAAAAAACTTAAAGGACAAAATATTCATGATCAAGAAAGAATAGATGCTTTAATGATTAACCTAGATGGTACAAGACAAAAAACAAAACTAGGGGCAAATTCAATACTAGCTGTGTCTATGGCTGTAAAAAAACTTTCAGCAAAAATTAGAAAAAAACCATTATATAAAACTTTTTTAATTAAAAATAATTTTAGATTACCTTTTCCACTTATGAATATAATTAATGGTGGAGCACATGCTAATAATGGTTTGAGAATTCAAGAATTTATGATCAGGCCAGATCGCGCAAAAAATTTCAATGATGCAATGAGGATTTGTTTTTTAGTGATTAAAAATTTAAGTAAAATTATAAAGAATAAAGGACTTTCAACATCTGTTGGGGACGAGGGTGGATTTGCACCAATGATTAGCAACAATAACCAGGCTTTAGATTTAATTGTTTCAGCTATTAGGAAGTCAGGCTTTGTAAACGGTAAGGACGTTTCAATTTGTTTGGATGTGGCTGCAAATGAATTATATAAAAGAAACAAGTATTCTATTCATTCTAAAAGCTATATTTCTGTAGAAAAATCTATTCAAGAATATAAAAAAATAATTAATAAATATAAGATTAAATCAATCGAGGATCCATTTGCCGAAAATGATTGGATATCTTGGAATAAGTTAATGAAATCGATTAAAAAAGTTCAGATTGTAGGTGATGACCTTTATGTCACTAATCTTGAGCGACTTAAAAAAGGTTTTTTAAATTTATCATCAAACGCAATTTTAATTAAACTAAATCAAATCGGTACAGTTTCAGAGACCTTAGATGTAATTCGTTTTGCTCAAATTATAGGGTTTCAAACAATTATTTCTCATAGATCTGGAGATAGCGAAGATACATTTATTGCAGATCTTGCTGTGGGCACTAATTCTAATCAAATAAAAACAGGATCTTTAGCAAGATCAGAAAGAGTTGCTAAATATAATCAATTATTACGGATAGAAGAAGAACTTGGAAAAAAAGCCAGAATGAATAAGATTCATTAATGCTTCAAAGATTAAAAAAAAATTATTTTTTATTAATATCAATTTTTTTAATAGTATATTTTTTCTTTAATCTTATATCGGGTGAAAGGGGATTAATTTCTTATCATGAAAAAAAACAAATCTTAAATGATCTAAAAACTAAGGAATTATCGCTGATAAATCAAATTAATGACTTGGATTTCAAGAATTCATTATTAAGTGACAATCTTGATCTTGATTATATTGAAACATTAATTAGAGAGAGGTTCTTATTTGGAAAAAAAAATGAAAAAATTTATATTATAAAAAAAAATGACACAAAAAATTAAACTCAGGCACCCTGAAAAAGTAAAAAATCCAATTAATCCAATTAAGAAAAAACCTGATTGGATTAGATCTAAACTTAATAATAGTAAAGAATTTTTTTTAACAAAAACAATTGTAAATAAAAATAATCTTGTAACAGTTTGTCAGGAAGCGAATTGTCCAAATATAACTGAGTGTTGGAGTAAAAGACACGCAACGTTTATGATAATGGGTGATACATGTACAAGGGCATGTGCTTTTTGTGATGTAAAAACTGGTAAACCAGAAAAATTAGATAGGTTAGAACCAATAAAAATATCTCAAGCTGTTAAAAAATTAGATTTAAAACATGTTGTAATTACTTCAGTCGATAGAGATGATTTAGATGATGGTGGATCCAATCATTTTTATGAGGTTATAAACCAAACAAGAAAAACTAATCCTAATACAACTATTGAAGTTTTAACTCCCGATTTTTTAAGAAAAGGTGAGGCTTATAAAAAAGTACTAGAGGCTAATCCAGATGTTTTTAATCACAATATTGAAACTGTACCTAGTCTTTATTTAAAAGTAAGACCAGGTTCAAGATATTTTGCATCTCTTGAACTTTTAAAAAATGTAAAAAAAATGAACAAGAAAATTTTTACTAAATCAGGAATAATGGTTGGTTTAGGTGAGACCAGAGATGAAATTTTACAAGTAATGGATGACTTAAAATCTGCTGAAGTAGATTTTTTAACAATTGGACAGTATTTACAACCATCAGTAAAACATTTTCCATTAGATAGATATTATAAACCTGAAGAGTTTAAAGAATTGGGTGACATTGCAAAAGCAAAAGGTTTTTTATTAGTCTCCTCATCTCCGTTAACAAGATCTTCATATCATGCAGATGAAGACTTCGCTAAACTTCAACAAAATAGACTAAAAAGTCATTAATGCCAAAAGCATCAGTTAAGCGATTAATTGAATGTAAAAAAAAAGATTTAATTGATTTGGTTTTGGATATTGAAAAATACCCAGAATTTGTTCCATTTTGTTTCGGTGCTAAAATATATGAAAATAAAAGTGAAGGTAATTTAACAAAAATAATTGCAGATTTAACAATAGGTAAAGGACCATTTAAAGATACTTATAAAAGTGATGTAGTTTTTAATAGAAAGGAAGACACAATATTTGTTAAGAATATAGAGGGACCTTTAAACCATTTATCTAATAATTGGATTTTTGTTGATAAAGATAATGGAATAACTGAAATAACTTTTGATATTGATTTTGAAATCAAAAATAAATTTTTAAACTCTTTAATGGTAGTATCTTTTCAATTTGGATTAGAGAAAATAGCTGATGCATTTCAAAAAAGGGCAGAGCAGCTATTTCGTAGCTCTAAGAACTAGATTTAATGCTTTTTTTACAGTAGCTTTTTGAATTAAAGATCTTTTTTTACTTTTGAATAAACATCTAGTTATCTCTATTTTATTTCCTTTTTTGACTCCAATATAAACTAAGCCAACAGGTTTTTTTTTGGTACCACCTTTTGGTCCTGCAATACCTGTAATTGAAACATTAATACTGGCTTTCGAAATTTTAGATAAATTATTTACCATTGCATAACAACATTCATAGCTGACAGCACCATATTTTTTAATAATACTTTTATTTACTTTTAAAATCTTAATTTTTGCTTGATTGGAGTAGGTCACCAAACCTAAATTAAATATTTTTGATGCACCACTAATTGAAGTGATTGCAGAAGCTAATAACCCACCTGTGCAGGATTCAGCAACTGATACTTTAATTTTTTTTCTAATTAATAGCTTGATTAACAATCTCATTACACAAAATAACTATTTAAAACCATAAAACAAATTAAAGATAAAACAACATAAAATCCAGCTATCACATCATCCATAATTACACCAAAACTATTTTTAAATTTTTTATCAAAAAAATTTACAGGAAATGGTTTTGCAATATCAAAAAATCTGAACAATACAAAACAGATACCATAAAAAATTAATGCTTCGTTTGATGATTTTTCGGTGCCATGTGAAATTTCATAGAGATAAATTGGTATTGATTGACCAATAAATTCATCAATAATTACTTCTTTGGGATCTTTATTTTCATTATCTTTTATATGATGTGCTACAGCTAAAAAAGATAAAATGAAAATAATAATCAAAAATATTAATATCAAGTTTGAGGATAAATTAAATATGTGGAAAAAAAGATAAAGAATAATAACTGTAGCTAAAGATCCAAAAGTTCCAGGAATTTTTGGAACTTTCCCCAAACCAAACATTGTAACAAATAAAGTATTGATAGTTTTAATCATATTTTGTTATCGAAATTATAACTTCACATGCAATAGCTTTTTCTTTTCCAATTAAACCAAGTTTTTCAACTGTTTTACCTTTTAAATTTATTAAATTTTTTTTCAAAATCATCAGTTTTGAGATAGAGCTAATTATTTGATTTCTATATTTTGATACCTTAGGTTGTTCACAAATCAAATTTATATCTAAATTATTTATAAAATAATTTGATTTATAGAGACTTCTGATAACTGGTTTTAACATTTTTGGAGATCTAATATTTTTAAATTTTTTTGTGTTGGGAAAAAAAGATCCAATATCTTTATTTCTCATTGCCCCTAAAATTGCATCTATAATTGAATGCAAGATTACGTCTCCGTCGGAATGTCCTTTTAACCCAGAGTGAAAAGGTATCTTAGCTCCACCTAAATAAAGCTTCTTATTTTTAACTAATCTATGAACATCGAAACCAATGCCAAAAAAAGTTTTTGTTAATTTTATATCATTTCTAAAAGTGATTTTATCATTAGTATTTTCTCCTTTTATGAATTTTATTTTTCTATTTTTATCAATAAATAAAGTTGCCTCATCCGTAATTTCATTTTTTTCATTAATTGCAAGTTCATATAATCTTTTAAATTTAAATGCTTGTGGTGTTTGGGTTAGATAAGTGTTTTCTCTTTTAAGATTATATAATTCATTTTTAATTTTATATTTTATTGTATTTTTGGAGTTAATATATGGAACTACAGCACTATTTTTTTTTAAATGATATAGTAATTTTTTTAATAATTTTGAAGTAAAATCTGGCCTTGCTGCGTCATGAATAAGAACATTATTAGGTTTGTATTTTTTTAGATATTTTAAAGCTATTAAGGAGGAGTCAGATCTTTCTTTACCACCTTTTATTATTTTAACTGAATTGTGGACCTTCTTTTTTTTGAAATGATTAATATTATTTGTAACAACTAAAACCTTTTTAAAAAGCTTTGAATTAACTGATTTTTCGATAGAGTGATCAATAATTTCTTTATTTTTATAATTATAGAATTGCTTAGGTATTTTTTTATTAAATCTCTTACTTTTTCCAGCTGCAAGTATTACAAAATAGTTGTTCATTTGTTTAAATGCTATAATTCTAATTTATGATTGAATTTTTGAAAAAAAATATATTCATAATTATTCTATCTACTATCACACTATTTTTAGGTTTTTTAACTTTTTTAACATTTATTGATCGTAGTTTTATTGAATTAAATGAAAATAATTTACAATATTTATTAATTCTAAATATTTTATTACTTTTAGCATTATTTGCATTCATTTTCTTTGAAGTAAAAAAATCGATTAGAAATGATATAGATAAGGACGGTTTAAAATCTAATAAAAGATATATTACTTATTTTTCTCTTTTCACTTTAATACCCTCTATTTTGATTTCTATTTTTTCTCTTTTCTTATTTTCTTTTGCATTAGAGAAGTATTTTGATAAGAAGGTTACAACTGTAGTCAACAATTCATATGAGCTTGCTAAAAACTATGTTCAACAGGTAAGAAACAAAATTGAGGCTGATATTATTTTAATCGCTTTTGATACCAATAAAAGTGCTAAATTTTTAAATGATAACATTAAAGAATATGAGAGATTTTTAAAAACACAGAAATTAATAAGAGATATAGATGAAATACACATAATTGATCAAAATAAGAAATTATTATTTTCAAATATAGATAATTTATCAAATTACATACCTCCACTAGATGAGGCTTTAAGACTTGTTTTGGATGACGACAGACCTTTAAAAATTATAAATGCACCTCAAAATATTTCTGCAGCAATTATAA
>QCOL01000025.1 GCA_003212925.1 Pelagibacteraceae bacterium AG-430-P08 | reverse complement strand
TAGATATTAATAAATCAAAATCATCAATTTTGTTTGATGAACAAACTCCAAGTGGTGAAAAAATTAAGATAAAATCTAAAGATAAATGCTACGTTATTTTTGCAGCGCCACAAAACAATATGCTGGTATCTGACCAAAATCCTTCAAGTGATTTAACATTATTCATTAAAAGATATAAAATAGTTAATGATAAAGAATTATCAATAATTCCTGATCCTATTTATGAGCCAAATTATGAGGAAAATATTGAGAGACAAACTGCAATTTCATTCGAAGTTAAAGAGGGAGATTTTATTCAAGTAATAAGTCCAGCGGGCAGACAATGTTCTGATTTTGTGGCGTTTGATACAAAAAAACTTGATAAGAAAGTTGAAAAAGGTCTTGATTGGCAAACAACGAGGACTTTTATGGGAAATACTTTTCCAGGTCCTGGTTTATTTTCAAAATTTTACGACACCGATCATGAACCATTAGTTGAAGTCATAAGAGATACTGTTGGAAAACATGATACATTTAATTTGGCTTGTACTTCAAAATATTATGAAGACGCTGGATATTTTGGTCATCCTAATTGCTCTGAAAATTTAAATAATGCAATGGCAAAATATGGTGTTCAAAAACAAAAAGGATGGCAGGCTATCAATTTATTTTTTAATACTTCAGCAACAGGTTTAAATTCAGTAATTTCAGATGAGTCATATGCAAGACCTGGAGATTATGTAATGTTCAGAGCTTTAAAAGATTTAACAATTGGGACAACAGCGTGTCCTAGTGATATCGATGCATGTAATTCATGGAATCCAACAGATATTTTTGTTAGAACCTATGACAAAAAAAAAGAATTTTCAAAATCTTTTGCATTTAGAATGAAAACAGACTCTGAAAAAAAACTTACTAGAAACTCCGGCTTTCACGAAAAAACCTCTAAGCTTACTAGAAATTTTATTGATGCTAGGGGTTTTTGGCTACCTAATGATTATACCAAGCATGGTGTTGTTGAAGAGTACAATGCTTGTAGAGAAAAAGCAGTCTTGATTGATTTATCTGCTTTAAGAAAATTTGAAATTATAGGTCCTGATGCTGAGGAATTGATGAATTATACATTAACTAGAAATATTAAAAAGCTTGCTGTTGGTCAAGTTGTTTACTCTGCGATGTGTTATGAAAACGGAATGATGTTTGATGATGGTACATTATTGAGATTAAGTGAAACTGGTTTTAGATGGATTTGTGGAGACGAATATGGTGGTGAATGGCTTAAAGAAATAGCTAAAAAGAAAAACTTTAAGGTCAATGTAAAAAATTCAACAGATCAAATTAGTAACGTATCAATACAAGGCCCAAAAAGTAGAGAGATATTAAAAAAAATGATTTTTACTCCACCAACACAACCATCTATAGATGAGCTGGAATGGTTCAGATTTACTATTTGTAGAATTGAAAACCTTCAAGGTATTCCATTGATTGTTTCAAGAACAGGATATACTGGCGAACTTGGTTACGAAGTCTGGTGTCATCCGAGTCATGCCTCTGACGTTTGGGATAAACTTATGGAAGCTGGAAAAAATGAAGGCTTAATTCCTGCTGGATTTGCAGCTTTAGACAAACTTAGAATTGAAGCTGGTTTAATTTTATTTGGTAATGAATTTGATGGTCAACAAGATCCTTTTGAGGCTGGAATAGGTTTTGCTGTTCCATTAAAAACTAAAGAAGAAGATTTTATTGGTAAAGAGGTTTTGAAAGAAAGAAAAGCAAATCCTCAAAAAAAACTTGTGGGATTAGAACTTATAGGAAAAGAGGCGGCTGGACATGGTGATTGCGTGCACGTTGGAAGATCTCAAGTAGGTGTAATAACTAGTGGTTGTTTATCCACGACTTTAAATAAAAATATAGCTTTATGCAGAATCGATACTCAGTACTCAAGTGAAGGGACTGAAGTTGAGGTTGGTAAAATTGATGGTCATCAAAAAAGAATTGCTGCAAAAGTAGTTGGGTTTCCACATTTCGATCCGAAGAAAACAAGAGTCAGATCCTAATGCCAAAATCAGCGAAGGATTTATTGGAATTTTGGGAAGATCAGATGAAACTTTCTCACACTTCTAGTAATTACTTTTTTAGAAAATCGCCTTCACATTATCATATGATGCTTTTAGTGATGCATGCGTATAAATATAAAGAAAATCTTACTGTTGAGGAACTTAAGACTAAACTATTTAAAACTTCACGTCCAAAGTCAGCTTTGATGATAAATGAGGCTTGTGAAAAAGGTTTTTTCTTTTTAGAGAAAACCTCAAACGATCAAAGAAAAAAGCACATTAAACCAAGTGAGAGTTTTATTAACGAGTTCAATAATTATATAGAAACACTAAAACATCTGAGTTTTTAATATTTATACAAGTTTTACTTATATTTTTTATATATATAAAAAACTATATATTTAAGTCGCATGAAAAATAAAGTTTGCACATGTCATTACCGACAAAAGCAAAAGTAGTAATAATCGGTGGGGGTATCCACGGTTTAAGCACTGCTTGGAAATTATCTGAAACTTATAAAAATCCTGGTGACATTGTAGTCCTTGAAAAAAAAGACACTGCTGCTGGAGCAAGTGGAATTGCATGTGGAGTAGTTAGAAATAATTATTTTCAACCAGCAATGAGAGAATTGATGGCCCACTCAGTGTCTGTTTGGGAAAGTGATCCAAAAGCATTTAAATATAATCCAGTTGGTTATTTACAAATATCACCTGAGGTTATGCATGAAGACGTAGCAAGTATTTATGAGCA
Organism: Pelagibacteraceae bacterium AG-430-P08; assembly: GCA_003212925.1. Lineage (GTDB taxonomy): Bacteria > Pseudomonadota > Alphaproteobacteria > Pelagibacterales > Pelagibacteraceae > Pelagibacter. Next base: position 3,694 of record QCOL01000025.1, on the reverse strand, counting down.
ACAAAAAGCAATTGGGTATGAATCTGATTTTATAGAAGGTGAAAAGGATTGCATGAAATACATGAAGGGAATGTTTGATGACTGGCAAGCTAAAGGCATAACTTCAATTCTTCATGAAAAAAAGGGCGGATACGCATTTAATAAAGACTCTATTAAAGCTTTAGAAAATAAATCTACTTCTAATGGTGTTCAAGTGATGAAAGGTGTAAAAGTTACAGGATTTAAAAGAGGAAGTAACAGTAAGGCGGTTACAGGAGTTGAAACAGATAAAGGCACAATCGATTGTGAGCAAGTAGTAATCGGAGCAGGACCGTGGGCTAGAGATTTTTGGAATATGCTTGAACTTCCTAAAACAGCAAACATCAAAGGTAAAGATGGTAAGATGCATGTAACTGACATGTGGACTTACTGGATGCTCCAAGAAGGGGTTATTGGTGTCGAACCAGATTACTTAAAAACAAATGATGGAAAACAGCCACCTGTGGTTCACGTAGATTCAACTGCACCACTATATTCTGATAAAACAAAAAAATTAATTACAGATAAAATTTGGGGAATTTATTATAAACCTGATATTGAAGGTTTGGGGGTTCAAGGTGGAACATCTCCTTACATTGTTAAAAAGCATTTTGATCAAGTAAATGTTGATCCTTATGGAATTGAGTCTCCAGAGTATCAAACTACTGATGCATTTAGTGATATGTGGTGCTCTGCTTTAGCTCATTGCCAAAAAAGATTTGAGGGAAAATCTGATTTATATAGAAAAGGTCCATCAGGTGGTCTTGGATGTATGACACCGGACTCATTTCCAATCTTTGATAGATTTTTTGAAAACGTATACATGATTGCTGATGCTAACCACGGATATAAAATGATTGGTGTTGGTGAACTTGTAGCCAAAGAAATTCTTGGTACCGAAAGTGATTTATTAAAACCGTTTAGATTCAACCGTTACGAGAAGGGCGAACTTCACCCTACTTCGAACAGTCCGTTTCCTTGGAGTTAAACTCTTAGCCTAGACACTAATAAATTTTTCAGTTACGCTTGAATAAATTTATAATTCATTGAGGGGAAAAATGACGGATCTAGAAAAGCATGTAAACCGACCTGGTAGAGACAAACAAGTTAAAAAAGTTAGAGAAAAAATTAACGAATTGGGAATTACTTATATTTATTATCAATTTATTTCTGTAACAGGAAGAGTTGTAGGTAAGGGAATACCTGCAGATCATTGGGAAAGAACAGCAGAAAAAGGTTTTCAATTAGTATACGGAGCTACAGCAAACTTATTTTTAGATCGTCATAATAATTATATAGGTTATGGACCTGAAGCAATGGAATTAGTTGGTATCCCTGATCCAGAAACTTTTTGTCAATTACCATGGGACAAAAGAGTAGGAAGAGTTTTTGTGACATGTTTTAGAAACAGAGAAGAGAGAAATAATCCTGGTGGACATTTAACTTCTGACTGTAGAGGAAATTTAAGAATTTTTATGGATGAATTCCAGAAAAAACATGGTTTAGAATTAAGAGTTGGAACTGAACCTGAAATGATGTGGCTCACAAAAAATGATGACGGTACTCCTACTGGAAAAGGGTTTTCAAAACCATTCTGTTACCACATAGATCAATTTGAATCATTGAGACCAGTATTCATGAAAGTTATTGAATATGCGAAAGCTATGGGTTTAGATATGATTCAAGGTGACCATGAAGATGCTCCAGGTCAATTAGAATTAAACTGGACATATGACAATGTTCTTCGAAATGCAGACAGACTATCAACTTATAGACAAATATGTGCTCAGGTTGCTAGAGAACATAATCTGATTGCATGTTTTATGACTAAACCATTTATGGGAGTTTCTGCAAGTGGTTGTCATACGAACATGTCTTTATGGAAAGGTGGAAAAATTAAAACAAATAAACTTGGACACAAATCTTTACCAGGAGTTGAAGAAGTTTTTGGTTATGTTGAAGGTGGAACTAATACATTTATGCCTGATACGAAAGATATGCAATTGCCAGGTAAAATTGGTTTACAATCGATAGCGGGTATTATGGAACACCTTCCTGCTTTAACAGCCTTAGGATCTTCAACAGTAAATTCTTATAGAAGATTATGGGATCAAGGTTTTTGGGCACCTGTTTATGCTGACTGGGGTTATCAAAATAGAACTTGTGGATTAAGAGTATCAGCGCCAGGAAGATTTGAATACAGATCTGTTGACTCAATGCATAATCCTTACTTATTAGGTGCTGCATTATTAAAAGCTTGTGATCATGGAATAAGTAATAAAATGAAACCAGCTGATCCTGAATCTAGAAATATTTACGAGGCTCAAAAAGCTGGTAAGGATGTAAAAAAACTTCCTTTAAGTTTAGGAGAAGCTTTGGAAAGGTTATCAGAAGATGAAGTAATTAAATCAGCTATGCCTGATGAAATGTATAAAGTTTTTCATTGGTATAAAAATGATGAATGGGAAAGATTTTTAGGAGCAACAACTCAATGGGATCTAGACACTTATCTAGATTGCTTACCATAAAAAATACGGAAAGAGGAAAAGTATATGTGCGGAATTGCGGGATTAATTCATAGAGGGAAATCTTCAAAAGTTGGTCATGAGCTTCAAGGTATGTTGCAGGCTCTGAAACATAGAGGAGAAGACTCTACAGGATATGCTCTATACGGAGATACAGATGGAAAAAATTTTATCATGCGTTTCAAAGTTGGAGAAAACGTTGGTGAAGGTAGTACATCAGTTGCTGAAGATGTGTCTGTTTATGATGAAAGAAAAAAAATTGTTGATAGTTATCTTAATGAAATGGGTGCAAAAATTATTAAAGAAGAAAGAATACTCCCCTACTCATTAAGATATGAAATAGAATATAATAAAAAAGATTTATTAGAATTTTCACAAAAGATTGAGAGTATTCATGGAGTAGAAATACTTTCAATGGGTAAATCATTAGAGGTAATTAAAGATCTTGGAAATGCTAAGATGGTTTGTGATAGATATAATTTAGATAAACTTGTTGGTACTCACGCAATTGGACATGCACGAATGGCAACTGAGTCTGGTGTAGATATTAAATCTGCTCATCCATTCTGGGGTTATCCATTTAGTGATGTATCCGTTGTTCATAATGGTCAGCTTACAAATTATTGGAATAATAGAAGAGCTCTAGAAAATAAAGGAATGAGATTTATGTCTGAGTGTGACTCAGAACTCATTGCTGTTTATTTAGCAGAAAAAATGAGAGATGGGGCATCTTTAGAAGAAGGTATGAAAGAGTCTTTAACTGGATTAGATGGTGTCTTTACTTATTTTGTAGCTACAAAAGACTCTTTGGGTATGGCGAAAGACACTATGGCTGCTAAACCTTTAGTTTTATATGAGTCTGATGATTTAGTCGCAATGGGTTCAGAGGAAATAGCAATTCGATCAATTTTACCACAAGAAATTGATACTTATGACCCATTCGATGGAGAGGTAAAAGTATGGCAAATATAAAAAGTGTCTCAAAAAAAACTAAAGCCCAAGCTATGGGTATGCACACTGAAGTATTAACAGGACGAACACAACAAAAATTTTTCAATCCTGATGAAGCAGAAAATTTCTATTATTTTGGAACTCATGATGTTGATTTTAACAAGAGAACTGACCTAGATGTAAAAGATATGACTGCTGCA
>QCOL01000024.1 GCA_003212925.1 Pelagibacteraceae bacterium AG-430-P08 | reverse complement strand
TTGTACTTTTTTAACTAAATTTCTTCCCCCTCTTGGTATGATTACATCAATAAAATTGGTCATTTTAGTGAGTAAAAAATCTACCACTTTTCTATTCTTTATATCGATGAATTGAACAAAGTTTTGATTAACTTTATTAATCTTCAAAGCTTTTCTGAATAAATTTGATAAAATTTTATTAGAATAAAAGGCTTCAGAACCACCTTTTAAAATAACTGGATTTCCAGATTTAAAACATAATGATGCTACATCCGAGGTTACATTTGGTCTACTTTCATAAATTACACCTATTACTCCTATCGGGATTGATATTTTTGAAAATACAAGTCCATTAGGTCTTTTCCATTTTTCAATAACATTATAAATTGGATCCTTTAACTTAATTATTTTTTGGATTGAATTAATAATACCCAAGATTTTTTTTTCATTTAAAATAAGCCGGTTTATTAAATTATCTCTAAGCTTAATTTTGATAGCCCGATCTACATCTTTTTTATTTTCTCTAAGAATTAAATGCTTATTTTTTTTTATCATTTTAAGATAATCACTTAAAACTTTATTTTTTTTATAAGTATTTATTGGTTTAGCAAAAGCTTGTTTTGATCTTTCTCCAATATTAATTAATATCTTTCTCATTAGATTTCTACCATATCATCTTTATGCACCACCTCAGATTTCGACACATATCCTAAAATTTTTTGTATTTCATTCGAATGACAGCCCATAATTAAATTTATTTCTTTGGATGAAAAAGAGCTGAGTCCACGAGCAAACTCTTTTTTTTTATTATCTAAAATTTTAATATGATCTCCCTTATTAAATCTACCGACCACTTTTTTAATTCCAGCCGCCAATAAACTTTTTCCACTATGAAGAGCCTTTTTCGCTCCATCATCAATTATAAGTTCACCCTTAGGAGAAATTGAGCTAATTATCCACTTTTTCCTTGCATGCATTTTAGATATTTTAGAAATAAACCAAGTGCAGTTATTTCCACTCTGGATACGATCGATAGGATTAAGACTTAACCCATTTGCTATTACCATATTGCAACCAGCCAAATTACAAATTTTAGCAGCTTCGATTTTTGTATTCATGCCACCACTTCCTAATTCTGTCATACCTTTGATATTTATACTTTTAACAACTTTGTCTAAATCAATCACTTTCTTAATTAATTGAGCATCTTTGAATTTTTTTGGATTTTTTGTGTATAAACCATCCACATCTGAGAGTAATATTAAGGTATCTGCATTTGTAATTTGAGCTACTCTAGAAGCAAGTCTATCATTATCTCCATATTTAATTTCAGATGTTGCAATAGTATCATTTTCATTAACAATAGGAATGAAATCAAGATCGAATAAGTTTTCAAAAGTTCTTTTTGCATTAATTGATCTTCTTCTTTCCTCGGTGTCATCAAGAGTAAGTAAAATTTGAGAAATATTTAATTTATATTTTGAAAACGTTTCTAAGAACAAATTCATCAATTCAATTTGTCCAATAGATGCAATTGCTTGACTTTTATCTAGCTTGAGATTTTTTTTATTATAATTCATTTTTTTACATCCAAGGGCTATTGCGCCTGAAGAAACAATTATAATTTTTTGATTATTCGATCTTAATTTTTTTATATCTTTCGCAAAGCTAGAGAGCCATTTTTTTCTTATTTTCTTTTCTTGGTCAACTAAAAGTGAAGATCCGATTTTGATAACAATTTTTTTGGAGTTTTTAAGATACATAATTCAATAATTTTGATTTGATTTTTGATACTGAAGATTTATTGAATGTTGATAAAGCAATAACTTCTGATTTAGTATTCTTTTTAAAATCTTTAATTATATGATTAACCTCTTTTTCATCAATAAGATCTATTTTGTTTAACACGATTAATTCTTTTTTTTTAGTGAGTTTGTTACTATATTTTTTAAGCTCATTTTTTACTTGTCGATAGCTTTTTTTTAAATCTTCACTTGTAATATCAATTAAATGTAAAAGAGATTTACATCTCTCAATATGTTTCAAAAACTGAATTCCAAGGCCTGTACCTTTATGAGCCCCTTCTACTAATCCTGGTATATCTGCTATTGTAATTTCTTTATCATCATAACTTGCTACTCCTAAATTTGGATTTAAAGTGGTAAATTGATAGTTTGCAATTTTAGGATTTGCATTAGTAACTGATGCTAATAAACTTGACTTACCTGCATTAGGTAATCCTATAATCCCAATATCAGCTATTGTTTTCAATTGAAGCCAAATTGTAAACTCTTCTCCTTGAGTTCCTTTTGTAAATTTCCTTGGAGCCCTATTGGTAGAACTTTTGAATCTTGTATTACCCAATCCACCTTTACCACCTGCAGCAGCGATAAATTCCTCACTAATTTTCGTAAAGTCGTAAATTAATGTTTTATTGTCCTCTTCAAAAACTTGTGTTCCTAAGGGAACCTTTAAAATTAAATCTTCACCACTCTTGCCTGTTCGGTTTTGTCCTGCACCGTTCTCACCTCTCTTTGCTTTATGATGTTGTTGATATCTAAAATCAATCAAAGTATTTAAATTCTGTTCAGCTTTCAAAATTACTGAACCTCCTTTTCCACCATCACCACCATCTGGGCCACCAAATTCTATAAATTTTTCTCTTCTGAAACTCGGAGAACCATCTCCACCGTTTCCAGCTTTAATATAAATTTTAACTTGATCTAAGAATTTCATAATACAACAATAGGTTAAGTTGTACTATTAATTGGGTTTTACTGAAACAAAAGTTCTGTCTGACTTTGTTTTTTTAAAAACTACTTTACCTTTTACTACTGAAAAAATTGAGTGATCTTTACCCATTCCTACATTTTCTCCAGGAAATATTTTTGTACCCCTTTGTCTTACAATAATGTTTCCAGGAATAACAGATTGTCCACCGTACTTTTTGACACCAAGTCTTCGCCCAGCACTATCACGTCCATTTCTAGAAGATCCGCCTGCTTTTTTTGTTGCCATAGTTAATTCCTAGTTATTTACTAGCCTCTTTTTTTATTTCTGTCTTTTTTGCTACTTTAGAAATTTTTTCAGCTTCTGAGAGAATTTTACCATCTTTTGAAAAAATTTTATTTATTCTAATCATAGAATATTCCTGTCTATGCCCATTTTTTCTTCTTGAGTTATGTCTTCTTCTTTTTTTAAAAATTAATACAGTCCTATTTTTACTATTTTTAATTAAGTCAGCTTCAACTTTTGCACCATTTACTATTGGGGCTCCAATTTCTATTTTACTTTCATCTCCGTAAGCTAAAATTTCATTAAATTCTATTTTTGAATTAGCTTTAATATCTGTTAATTTCTCAATTTTCAAAATCTCTCCAGATTTCACTTTGTATTGTTTACCACCTGTTTTTATGACTGCGAATGACATATAAATACTCTAAATTTTGTTAAGGCAATATAGTCTGAGCAAGCCTATAGTCAAGTTTTATAAATCAAAAATTATCCTTTAAATCTCTTAATTTTGAAAAACTTTCAACATCTTTAGCTTTAAGAAATATATTGCATTCCATTTCATCAGATAAAATTGATGGAATGGTGGGATGGCCATTTTTTATTTTTTCTTTAATTTCTTCAATTTTGCTTTTCAAATTTGAATTATCAGGATCGTTTGACTCACAAAATTTTGAATTTTGTAATGTATATTCATGGCCGCAATATATCTGAGTATCCTTGGGAAGTTCTTTTATTTTTTTTAATGAGTTGAACATCTGTTCATAAGTTCCCTCAAAAATTCTACCACATCCTAAAGAAAATAAAGTATCCCCAGTAAAAATTATTTTTTCCAAAAAAAAATGAAAGGCAATATGCCCACTTGTATGACCTGGAATGTGATAAATTTTTGCTTCAAAATTTTCGCCTTTCCATTTTTGATTATCTTCCACAAGTACATCAATTTCTGGAATCCGATCTTTATCTTCCTTAAATCCAACTATTTTAGAATTATATCTTTTCTTTAATTCTAAGTTGCCACCTACATGATCATAATGATGATGAGTATTAAGAATATATTTTAACTCAATATTATTACTTTCAACATATTTTATAATTGGAGCTGCCTCACCAGGGTCAACAACACATCCAATATTTTTATTGTCATCGATTAACAGGTAACTATAATTGTCTTGTAAACACTTAATTATTTCTATTCTCATCTTATTTTTCAATTAAGAATATACCTAATTCTGCAAATAAGTTTTTATAAAATAAATTAGAATTATTAATATTTGATATATTTTTATTTGTCAGAGCTAAAGATTTAAAGATTTTAAAGTTTATAATTTTTGAAAATTTAACAAAATCTTTAATCGTACACATATGAATATTTGGAGTGTTATACCAATCATTTGGTAATGATTCTGTGATTGGCATTGTTCCTTTGATAAGCAAATTTAATCTTACTTTCCAATGACCAAAATTTGGAATTGTTATAATTGCTTTTTTTCCAACTCTTAAAAGTTCTTTTATAACAATCTCAGGATTTACGAAAGCTTGTAAAGTTTGACCTAGAACAACATAATCAAAAGAATCATTTGGAAATTGTTTTAAATCCAATTCCGCGTTTCCTTCAATTACAGTAAGTCCTTTTGATACACAGGTTTGAACTTTATCCTTTGAAATCTCAATTCCTCTCGCATCAACATTTTTATCTTTTTTTAATGACTCCATTAATGTTCCATCGTCACAACCAACATCTAAAACTCTTGTTTTTTCTTCTATTAAATCGACTATTATTTTATATTCTGTCTTCACTATTATTTCTCTAAGTAAGATTTATCTAAAAAATTTTTAAGGGTTTTCAAAAAGTCTGGAACATCTAATAAAAAAGAATCATGACCTTTATCAGATTTTATTTCAACAAATCCAACATCAGCGCCAATTGCATTAAGAGCGATAACTATATCTTTATTTTCTTGGGTCGGATAGAGCCAGTCTGAGGTAAAAGATATTATAAAAAACTTAGCCTTAGTTTTTTTAAATGCATTAGATAAATTACCATCAAATTGTTTAACTAGATCAAAATAATCCATTGCTCTTGTGATATAAAGATAACTATTGGCATCAAATCGATCTACAAAAACCGATCCTTGATATCTTAGATAACTCTCTATTTGAAAATCTGCATCAAACCCAAATTTAAGAGCATCTCTTTCTTGAAGTTTTCTTCCGAATTTTTCTTGTAAACCTTTTTTAGACAAATAGGTTATATGTGCAGCCATTCTCGCTACTGATAACCCTTTATCAGGAAGAGTATTATTAGATAAATATTTTCCGTCTGACCAGTTATGATCTGATGCTATCGCTTGTCTACCCAATTCATTAAAAGCAATATTTTGAGCAGAATGATTAGAGGTACATGCGATTGGTACTACTGTATTAGCTTTATCTGGATAATTACTAATAAATTGCAAAACTTGCATTCCCCCCATCGATCCACCAACAACTGAAAAAAGTTTTTTTATCTCAAAATGATCTAATAAATTTACTTGTGCGTTGACCATGTCATTAATAGTAATTACAGGAAAATCGGTTCCGTAAATTTTATTTGTATCAGGATTTTTGTGGCTTGGACCAAATGAGCCCATACAACCACCTATTACATTTGCACAAATAACAAAATATTTATTTGTATCTATTGATTTGTTAGGACCCACTGCATAAGACCACCAACCATCTTTTTTTGTAACGGGATTAATACCCGTAACAAATTGATCACCAGTAAGCGCATGAAAAACAAGGATTGCATTATCTTTATTTTTATTAAGCGAACCATAAGTTTCATACGCAAGTGGAAAATTATTAATAGTTTTACCACAGTCAAGTTTCAATGGTTTTTTAATAACAAGCGTTTTTATATTCTCTTTAATATTCATAATTATTAATGCTAATTATTGAATTGTGAGAAAAAAAACTTTTTTAGCGGTTTTTTTAAAGCGCTCGCAATTCAGGTAAATCAGCGCATAAATTTTGTACAAGATGTTATTTAGTATGTCAATTTTTAAAAAATTTGAACTAATTCTATATGAAAAATTGTTATTTTATTTATAAAGAGGCTAAAATTTAAAAGATGACAAGTATAAAATTTAAAAAATTTAATATTGAGGCTTATCAACCTGGCAAATCAACTATTAAGAGTTTTAATAAAATCATTAAACTTTCAGCAAATGAATCAGCTCTAGGAGTAAGTGCCAAGGCCAAGAAAGCAATATCAAATAAAAAATTAAGTCTTTTCAGATATCCTGATGGAAAGTCTAAAAAATTACGAAGTCAGATCTCAAAAAAATTTAGTTGTGACAAAGAAAAAATAATTTGTGGAGCTGGTTCAGACGAAGTTATTCAAATGTTATGCCAACTTATCCTTAAACCAAAAGATGAAGTAATTCTTCCTCAGTTTAGTTTTTTAATGTACAGAATATATGCAAAAATAGTTGGTGCAAAAGTTGTTTTTGCCAAAGAAAAAAATTTTAAAATTTCTGTTTCTGAAATAATTAAAAAAGTAAGCAATAAAACTAAAATTGTATTTCTTGCTAATCCAAATAA
>QCOL01000023.1 GCA_003212925.1 Pelagibacteraceae bacterium AG-430-P08 | reverse complement strand
AAAATTTATTTTGTTTATTATCTAACCTTATATTGATTTCCTCAAAAAAATGATCTGTAAATTTTACTTTACTAGAAAATCCTCCTCTTCTAAAATGACCAAATAGTTCATTTTTTTTGGTTCCAACTCCCTTTAGCTTATGTTTTACGATCATTCTATAAAAATAATCATAATCAGAAGAAAATTTGTACTTTAAATTATAGTAACCTACCTTTTTAGCTGAATTTAATTTTATAAAAAAACCAGTTGAGTGACTTGAATAAAACTCCCAACTCCATTTTATTTTGTAAGGTCTATATCCATACAAAATACCCCAATGCTTTTTCACAGCCCCAAAGATGAAATCTTTATCTGGATAGTTTTTAATGTATTTATATAAGTGAACAAAAGCATCTTTGTCATACTCATCATCAGAATTCAGGAAGCCAACATAATCTCCTTTTGCTAGGCTCATGCCTAAATTAAATGCATCATAAATCCCTTGATCTTTTTTTTGACACCAATATTCAATTTTATTCGAGTATGTTTTAATTATATTTACCGAATTATCTGTTGACCCACCATCAATTACAATATGTTCTATGTTTTTATAATTTTGTTGATGTAAGCTTTTAAAACAATTTTCCAAATTTTTTTCACCATTTAAAACTACAGTTATTACTGTAATTAAGGGTGAGTCATAATTTTTTTTTTCTAAATCTTTATGCAATCTGTTTCCACCATGTTGGATTGTATCTTTTACAAAATCAATGCTATTTATTTTCATTGCTTATAAATTGATTAATCAGATCCATTATATTTTTTTTGGATATGTGTTAATGATTCTTTTAATTTTTTGGTATATCTGCATAAATTTGTTTAACTTCTAGTATCTAAAACATAATCATCAACTTTACTTTTTTTCATGATATTAAAAACTATTTTCATATTTTCATCACTTGAACCCAAGTTTCTTATGACGTCAATATTTCCCAGTTCCATTTTTTTGAATATAAAATTGTCATTTCTTAAAATTGACTCATGGTTAAAGAAAATTATTGAAAAAACTTTTAGATTAAACATTTCTCTGTAGGATTTAACTATTTCATATCCAATAAGTCTTGAAAGAGCATAAAGACTTTGAGGTATTTTGTAACTTTTTTCATTAAGTTTTATTTTTTTTTGATTTCTTAAAATTCCGCCTGACGAACTAAACATAAATTTAGTTTTGTTTTTTTTTTGACTCTTTAATTTTTCTAAAAAAATTTGTAATGGTAATATCTGACTTTCAAATGTCTCTTGCTCTAATTTAGAGTAAGATCCAATTACATTAGTTTGATCATCTAGATGAATTATATATTTGTAGTTGTTTTTAAGAATTGAATGAAGATTGTCAAAATTTTTATTTATTCTAAAAATTTTAATCTTATCTTTGATATCAAGATATTTTAAATTTTTATCCCATTTACCTTTTTTTCTTGAAATACCATGTACAATAAATTTTTCTTCTAAATATTTTTTAGCTAGATAAGAACCATTTTGCCCTGATATACCATAAATTAAAACTTTATTTTTTCTAGCTTCCATTCAATATTTCTTTATATTTTTTTATACCTTTTAAAAATAAACATTTTAAATTCCACCAAATGATCTAGGTAAAATTTTTTTAATATACCAATAGAATTGAGAATAAATTAAACTTTTTGAATTATAACCATTATCTATTTCATATCTTAATTGATTTTTTTCAATGTTAAATCCTATCGCAGCTGAACTTATATTTGAACATAGATAAACAAAATGTTTGCATGATGATAAAAGCATAGCTTCTAATATAGCCTCTCTACCAAGTTTATATCTATGCAAATTTCTTGGATAAATCTTAAATGCATCATTTTTATTCGACCTGTACGCAGAGTTTAGATAAATGACTTTATCTCCAAATTTTTTTATAAAGAAATCTAAATAGTTTTTTTCTTCCGTAACTAAAAAAATCTTGTCTACGTGATTTTTTTTTAAAATCTTTTGAGTAATATTATACATTTGTTTTTTAGTTGCTGGCAATGGATGTCCAGCCGATCTTTTATAACTTGTTCCCCTAAAGTGAATACCTAAAATATCTTTATTATCAAAATTTTTCAAAATTTTTAAGTAAGACTTTCGTAAATATTTATTGATTACAATTTTATTTCTAAGTAATTTTGGCAGCTCCATATCTTTATCAATACCATTTGAAAAAAAATCAAAAAATTTATTGTCAGTAACTAATACATTTTTACTTTTATATACTTCATTTAAGGTAAATTTATTAAGATTTTCAAAATAATAGTTCCAAGCATTTTTATTATTTCTCACATTATTTTTTTCATTATAAATTGTGTGAAAATTTTCCATATCAATAATTGGAATAAAGTCAAATTTGTTACATATTTTTAAATGATTAAGTATAAAAGTTATATTAGAAAACATCCCAGTGCCAGGTGTTCTTTTAATTACATAGAAAATTTTATCTTTATTTAATTCTCCGAAAGATAGTTCTTTGAGATTTAAATTTTTTAGAACAACAGTATTGCTTTCTAAATTATCAATAATTTTTGTTTCCTTTATATTTTTTAAAATATCTGAGGTTTCTAAGTTTTTGATTAAAGGAGGAGTTTTGAGTGTAAATTTAAAAATAAAATTTCTTAATAATTCTTTCATCACAATCTATGTAGCATTATTTAAAATTTTGTATATAAGACATTCATAATCATATGAAAGTTTCACTTGTCATAACTACAATAAATCTTCCAAATAAGAATATTAAAAAATTTGATAATCAATGTAAAAAAAAAAAATGGTCTTTCCTTGTAGTTGGTGATCACAAAACACCAAAAAAATTCAAATTAAATTATGGAGACTTCTTTTCTATTCAAAATCAAAATTACTTAAAGTTTAGTTTTTCAAAAAAATGTCCAATTAATAATTACGCCAGAAAAAATATTGGCTATCTAATTGCATATAAGAATAATAGTGATGTAATAGTTGAAACAGATGACGATAATTATCCTTACAAAAATTTTTTTGATGAAAAAAAACTAAGTCATAAAGCAAAAGTTGTAAAAAACAAAAATAAATGGATTAATATATATACTGCTTTTTTTAAAAAAAAAATTAATTGTTGGCCAAGAGGATTGCCTTTAAATGAGATTACTAATAATAAAATTGAATTTAAAAATTTAAAAAAAAATAATTTTTATTTACAACAAGGTGTTTGTGAAGGGAACCCAGATGTAGATGCAATATTTCGATTAATAAATAAAAAAATTAATATCAATTTTAAGAAAAATTTAAAAATCAATGTAAAAAAATCTTTAGTTACATTAAATAGTCAAAATACAATTTGGTTTAGAAAAATTTTTCCTTTACTTTATTTACCTGTAACATGCACTATGAGATGTACAGATATTTGGAGAGGCTTAATTACTCAAAGAATTTTACAAAATGACGATAAAGATATTATGTTTTTTGGCACTACAATGAAACAATTTAGAAATGATCATAATTTACTTAATGATTTTGAACAAGAAATTCCCATGTATTTGAAAGATAAAAAAATAAATGAAATAATTTCCAAATTAAAATTAAAAAAGGGTGAAAAGAATTATCTAAGTAATCTAAAAACTTGTTATAATGCTCTCATTAGTTATGGGATAATATCTAAAAATGAAAAAAAATATCTAAACGCCTGGATAGATGACTGCCAAAAAATACTTAAATAAGTTTTCTTTTGATATTATATTATTTATTACAGTTAATTTTATAATTAAACATAAGTAAACAAAAGTAAGCTTTTTTAGAAATATTTTTGCACATATTTTTAAGAATTCTAATGTAGATCCTCCTTTTTGAACCCCAAGTTCAAGGATTTTTACATTAACAATTTTGCTTATTTTTGGAAGTAACTCTTTTTCTAATTTATAATTGAAGTTAGTCATTGTATAAATTAGTTCTGAATTGTTTTTTATGTTAAGCAAATAAACACTAAAAGAAAATTGAAAAAAAAAATTTTTTATTGGTCCCCAGGATTTTCAAAAATAGCTACGTTTAAAGCAGTTATAAATTCTGCACAATCAATAATTAAATTTAATAAAAACTATGATGTATCGTTAATAAATTTTTTTGGTGAATTTAATGAATACAATTTGAATATCAAAAATAAAGAAATTGAATTAATTGATTATTTTAACGATAAAATATTGAAATATTTACCTAAATATGGATGGTTTAAGAGCAGATTATCGTTTTTATTTATTTTTTTGCTATCATTTTTTCCTCTTAAAAATCTTTTGACAAAAAAAAAACCTGAATTCATAATAATTCATCTAGTAAGTTCGTTACCTCTTTTTTTATTAATTTTATTTAGTTTTAAAACAAAATTTATTTTAAGAATCTCCGGATATCCAAATCTAAATATTTTTAGGGTATTTCTTTGGAAGTTAGCTTTTAAAAAGATACATGCTGTGACTTGTCCAACTAAATTAACAAAAGACAAGCTTTTGAAATTAAAGATTATTGATCAAGATAAATTATTTGTTTTATATGATCCAGTATTAAATATTCATCAAATTAATAAAATGAAAAGAATGAAACTAAAAGAAGATGATAAAAAGTTTTTTTTGGCAGTTGGTAGATTGACAAAACAAAAAAATTTTGAATTTTTAATTGAAGCATATGGTAAATTCATTCTGAAAAGTGAAAGGTTGTTATTTATTGCAGGAGATGGTGAAGAACATCAAAATTTAAAAAAACTAATTCTAAAAAAAAAACTTGAAAAAAAAGTTTTTTTAATTGGTTATAAAGATAATATTTATAATTATATGAAAAATTGTGAAGCATTTATATTGTCATCTTTGTGGGAAGATCCAGGTTTTGTTTTAATAGAGGCAGCTTTTTGTCGTGCAAATATAATATCTAGTAATTGTAAAAATGGTCCAATTGAGTTTTTAGAAAATAATCGTTGTGGATTTGGATTTGAAAATAATAATTTAGTAGATTTTGAAAAACAATTTAATTTTTTTATAAATTCAAAAGAAAAATATCGTATACAAAAAAAAATTAATGCCTTTAGGGAAGTAAAAAAATTTACTAATTTCATGCATTTTAAAAAATTAAATAAAATTTTAAATAAAATTTAGTGAAAAAAAAATTAGATTTAGTTTCAATTATAATTACTTATTATAGAAAGAAAGATTATTTTTATAGTTCATTAAAATCTGCACTTAAACAAACATATAAGCACATTGAAATTATTGTAGTTTATGATGATAATGATAGAGACTATTTAGTTGAAATTAAAAAGTTAATAAAAAGAACAAATAAGGTCAAAATTTTAATTAATTCAAAAAACATTGGTGCGGGTGTTTCTAGAAATAAAGCTGCTAAAATTGCTAAGGGTAAATATTTAGCTTTTCTGGATTCAGATGATTTATGGAAATCAAATAAACTAAACCTTCAATTAAAATTTATGAAAAAAAAAAAAATTAAGATATCACATACCTCATATTATATTATTAATGAAAATAATTTGAAAATCGGATCACAAATTGCAAAATACAAACAAACTTATTATGATTTATTGAATTCATGTGATATAGGTTTATCCTCTATAATTATTGAAAAAAATCTTTTTTTAAAAAATAAATTTACCTCAAACAAAACTAAAGAAGATTATGCTTCATGGTTAAAAATTGCAAAAAAAATAGATATTTATGGATTAAATAAACATCTTTTGTTATGGAGAAAAACTAGCAATTCACTTTCATCAAATACTATCCAAAAATTAATTGATGCTTTTGATATTTATTATAGGAAAGAAAAATTTAATTTTTTTAATTCAATTTTCAAAGTAATTATTTTATCATTAAACTTTTCTATAAAAAGATTAAAACAGAAATTATGATTTACGTTTTCTTAATAACTATGATGATAATCAATGAGATAATTATTAAGAATAGATTTTTATCTGATAATATAAAATTTTCAAAACATAAATTGTTAGTAAGCTCAATTAATACACCAACATCAGGTGGACTATTTTTAATTTTTTTTTTTTTAATTTTTCAAACTCAATTAGGTTTAGTAAATATATTTTATTTATTTCTAATTTTTTTAGTTGGATTAAGCTCAGATAGGATTAGAGATTTTTCACCATTAATTAGATTATTGTTTCAAATTCTCATTACACTTCTATTTGTGGTTAACACCCAAACTTTAATAATTGACGTGAGAATTGACTTTATTAATCAGTTATTAAATCAAAATATATATTTACCGATAATATTTACAATCTTTTGTTTTATCGTATTGATGAATGGAACAAATTTTATTGATGGTGTTAATTTAAATACTATAGGTTTTTATATATTAGTTTACTCAGTAATTTTAATTGTTTCAAATAATAATGATCTTTACATAGATAGGTCTTTTAACATAAAAATAATACTTTTTTTGATTGTAATTTACCTGATGAATTTTTTTAATAAATTACAATTAGGTGATGGAGGTTCATATTTAATTGGTTTTTTTACAGCTTTTTACGTTATAAATTTTATTTCACAAAACCCTTTATCTTCCCCATATTTTGCTGTCCTAATTTTATGGTATCCTTGTTTTGAAAATCTATTTTCTATTTCACGAAAGATATATCAAAATAAAAGCATATCTGATGCTGACAATCTTCATTTACATCACAACATTTTTTTATTTTTAAAGATAAAAAATTTT
>QCOL01000022.1 GCA_003212925.1 Pelagibacteraceae bacterium AG-430-P08 | reverse complement strand
GTCAATAAAAATACTAGATTAATCTGTCAAGGATTTACAGGTTCCCATGGAACATTTCACTCTGAGCAAGCAATCAAATATGGAACAAATTTAGTAGGTGGAGTGACACCAAAAAAAGGTGGCCAAAAACATTTGAGCCTTCCAGTTTTTAATACAGTGAAAGAGGCAAAAGAATCCGAGGGAGCTAATGCAACTATGATATACGTCCCAGCTAAATTTGCAGCCTCAGCAATTATTGAAGCAATAGATGCATCTATAGAACTAATTGTATGTATAACTGAAGGGATTCCCATTCAGGATATGTTAAAAGTTAAACAGAGATTGAATAATTCAAAAAGTAGACTGATCGGCCCCAACTGTCCAGGTGTCATAACTCCTGATGAGTGTAAAATTGGAATAATGCCTGGCAGCATTCATAAAAAAGGAACAGTTGGAATAGTTTCAAGATCAGGAACTTTAACTTATGAAGCAGTAGCTCAGACTACAGAAAATGGATTAGGACAATCAACTTGTATTGGAATTGGAGGTGATCCTATCAATGGTACAAATTTTATAGATTGTCTAGATCTATTTTTAAACGATGCGGATACTCAATCAATTTTAATGATTGGTGAAATTGGAGGGACAGCTGAGGAAGAGGCTGCAGATTTCATTAAAAATCATAAAATAAAAAAACCAATTGTTGGATTTGTAGCAGGTGTTACTGCCCCACCAGGACGAAGAATGGGTCATGCAGGAGCCATAATTTCAGGTGGTAAAGGTGGCGCAAAGGAAAAGATTAAAAAAATGGAGGATTGTGGAATAACCATGGCCAACTCTCCATCAAAGATTGGAAAAACATTATTAAATAAATTGTCTAATTGAAAAATTTCTTTCTAGGTCTATATTAACCAATAGCAATGTCATCCTCTAAAAATCTTGAATTTGAAAAGACTGCTTTCTTAAGTAAATCCAATAGTGCTTTTATTGAGGAGATGTATCTAAAGTTTGTTAATAATGATCCATCTTTGCCTGATAGCTGGAAAATATATTTTAATCAAATTGGCGATGAGGCAGACATAATTGTAAATGAAATTAATGGTCCATCCTGGAGTCCATCAAAAAAAGTATCAATCAAAAAACTACAAAATTTGAATAATGGTAACGAAAATCAAGGTGAATTAGTTTCAAAACAATCTAATGCAAATTCAATAAAAGCTGTTGCTATGATTAGATCATACAGACAGAGAGGTCATTTGATTGCTAAATTAGATCCTCTTGGTCTTTTAAAGGCTGATTATTTAGAAGAACTCCATCCTGAATCATATGGATTTAAGAAGGAGGAATATAATGACAAAATTTTTTTAGATGGAGTCATTAATAGGCAATATTCTAGCATTTCTGAAATTTTAAAATTTTTAAGAGATAAATATTGTGGATCCTTAGGTTTTGAATATATGCATATCTCAAATCCAACTGAAAGAAAATGGTTTAGAGATAGAGTTGAAAAAGCAGATGATTTTAAATTTACGCAGAATGGAAAAGAGGCTATTCTTAAAAAATTAATTCAAGCTGAAGGGTTTGAAAAATTTTTACATACAAAATACGTTGGCACAAAAAGATTTGGTTTAGATGGAGGCGAAAGTTTAATCCCCGCCCTTGAGCAAATAATTAAAATTGGTGGTCAATCAAAAGTAAAAGAAGTTAAAATAGGAATGTCCCATAGAGGAAGATTGAACGTTTTAGCCAATGTCTTACAAAAATCTTATAAAAGAATTTTCAATGAATTTGCTGGAGAGATTAGTTCAAAATCAGAGGACGATACCGGAGATGTCAAATATCACTTAGGTGCTTCATCAAACAGAGAATTTGATGGAAATCAAGTGCATGTAAGTTTGACAGATAATCCATCTCATCTTGAAGCAGTAAACCCTGTAGTTTTAGGACAAACAAGGGCCAAACAATATTTCCATAAGGATAAAGAGAGAAATAAAGTTATACCAATTTTAATTCATGGAGATGCGGCCTTTGCAGGCCAAGGAGTTGTAGCAGAATGTTTTGCAATGTCTGGTCTTCCAGGACATAATACAGGTGGAACCATTCATATTATAGTGAACAACCAAATAGGATTCACTACAAGTCCAAGATTTGCAAGATCATCACCTTACCCTTCTGATATTGCCAAAATGGTTGAAGCACCAATCATCCATGTTAACGGCGATGATCCTGAAGCAGTTGTTTATGCCGCAAGAATAGCAACTGACTTTAGATTAAAATTTAATAGAGATGTTGTTATAGACTTAATTTGTTATCGAAGATTTGGACATAATGAGGGGGATGAACCGTCTTTTACTCAACCACTAATGTATAAAAAAATTCGTTCACACCCTTCACCTATCAAAGTTTATGGTGAAAAATTAATAAATGAGGGATCAATTACAGATGATTATTTTAGAAGATCTATAAAAGAATTTAAGGAATTGCTTGATGATCAATATAAGAATGCAAAAAATTATAAGCCTAAAATTGAATGGTTTGAGGGGACATGGTCAAGATATAAACCAGCGAGAGGAAAAGATAAAAGAGGCGTTACGGGTTATGATGTTGAAAAATTAAAAAATATTTCTGAAAAAATAAATACTATACCTAAAGAAATTAACATCCATAAAACTATCTCTAAAGTCTTGGAAAATAGAAAATTAAACGTTAATAATGAGGAAAAAATTGATTGGTCTACAGCTGAAGCTTTGGCGTTTGGGTCTTTGTTAGAGGAAGGGTACCCAGTAAGATTGGTTGGTCAGGATTCAGGAAGAGGTACATTTAGTCAAAGACATTCAGTATTAAGAAACCAAATAGATAATTCTCGATATGTTCCGTTAAACAAAATATCTAAAAATCAAAAGAATTTTGAAATTGTAGATAGTTTCTTATCTGAATTAGCTGTTTTAGGCTTTGAATATGGTTATAGTTTAGTTGAACCTAATACACTTACAATTTGGGAAGCCCAATTTGGTGATTTTGCTAACGGTGCTCAAGTAGTCATAGATCAATTTATTGCTTCAGGAGAAAGAAAATGGTCAAGAGCCTCTGGATTAGTTATGTTATTACCTCACGGCTATGAAGGTCAAGGTCCTGAGCATTCTTCTGCTAGATTAGAAAGATTTTTACAATTATGTTCAAATGACAATATGCAGGTAATGAATTGCACAACACCTGCAAACTATTTTCATGCACTAAGAAGACAAATGCATAGGGATTTCAGAAAACCTCTAATTATAATGACTCCCAAATCTTTACTTAGGCATAAACATTGTGTTTCAAGCTTAAGTGATTTTAGTAAAAAAAATACATTTCATAGAGTTTTATGGGATCACGCAATAGATCCAAAGGTAAAAGGTTTTATTAAATTGAAAAAAAAGGAAAAAATTAAAAAAGTAATTTTATGTTCAGGAAAAATTTATTTTGATTTGCTTGAGGCTAGAGAAAAATTTAAAAGAGATGATCTTATATTTTATAGAATTGAGCAACTTTATCCTTTTCCAGCCAAGGCACTTGCAAAAGAGCTAAAACCTTATGCTAAAAAAGCTAAATTTTATTGGTGTCAGGAAGAACCAAAAAATATGGGAGCTTGGTTTTCTGCTAGAGATTATATCCAATGGACATTAGATAATATAAAGGCTAATAATAAAAAGATTTCTTATATTGGAAGAAGTCCAGATGCATCACCAGCTACTGGTTATGCAAAAAGACATATTTCACAACAACAAGAAATTATTAAGAAGGTTTTTGAATAATTTAAAATGAGCGAAAAAATATTAGTCCCGGTTTTAGGTGAAAGTATTACAGAAGCTACAGTATCTAAATGGTTAAAAAATGAAGGCGAAACGGTTGATGCAGATGAGCCAATTGTTGAATTAGAAACTGACAAGGTTAATTTGGAAGTACCGTCTCCAGTTACAGGAAAATTAATTGAAATTAACTCTCAAGATGGGTCAACAGTTAAAGTGGGAGAAATTTTAGGGTTAGTTACTGAAGTAGAAGGTGAAATTAAAAAATCAAATAAAATAAAAAAAATCCAGTCCTCAAATTTACAAAAAATTGAGGAGATTAAAGAAAAAGACAATGTAATAAAGTTAGACCCAATTAAAGAAGAAGCTGAATTAAATATATTTGAGGAAGACAGTAATAGTAAAGAGCTAAAAGAGGAACCGCTGGTTTTAACAGAGGAAATAAAAAACAGCCAAGTAGAGGAAAATTCTATTAATGAAAGTCAAACATTATCTCCAGCTGTAAGAAAAATTGTAGATGAAAACAATATTGACGTTAAGTCGGTAAAAGGATCTGGCAAAGATGGACGAATACTAAAAGGTGATTTAATAAGCTTGATGGGAGTTAATCCTCCACCTTCAGAGAGAAAAATTAAATATGGTCAAGAAGAACGTATTAAAATGACTAGGTTAAGGCAAACTATAGCAAAAAGACTGAAACAAGCCCAGGAGAATGCAGCTTTACTTACTACTTTTAATGAAGTGGACATGACAAATATAATTAACATGAGAAAAGAAAACCAGGAGGATTTCCAAAGTCGTTATGGTATTAAGCTTGGCTTTATGTCATTTTTTGTTAAGGCTTGTATAGTAGCTTTAAAAAATTTTCCAGCTATCAATGCTGAAATAGATGGAGACACAATTGTTTATAAAAATTATTATAATATAAGTTTTGCAGTTGGAACAGATAAAGGTCTTGTAGTTCCAGTTTTAAAGAACGCGGACGAACTATCTTTTGCAGACATTGAAAAAAATATTAAAGAAATTTCTGAAAAAGCAAAAGATGGAAAACTTGTAATTGAGGATCTTCAAGGAGGTACTTTTACTATTAGCAATGGCGGAGTTTATGGGTCAATGCTTTCAACTCCAATTCTAAACTTGCCTCAATCTGGAGTATTAGGAATGCATAATATTGTTGATAGACCTATTGTAGTGGATGGTGAAATCAAGATAAGACCAGTAATGTATTTAGCTTTATCTTATGATCATAGAATTATTGACGGTAAAGAGTCTGTATCATTTCTTAAAATGATTAAAGAAAGTCTAGAGGACCCTAGAAGGTTATTTTTGGATATTTAGAATGTCGGAAAAATTTCAAGCAGTAGTTATAGGAGGTGGCCCAGGAGGTTATGTTTGCGCAATTAGACTTGCTCAATTAGGTTTAAAAACTGCATGTATAGAGTCCAGGGGATCTCTAGGTGGTACATGCCTGAATATTGGTTGTATCCCTTCAAAAAGTTTACTTAACTTGTCTGAGGAATTTCACAAAGTTAAAGGTTTGGCAAATAAAGGTATTGAAATAGGAGAAGTAAAACTAAATCTTGATAAAATGATGAAGAGCAAGGACAAAGCAGTCACCGTTCTTACAAAAGGCGTAGAATTTCTTCTAAAAAAAAACAAAGTTACCTATTTTAAAGGCCATGGAAGTTTTAAATCAAAAAATGAAATCTTAATAAAAGATGATCAAAAAAAAGAAACAATAATTCAAACTGAAAAAACAGTTATAGCCACAGGATCTGTACCAGTATCTTTACCGGGCATCGAAATAGATGAAAAAATAATAGTATCATCAACTGGAGCTTTAAAATTAGAAAAAGTGCCCAATAAAATGGTTGTTGTTGGTGGAGGTTATATCGGCTTAGAGATGGGATCAGTGTGGTCAAGACTTGGTGCAAAAGTAGAAGTTGTTGAGTTTTTGGATCATATAACACCTGGTATGGATAAAGAAATTTCGTCTGAGTTTATGAAAATTCTTAAAAAGCAAGGAATGAAGTTTAATATGCAAAATAAAGTTGAAACAATTCAAAAAAATAATTCAGGTGCAGTGGTCTCAACTATTGATAAAGATGGAAATAAAAATAATTTTGAATGTGATGTAGTTTTAATTTCAGTTGGTAGAAAGCCAAATACAGATGGTTTAAATTTAAAAAATGCTGGGGTGAGTTTAGATGAAAAAAATAGAATAAAAACTGATAAGAAATTTAAAACAAATATTGAAAATATTTATGCAATAGGTGATGTGATTGTTGGACCCATGCTTGCACATAAGGCTGAAGATGAGGGTATAGCAGTTGCAGAAAATATTGTAGGTCAATCAGGTCATGTAAACTATGATACAATACCAGGTGTGGTTTATACCTCACCAGAGGTTGCCTCAATTGGGAAAACAGAGGAGCAATTAAAAGAATTAAATAAAAGTTATAAGGTTGGTAAATTTTCATTCATGGCCAACTCTAGAGCTAAAGCTATAGATGATGCAGAAGGTTTTGTGAAAATTCTTGCAGATGCTGAGACAGATAAAGTTTTAGGCGCACATATAATTGGCCCTCATGCTGGAGAATTAATTGCTGAAATCGGCGTTGCAATGGAATTTGGTGCAAGCGCCGAGGATATAGCAAGAACCTGCCATGCTCACCCAACTTTTTCTGAAGCTGTCAAAGAAGCTGCGTTATCAGTAGATAAAAGAGCAATACACTCTTAATTTTTTTTCATATTATAAAAATATGAAATACCCGATTCTACTACCTAACATTTTTAATCATCCTTTTACTTATGAAAGTGAAATTAATCTTAAGCTAGGTGAATTTGTTCTAGTCCCTTTTGGAAAATCTAAAATAACAGGTGTGGTATGGGATGAATTTGAAAAAAATGATAATAAAAAATTTAAAATAAAAAGTATCCAAAAAAAATTAGACGTAGTTCCACTAAAGAAAGACACAATAAATTTTTTAAATTGGTTTGCTGAGTATAATTTAATACCAAAAGGAATGGCATTGAAGCTAGTTTTATTGAGCAGTAATGCGATAGAAAGAATGGAAAAAAAAATTTATGAACCGTATACTTATAAAATAAAAAAAAATTCCTTTAAACTATCTATCAATCAAATCAAATCCTTAGAAAAAATGGGTTATTCAAATAAAAAATTTAGAGTTCATGTTTTACAAGGAACAACAGGATCGGGTAAGACTTTAGTTTATTTTGAGGCGTTAAAATCTTTAATAGAGAAGGGTTTTCAATCATTAATTCTTTTACCAGAAATAGGTTTGACCAGTCAGTTTGAGCAAAAATTTACAGAATATTTCGGATTTAATCCAGCGATTTGGCACTCCGGTATCTCAAAAAAGAAAAAAGAAATAATTTGGAGTGGCATTTCCTGTGGTGAAATTAAAGTTGTCATTGGTGCAAGATCTTCTTTATTTTTACCGTTTAAAAAATTAGGAATAATAATTGTTGATGAGGAACATGATCAGTCTTTCAAACAAGATGAAGGTATTACATATAATGCTCGAGATATGGCAATTTCAAGAGCATCATTTGAAAATATTCCTGTTAACTTGATCACAGCAGTTCCCTCAATAGAAACTTTTGAAAATATTAAAAAGGGAAAATATGAAGTCTCTAGACTTAGTGAAAGATACAGAAATGCAGCACTACCTAATTATGAAATCATTAATTTAAATAATACAAAACTTGAGAAGCAATCATGGTTATCAGCGAAGATAATTGAAAAAGTTAATCTTCATCTTGAAAAAAAAGATCAAGTTTTGTTTTTTTTGAATAGAAGAGGTTTTTCACCTAACGCATTATGTAACAAATGTTTTTCAAGCTTCACATGCCCAAATTGTACAATAAATTTGGTTTATCATAAGAATAAAAACAATTTGATATGTCATTATTGCGGTTTCAAATCAGAGTTAAAAAGAAATTGTAAGAAAGGTGATAACTGTGAATTTGTTTTTAGCGGACCAGGTGTTGAAAGAATTTCTGAGGAAGTAAAAAGAAAGTTTCCTGGTAAAAAAATTGAAATTTTCTCAAGTGATACAATGAATAAAAAGGACTCAAAAGAAAAAATTAGAAAAATAATTAATAATGAAATTCAAATTTTAGTAGGAACTCAATTAATATCAAAAGGTTTTCATTTTCCTTACTTGAATTGTATTGTTGTTGTAGATATTGATCTTTCATCTCATGGTCATGATTTAAGAGGAGCT
>QCOL01000021.1 GCA_003212925.1 Pelagibacteraceae bacterium AG-430-P08 | reverse complement strand
TAGTGCCAATCACATTTTCATAATTTAGCTTACTGGTTAAAAAATCGTTTTCAGCTTGAATTAATTTTGCCTGTGCCCCAGCCAAAGAAGACTCTGATTGAGCTACATCTGATAAGGATATATTACCTCGCTCAAGCCTAATTCTATCTGTTTCAACTTGACGATCTAACAGGTTAACATTGGATTTATTAATCTTAAGTTTTTCATTTGCAGAAATTAGTCCTGTATAAGCTTCAATTGATTTATATAGAATTTCTTGCTCTTTTTTTAAAAGCTTTGCTTTAGCTAATTCAATGCCAATTTTACTTTTACTTAATTCAGCACCTCTTCCAAAATCTATTAATGTTTGGGTAATTGTTAATGATTGCACAGTTGGGTCTACATCTGAAATTGTAGCATTAGTTCCATTCTGATTGGTTAATTTATTGGTATCTTCTGAACTTTTACTTCCACTCAAAGTTACTGATGGTAAATATGAACTAATTGAAATTTTTAATTCTTGCTCAGAAATGTTTAAACTCTCTCTTTCAGCATTTAATTCATTGTTGTCATTATAAGCTTTTTTTAATGCTGCAGAAAAAGTTTCAGCACTAACATTATTTAACAAAAATATGAAACCTGTAATTATAAATAAAATTCTAATCATTTCTTTTTATATACAGCAGATTTAATTTGATGGTTACTATTTAAATTGAATATAACAGATGCATATTTTGGCATATTTCTAAACATGTTTTGAGTAATTCTTTGATAAGTTTGCATAAAATTTAATACATCTCCTCTACTCATTATTTTTGATTTCACTTTACTTTGAACCCAAAGTTTCCTCTCTTGTTTTAATCTCCATTTTTGTAACAAGCTAAAATTTTTTGCTTTTAGATAAACCAAACAATTTAATTGTGAATATAAATTTTTATATTTTGATTTTAATTGGTTGTTAACATATTTTCTCCAAATCTGTTTTTGATCTTTTGCCTTTTCCAATGAATTAATTGTTTTTTTTAAAGTATTATTTTTTTCTGATTTTGCACCAACACACCATCCTTCAAAAATAATTACATCTGGTCTCTTCTTTAAATCGTACCATTTTTTTTTATTATGCCTGTCATCGATAGCTTTATTAAATGTTGGTAATTTTAATCCATTGAATTTCTTACTTTTTGACTTTTTAAAAAAATTCAGCATCATATTAATGTCATGTGTTCCAGGTACACCTCTAGTTAAAAGCATAGGATGAACTCTTTTTGATAAATTTATTCGCTCTTTTCTTGTTTTATAGAAGTCATCTATTGAAATTCTAAAAACATTTAATTTAAAGTATTTTGTTAATATAATTCTGATTAAAGAGCTAATTGTAGTTTTACCTGTTCCTTGCCCTCCTGCTAATCCTACAAAATACGGTTTTTTTTTATCAGCTTTTTCACTGATCCAAAAACATAGAGGAATTAAGAAAGATTTAATCATTCTTTCTTTGTTTTTAAATTTATCGGCTTTTGTCTCTTGAGATTTAATGAACTTTAAACAGTCTTTTTTTACCCTACCAAAGCATAAACTAAATTGTTGCATGAAAATTATTTTTTGTCTAAAGGATGATTTTGACCATCGTTTACTGGAACATCTTTGATATCAAAAGTATTTATTTCATCAATACACCCAACATTAAATCCTGTCATCGCAGGATTTATTCTTGGGTTGTGATGGGTATAAATTCCACAATCTGAGCAAAAGTAATGTTTGGCAACTTTTGAATGAAATTGATAAAGTTTTAATTTTTCTTTACCTTTAACAATTTTAAAATCTTCATTTTTTACCATAGACATAATTGCTCCTTTTCTTTTGCAAATAGAACAATTACATTTTATTACTTTGGCTAAGTCTCCCTCTAAATTTATTTCAGCCTCTATAGCACCACAATGACATGATAGTTTTTTCACTATTCTCCCCATTTTCCATGAAACTCATAAACTACTGCAGGTTTATCACCTACTACCCAACCATCATGACCTGGTTCTATTGAATATGCATCACCAGCCTTATAAGTTAATTCAGTTCCATCATCATGTTTTGCGCAAACTGCTCCTGAAACAATTACACCTAGATGTTTTGCTTTACAGCTATCTGTGCCAACTGTTGGCTTAATGTCTTGTGACCATTTCCAGCCTGGTTGTAAAACTAATCTCATAACTCTTTGATCTCCTACTTTCACAATATCTATTTTAGCATTTTTAAAATTCGTGTTACTTTCGTCTGGATTGTCAAAAGTTTTGACTTCAATTGAACTCATTATTTTTCTCCTTTTATAATTAAATTAGAATTTAAAACTATCCTTGGTTGAAGTTATCCACAAGCATACAAAATATAGTTTTGATGTTCACGTTTTGATTCACTTTTGATTCAATTACGGACTCAAAATACAACCTCTTGCGTGCATTGTATAAATGGGCTATAAATTAGAACAAAACAAGAACATGAAACTAACTATTCCCTATTATCTACATAAAGCTGGTGCTGGTTTCCCATCACCTGCCACTGATTATATCGAAGAAGATATCGATCTGAACATGCATTTAATCAAAAATGTTCCAGCCACTTTTATCATCAGAGTTCAGGGTAAATCCATGGTCGATGTTGGAATTAATGATGGAGACTTATTGGTTGTCGATAAAAGTTTAAAACCAAAAAATTTTTCAACGGTTATTGCAAATGTTCATGATGAGCTTGTGGTTAAAACTTTAGTTCAAGAAAGAGATAAAAAATTTCTATCCTCAGGCTCTAAAGATTTTTCTAATAGAATTTTAATTAACGAAGAAGAAGATGTTTTTATTTGGGGGGTTGTGACTTATGTCATCCATTCTACGTACTAAAAAAATAGGCCTAGTTGATTGTAATTCTTTCTATGTTTCATGTGAAAGATTATTTAATCCAAAAATAAGAAAAAAACCTGTGGTTGTTTTATCCAATAATGATGGTTGTATCATTTCTAGATCTAATGAAGCTAAAGCACTGGGGATCAGGATGGGTGAACCTTACTTTAAAGCAAAAGATATTATTGTAAAAAATAAAGTTGAAGTTTTTTCGTCAAATTATTCCTTATATGGAGACTTGTCTAGGAGAGTAATGAGAACTCTCAAAAGATTTAATACTGAAATAGAGGTATATTCAATTGATGAAGCATTTATAGATTTATCTAATTTTCCAGACTCAGAGGTCGAAAAGGTTGGAAGAGAAATTAGAGAGACAGTTTTACAATGGACTGGTATTCCAACTAGTATTGGTATCGCTAAAACCAAAACTTTAAGTAAAGTTGCAAATCACATCGCAAAGAAAAAACAATCAGGAGTAACAAGTTTAATTGGTATTGAGAATTTGGATCCTATTTTAGAGAAAGTTCAAATTAATGATGTGTGGGGTGTTGGTAGACAGCTTACGAAGTTTTATCAAAAGAATGGAATTTATAATGCAAAACAACTTAAGAACAAATCTAATACGTGGATCAAAAAATGTTCAAACGTTTTAAGTTCAAGAACTGCAATGGAACTTAGAGGAGTACCATGTATTAATTTAGAAACAACACAAACAAAGAGGAAGAGCTGTGTCGTTTCAAGATCGTTTGGAAAAAGAATTGAAAAATTTCAAGAATTAAAAGAAGCAGTTGCAAACTATTGTTTAAATGCATCTGAGAAAATTAGATCAGAGTCTTTAGTTGCAAAAGCAATTACAGTTTTTGTCAGAACTAGTCCTTTTCAAAGAGACTATGGTTATTATTCAAATGCAAAGACAATTGATTTTCCAATTGCAACAAATAATAGTATTGAAACTGTTAAAACTGCAGTCTCAATTTTAGAAAGTATTTTCAAAGATGGATATCGATATCAGAAAGCAGGTGTTATGCTTACAGGACTACGTAACGA
Source organism: Pelagibacteraceae bacterium AG-430-P08 (assembly GCA_003212925.1). Classification (GTDB taxonomy): domain Bacteria; phylum Pseudomonadota; class Alphaproteobacteria; order Pelagibacterales; family Pelagibacteraceae; genus Pelagibacter. The sequence continues at coordinate 4,535 of QCOL01000021.1, read as the reverse complement.
TGATGGTAGAAAAAATTTATTTTCATCAGAAAAAGGTGAAAAGATAAAAAGTTTAATGCGATCAATTGATAATACTAATTATAGATACGGAAGATCCACATTAAGTCTTGCGAGTGCAGGTGTTCATAAAAAATGGAACATGAGAAGACAATACTCTTCAAAAATAGATACAGCTGATTTTTATTGTCTGCCAACAATTAGAGCTATTTAGTAAAATGACAATTTGGTTCTACGACTGTCCAAGATGAAGTACCAAAGTTCCTTTTTAAAATATTTTCAAAATTAAGAACTATTTTTCTTTGATAATTATTAAGGTTACTTTGATTAGTAGACCATTGTTTTAATCTTTGAACATTCTCATGATCTGGAAATCGAGTTACATAAGCATAGAGCCATCCCCAATTACTACTAGATCTACTATCTAGATCTTGAACTTTATAATTCTTAGCAGGTCCAGGTGATTTCATCTCTTTCGCGTATTTAAACACAATTTCATTAGTCTCTGTGAAATCTATAAAAAATTTAACAATATTATTAAAATTTTTTCCTCTGTATTCGTAGTTCCAAATATTGTAACCCTGGTTTTCAGCGATAATTGCTATTACTGACAATGCATTCATGGCTCTGCCTTGATAAAACATAGCTCTTCCACCACGTCTTGTTTCGATAGGTAAGCTTCCATCTCCTCTTTGGTGTTTAATTGCTGCCTCATAATTTTTAAAAGCTTTACGAAAATGAATATTATCGTTTAACAGAATTCCTAATTCCATGTGTGCTATAGCTGAGGAAAGTGCATGATTATGAGCTCTCTTTGGAACACCCATTGCTTGAGTGCCTTGTTTATATGTCATGCCATACATAAGATGTTTATTTTTTTTAACAATTCTTTCAAACCAATCCTTTATTAATTTATCTTCATTGTCAGGGACTTTAATAATTTGTTTTGCAAACGAATAAGCTGCCATCATTGGTGATGCCACCCAAAGATTGACTGTTAAAGTATCATTCCAATGTCTGCCCTCATGGTTAGATGGTCCTGTTCTTTTTGCTGCATCAGCTTTTGCCCAATCTAAAATTACTCTTTTTACGTTCTCACAGGCTTCAATATTTCCTCCACCACAGGGACGTTTAAAATTTTCAAACTTGTTTAAAGTGTACATAAATCTATTGTCCAAACCGTATCCTGAAGGAGCATCAACCTTTATTACTGGTAAAACAGGATTAGTTGTTTGATTTGTGTACATATTAGTAATGCATCTATCTAAATTTTCTGGTATTGGAAAAATAATTTCAGGCTTAGAAATTGTTGCTTTTTTTTTTATTTCTTTAAAATCACTTTTTGATGTGTTGGCAACAATAAAAGATAATAAAATTAATAGACTAACTTTTTTAAACATTAACCAGTATTTTTCATAGCTGCAGAAATTCCAGCTATAGAAGTTAACAATGCATCCTCTAGATCTTTTTTATTTTTTTTGTTTTTATTTTTTTTAAGTTTAGAGATAACAATAGGTTGAATAATATTCAAAACTTCTGAATAAATGTTTCTTACTATGGCTGCAGATCTGAATTGTTTTCTTATTTTAAGAATTTCTTTTGGTGCAATCATTTTATTTAATCTTTTAATCGTATCAAATTGAAATCTCAGTTTTTTTCCAACTCTCTTAAGTTTTTTGTCACCAAGAAATTCCTCATAAATTTTAGATATCTCTGGATCAGCTTTTGAAATAACCATATCTAGCATATCGAGCATGGAATTGAAAAAAGGCCAGTTTTTTTCCATATCATATAAAATTTTTCTAAATTTTTTTATATAAGAATATCTCAAAGCCTCAGCACTTCCTAACCATGCCGGGAGCATTAGTCTAATTTGTGTCCAAGCAAATACCCAGGGAATAGCTCTCAGACTTTGGATGTTATCAACATTTTTTCTTTTTGAAGGCCTTGAACCAATTGACAATTTTCCTAATGCTTTATGAGGAGTAACTGTTTTGAAATACTCTATAAAATCTGAGCTTTGATTGATATTTTTTCTATAAGAATTTTTTGAGATATCAGACATCTTCTCGATTAGATTTCTCCATTCTTTCTTTGGAATAGGTGGAGGATTTAATGTTGCTTCAGTAACCGCGCCTATGTAACTACATAAATTGTAGTTTGCTAAAGGTTCATATCCATATTTTTGCTGGATTACTTCACCTTGATCGGTAATTCTTATATTACCATTCACAGAATTAGGAGGTTGAGATCTCAAAGTAGCTTGTATTGGGCCTCCTCCTCTACCAGGTGACCCTCCTCGTCCATGAAAAAATGTAATCTTAATTTTGAATTTCTTTCCAAGTTTTATAATTTCCTCCTGGGCTTTATACTGATGCCAACTAGCACATATTTTTCCTGCATCTTTACTCGAATCTGAGTATCCAATCATTACCTCCTGATTATAATTAATTAATTTTCTATACCAATTTTGGGAAAATAAATTTCCCATTATAGATTTTGCATTAATCAGATCATTCAATGTTTCAAACAGAGGAACTACCCTTAATTTATCTTTTATTTCAGCCTCTTTTTGTAAGAAAGAAACAGATAAGATATCAGAGGCAGATGTAGTCATTGAAATTATATATGCACCTAAGCATTCTGGTGGTTCTTTAGATAAAGTTTTAAATGTAGACCAAACTTCTTTATTTTCTTTATTTCTAAATTGAAAATTTCCTATTTTTTTAGATTTAGAATTGATTGATAATCTTAGAAAAATTAATTTCTCTTTTTCACTAAAATTTGAATAATTCTTATTATACTTTGCTTTGACCAATTCGGAGATTAATTGCTTATGCCTTGAAGATTCTTGTCTTATATCTAATCTTGCAAGATTAATTCCAAAACATTTAGCTCGTCTCATTAAATCTAATAAATCTCCACTTGCAATATTCTCATTTTGATTTTCTTCTAAAGATTCTCTTACAACTCTAAGGGGTCTAAGTATTTCCTCTCGAGAACTTAGTAATTTTTTTTGATCCAAAGGTTTCTTTTGAACTAAATGTTGCTCAATTAATCTATGTGTTATTCGCATTTTATCTCTTAAAGGTCTTAAAAAAATTCTATAGGGTTCAAACGAATTACCAACTTTTTTCAAAATTTTTTTTGAGCACTTTTCCATTGAGTAAGATCTTATTATTTTAGTTAGGGCCTTTTCATATAATTTTGCTGCTTCCCATCTTGATAATAAAATTACTTTTCTTGTAACCTCAGCAGTCACATTTGGATTCCCATCTCGATCACCACCCATCCATGAACCAAATACAATTGGATTAAAATTTTTAGGTAAATTTTTATTCATATTTCTCACAAAAATAGAGTTTAATTTTCTATAAACTTTCGGAATTGTATCCCATAGACTATCTTCAATAATTGCCAGCCCCCATCTAGCTTCGTCAAAAGGAGAAGGTTTTGTTCTTTTTAAATCATCTGTGTTCCAAATAATTGTAAGTTCATCAAAAAGTTGGTTTTCGAGAATTTTTAATTTTGAAGGGTAATCTTTTAATAATTCTCTCTGTTCAAGTATTTCAATAATTTTGTGATATTTTTGAATTAAAGTTCTTCTTTTTACTTCAGTTGGATGTGCAGTCAGGACTATGCCAATATTCAAGTTTTTTGCTAAATCGTATATCCTATTATTGGAAATATTTTTTTTTCTAAATAATTCTTCAAAAATTTCTTCAATAAACAAATTCTTATTATCTTTTAATTTTTTTTGGCTATTTTCATGCTCATTCAGACTTCTGGAAGCGTCTACTAATTCAGCCAAATTCATAAAATTCATAAAATGAGAAAATGCTCTTGCAAGTTTGTAAGTATTTTTAGGATTAAGATTTTTAATGGCGCTTAATAATTTACTATTCAATTTTTTCTGATTTGGGTTTTTTTTATTTGTCTTTGATAGTTTTCTTACTTTTTCAACTAAATCAAAAAACTTTTGACCTTCCTGAATTTTAATCACTTTTCCGAGAATATTTCCTAAATATTTAACATCCTCTCTTAAAAGTTTAGTTGGGATTCTTTCGTAATAGAGATCTTTTTTTTTCATTTAATTTGTTCGATGTTTTTAATTTGGCTCAAAGAATTTTTAAACTCACTCATGTTTTCTCTTAACGCTAAATTTGAAACTAAATAAACAGCTATCAATAATAACATCAATGGTAATGAGGTTATTATAGAAGCATTACTTTTGATCATCCAAATATATATAACTATAAATAAAGCTGATCGAATTAAAAAAGTTTTTCTAAAAACACTTATAATTGCAAGAGAGTGTTTTACTAAATTAACAAAACTCATCTGGGAGGGTCCGAAATATCTTACTCCTCTAATAGACGGGATAGGTGTTAGACTACTTTCAACTTTTGTTAATGATCCTGAGAAACTATTCCAAGTTGCTTTTTCACTAATTAATTTCTCAACTGTTGCTTTAGGAAGACAGGTATAATTACCGAACTTTACTGATTTACCTGTAAAGACAAGAGTAATTAACTTAT
>QCOL01000020.1 GCA_003212925.1 Pelagibacteraceae bacterium AG-430-P08 | reverse complement strand
TTAAAAGAAAAACAAAAAAAGAAATTTAGTAAAGAGTTAGGTGTAATGACTAAAACATTACAACTAAGTAAAACTCTTAAGTCTAACAAAAGTTTAAGTTATAGATACTTGGCACAGATAGCAATGAGTGTACCAAAAAGAGTTAAATTTAATTCTATACAATATGATGGAAAAAAATCTATTGTTCTTCTAGGCTCTGCTGCAACTGATCAAGATATATTAAAATTAGTTAACAATTTAAATACTCAAAAGTTAGTCCAACAAGCATCCTTGGGTTCTATGAATTTACCAAAATCCAAAGCTGGGTCTAACACGAAAAAAAGATTTCAAATTTTAGTGCAGGTAAAAGGATAAATTTTATGGATTTAAAAAATATCGATTTAAAAAATATCAAAATTGATGATCTTGTATCGAAAATTAAGACTATTGAAAAAAAAGTATTAATTAAAATTGGTATCGGTGTTGGTTCAGTTGTCGTTTTCTTAATTATTTATTATGCCATTTTAAGTCCAATAGTTGAAAAAAAGAAAATTCAACTAGAGGATATGAATGTAAAAAAAACAGAGATTACAAAATTTAATAATGATATCGTATCAATTAAGAAGAAGATTAAAAAAGTAAAACCAGAATACGAAAATTACTCAACACTTTTTCATTCAAAAGCAGAGGTTGAGGGTCTTTATCAAACTTTAAGTGAATATGCTTCAATAAACGGATTAATTATTTCCAAAATAAATAAGGGCACCCCTTCAGCTGTTTCTAAAAGCTCTTTATCAAAATCAAAAAAGAAAAAGAAAAAAAAGAAATCAAAAAAAAAACAGACACAGAAAAAAAGTATCGCTTATTATAGAATACCGGTTAGTTATGAAATAAAAGGCAATTTCCTTGGATATATTAAGTTTAAAAGACAAGTCTCTCTTTCTCAAAAGATGTTAAACTTTGACAAAGAATCCATAAAAGTGCTAAAAGGGGATACAACTAACGCGATAGTTGTAACAGGAGTATTAACAATAGTGGGGTTACCAGATGAGTTTTTTTAGAATTGCTCTTTTGACTTTATTATTAATGTCTTTTCCCAAAATTGGCTTGGCTGATAGTCATGAAGAACCATTGCCTTTAAATGACCCATTTGCGGGTGATGATGGAACCGCCAGCTCAATAGTATCGGATAATACTCAAAAAGAAGAATTAATGAATTTGAGTAAATATAAATTAGTAGGAGTTTTTAACGGCTCTATAAAATCGTTTGCAACTTTTGTGGATGAGTCAGGAGAATTTATAACTCTTGAAGAGCAAGAAGAATTATCAAATGGATTAAAATTAGTTGAGGTAAATATTAAAGAGGCAATATTTCAAAAAGGAGTAGACAATTTTATATCCCTTAACTTTAAAAACCAAATTAGAGAAAAAAATGAATTTTAAATTTATTACACCCACAATTTTATTATTAATTTTTTTAACTGGATGTACTACAGATGGTAAATTTAAAAAGGGTGGATTTAAACATAACACACCACTAATAAAAGAAGATATAAGAATAACAGGAAAAGAAACTGTTGATAAAACAATAGAAATGGGACCTCAACCTATTGAAGGTGATGTTATAAAACTTGGAAAAAGAAAACAAATATCTTCACAAAAAAAAAGAAACTATCTCTTAATACCTGAAAGCTATAAATCTCTAAAACAAAACGTATCATTTAAGTTTCAAAACTTAGATTATAAAGAGGCCATGAATCTTATGGCTCAGGCAGGAGATATTAACATTTTAGTTGGTGAGGAAGTTGCAGGGTCAATAAATGCACAATTAGTCGATGTTCCGTGGGATAAAGCGTTTAATGCAATATTAGATTTAAAAAATTTTGCTGCTGACTTTGATGTTTCAAGTAATTTAATTAGAGTTCATTCCCCAGCTAATTTGACAGCACAGGAAAGTACTAAATCAGCTCGAGCTTCAGCAGTTAAGAAAAAAGTAGAATTAGAAGACTCGGTTGAACCAATGATTTCAGAAATATTTAGATTGTATTATATTACTCCAGCGGAAGCAAAAAAAACTTTAACAGAACTTTTCGCATCAATAGATGATAATTTTTCACCAATCAAAATTACCGAAGAAAAAACAACTAGATCTGTAATTGTAAGAGGAAAAGAAACTGATTTAGATATTGTTGATAAAATTATTAAAGAAATAGATGTAAGAACTAAACAAGTTTTAATAGAAGCATTTATTGTTGAGGCCAATTCTGATTTTGAAAGAGCATTAGGCACAAGACTTGGCGGATACTATAATAGACAAGGAAGAATTATCGGAGGTGTACAAAATGCAAGTACTGGTGATGGACCAGCTAATGCAGGTACAGCAGTTCTTGGTGCAGCTACTGATAGTCTCACAGATTTTTCTGCTGCAGGAGCTACTAGTGGTATTGGTATTTTAAAAAAGACGGGTTCAGCAGTACTTAAAGCAGAGATTACTGCTCTAGAGACGCAAGGTTTAGGCAAAACAATTTCAAATCCAAAAGTATTCACTTTAGATAATCAAGTTGCAACAATTACTCAAGGTGAGGAAATACCTTATGCATCTAGCGGTGATGGGGGAACTGATACACAATTTAAAGAGGCAGCTTTAAAAATGACAGTTACGCCAAGTATAATTGGAGATGGAAATGTACTCTTAACTATACAGGTTAATAATGACACTCCAAACAGATCAAATGCAGGTGATCCCGCTATTAACAAAATGGAAATAAGCACCAAATTACTGGTAGCTGACGGTGATATTGTCGTAATCGGTGGTATCAAAAAAAATTCAACAACTAATAGTAAACAACAATTACCAGGCGTTGGTGATACCCCGGTTTTAGGAAATTTGTTTAAAGGAAAATCAAAAACTGATAATTTAGACGAGTTATTAGTATTTATAGCACCGAGAGTTTTATAATATGTTGAAGATAAGTCGAGAAAGCGAAATAAATCTTATAAATGTACTTATAGATAACGATATTATCTCAGGCAAAGACTTAGTTAATATAAAAAAAATTAGCACCGAAGGTAATAAGTCTCAAATTGATGCCGTCTTTGAATTAAAACTTACTGATGAAAAGCAAATAGTAGATGTGTTAGTTAAAGAGCAAAGTTTAGACATTGTCGATTTGTCAAAACATGCAATTACAGATGAAATTAAATCTGTGCTTCCTTCAAATTATATCAATGTAAATTTTGTGGCGCCATTTAAAGTTGAGGGCAATACTCTGCACATTGCAATATCAGACAGTTCAAAACTTGGTTTGATGAGAAATTTAAAAGCTATCACTAAAAAAAATATTGAACTACATGCAGCAAAAGTTTCAGAAATATCAAAGTTTATAGATAAGCTTTTAAGTGAGAGTGGTGATGTAACAACAGAAACTATACGAAAAGACAACAGAGAAAAAACTAAAACTTTTGACTCCGAACTAGGTGAAGCGGGGGAAGTTTTAGATAAAAAACCAGAAGAAGATATTGAAGCAATAGAAAATGAGTCAGAAGTTATAAAATTTAGTACAGCTGTTGTTGCAGAGGCAATTAAACTAGGTGTTAGTGATATTCACATTGAGCCTTATAGATTCTCATCAAGAGTAAGATATAGATTAGATGGTATGTTACAAGAACAGGATCAGTATCAAAAATTTTTACACGATAATTATGGTGCAGTTGTTACTCGATTTAAAATAATGGGTAAATTAGATATCGCAGAAAGAAGATTACCACAAGATGGAGCAATCAATTTTAAAATTGAAGGTAAAGTTGTAGATTTACGTCTATCTATTTTGCCTACTGCAAATAATGAGAGAATTGTAATGCGTATCTTAAATAAAGATGCAGGAGATATAACTTTAGAACAATTAAATTTTGATGACTCCGACTTAAAAAATCTTAGAAAAGCAATTCATAGCACACAAGGTTTAGTTCTTGTAACCGGTCCAACAGGATCAGGAAAAACTACAACCTTATACAGTATTTTAAAAGAAGTAAGCAAACCACATTTAAATATTTTAACTGCAGAGGATCCAGTTGAATACGAGCTTGATGGTGTTGGACAAGTTCAAATTAAAGATGATATTGGATTAAATTTTGCAGCTGCCCTAAGATCATTTTTACGTCAAGATCCTGAGATTATTCTGGTTGGTGAGATGAGAGATAAAGAGACAGTTGATATTGGTTTAAAGGCTGCTCTAACGGGCCACCTTGTTTTTAGTACTCTTCACACTAATGATGCACCTAGTACTATTACAAGATTACAAAATATGGGTACACCAGATTATTTAATAAGTGCAGCTTGTACTTTGGTATTAGCGCAAAGGTTAGCAAGAAAATCATGCAAAGACTGTAGGGTACCTGATGAAGATGTGACGCCAAAAGTTTTAACAGATCTTGGTTTCTCACCTGAGTTGGCATCAAGAGTAAAAGCACAAAAAGGTAAAGGATGTCCTAAATGTAAAGATACAGGATTTAAGGGAAGAATGGGTATCTATGAGATTTTAAATGTAACAAAACCAATTAAAGAGGCAATTTTAAAGAAAGCAACTACTCCAGAGTTAAAAGAAATCGCTACAAAAGAGGGTTTTCAAACCATGGCTGACATGGGTAGAAAAATGATTGCAGCTGGAGATTTAAACTTTAGAGAGTTTGAACGAGTGCTTTCAACTTCATAATTAGCAAATGGAATCATACACATATAAGGGAATTTCAGCAGGTAAATACATAGAGGGCGAAATTGAGGCTTTAAATCAAGACGAGGCTTCTCATAAACTTAAAGAGCAAAAGATAATTATAACTAATTTAACAAAGGGTAAGAAAAAAAAAGACGCTGCAAAAGATAAGCCTAAAGGCAAAGGCTTTAGCTTATTTAAAAAGAAGGTAAAAAACGAGGACTTGGTTGTTTTTTCAAAGCAATTTGCAACCATGGTAAAAGCTGGACTTCCAATTTTGAATGTACTTGAAATGCTAAGAGATCAAGTAGAAAACCCAGCGATGCGAGATGTGGTAGAGGATATAAGAAAAAGCCTAGAGGGAGGTGTTTCGTTATCAAAATCATTCGAAAAATATCCTGATCTTTTCGATAACGTATATGTAAATTTAGTTAAAGCTGGTGAGGCCAGCGGTAAACTAGATGTTTTTCTTTTAAAAATTGTCGATGCATTAGAGAAAAGAGAAAAAATAAAGAAGAAGATTAAAAGTGCCTTAATGTATCCAAGCATAATGTTTACAGTTGCTATAGTAGTTAGTGCATTTATGTTGATCAAAGTGGTACCTGTATTTGCAAAAAATGTATGACGGAATGGGTATTGCTTTACCCACACCTACAGCAGTTATTCTAAGTATGAGTGATTTTTTAAGGGGAACAGGCGGGCTAGTAATGCTTATCTCTATTATCTCTTTCGTAGTGGCTTTTAAATACTTAACAACTAAAAATGCAGCAATACGATACAAATGGCATAGACAAGTTTTACGACTGCCAGTGTTTGGTGATTTAATTTTAAAATCTTTGATTGCAAGAATTTCTTTAATACTAGGGAATTTAAGTGCAGCAGGTGTCAACTTATTAGAAAGCTTAGATATCGCAAAGTCAGTCAGTAACAACGTAGTTGTGACAGAGGCAATTGACAATGTTAAGAAAGGAGTTTTTTCTGGAGAAACTTTAACTAAACTTTTTTTAAAAGAACCTTTGTTCCCACCTACTTTCAGTCAATTAATATCGGTTGGTGAACAAACTGGTCAACTTGATGAAATGTTTAATTCTGTTGCTATGTATTATGAAGAAGAATTCGATGGGGCAGTAGATAACATGTCTAGTTTAATTGAACCTATAATGATTGTATTTATGGGTTTAATGATCGGCGGTTTAATGATCGCAATGTACTCACCAATATTCAATGTTGGTGCATTAATAAATTAATTTATTTTTTTTGTTAATACTAAGTGGTTAACCCAACCCTTTTTATCTTTTTTAAATACAGCTGCATCCATAATTTGCTTAATAAAAAAAGTTCCTAAGCCCCCCGGTTTAATATCATCTAGTTTTCTATGTTGTACATTTCCAGGAACAACAGCTTTACCTTTATCAAAAAAACCTATTTCTAATTCTGAGTCTTTCATTGAAATTTTAATTTGCATTCTGTCAGTTGTGTTATCTACACCTTTATAGCCATGCTTAACTATATTTTGTGCCGCCTCTGCAATTGCTAAAACTAATTCGTCTTTTAAATCTTGTTCGAGTTTTAATTTTTCAAATACTTCTCGAGAAAAAACTCTCACTTCTTTTAAACTTGCGGTGCTGACTAAAAAATCTTTAGACTCTTCTATATTCATTATTCAAGGTTAAGAATCTGTTCAAGTTTTGCCATCATAATTACTTTTAAAACAGATTTACTTACTTCTTTGACTATTACTTTAGTATTATTTTCTAGAGCCTTTTGATGGCTTTCAATTAGAACAGAAATTCCTGAAGAGTCCATGTAAGAAACATCTTTTAGATTAAGGTGAACTTCTTTGCCTGACTCCACTAAAGGTAAAATTACCTCTTTGGCCTTTTCAGTAACGTCCATATCAATTTCACCATTTAGAAAGACTGTGCTGACATTACCTTCTTCTGTTACTTTATATGTCATAAACTTTAAATTTTTTTACTGATAACATAAATTAAACTCAAAATGTATAATTTTTGCTCAATCTGGGTGAAATCTATTGTTTTTATTAGATTATTTGATGCTTATAAAGTATTTACATATCAAATAAATTATTATTAATTATCGGTTAATAATTAAAAAGAGGAATAAAAAAATGAAAAATAATAAAGGTTTTACGCTTATCGAATTGTTAGTTGTTGTAGCAATTATTGGAACTTTAGCTGCTGTTGGAGTTGTAGCTTATAACGGTTACACTGAAGCTGCTAGAAAAAATTCATCAAAGGCTATTCATGCAAATGTAGTGAAATATATTTCATCTGAACTTGCTAAGTGTGGCTTAGGTAATGTAGATGAGTTATTTGGGGTAGATCAATCTGGTGAAAGTCCAACCGTAAGTTGTGACACACAACCAGGAGACATAATTACTCACCTCACAGGTACTGACACACCATTCCAAGATAAAAACCCACATTCATCTTCTGGAGAAGATGCTGTAGCTGAAGCTTCTGCAGCAGATGAAACACTTACTAAAGGCTTTACAACGTTATTTGGCACTGATGATTCGGGAGAAGGTGCTACTGGAGGGACAATACTTGTAAGAACTAATTATGGTGGTACTGAGCCTTTGGAAAATACGATAGATAAAGACTAAGTGAAAGTTAAAACTTTTAAAGGTTTTACACTTATAGAACTATTAGTTGTTGTAGCCATTATAGGAATTTTAGGTGCAGTCGGCACTGTTGCTTATAATGGCTATACTAAAGGTGCAAGAATTACAGCTGCCAAAAATACTTTAATGCAAATATCTTTGGCTCAATCAGAGTTTTTTTCTAACTCTGGTTTTTTACTGGACAAGTGGTGAAGATTGTTCGAGCAGTTATTCAAAAGAAGCAGGCAATGCTGTTAATCAAGAAGTTGGAGATAACCTTTTTACTAATGTAAACTATATTGACAGCAAGATTGATTTTGTTTTCTGCATCGAGGAACCAGATGAGGGAGCTTCAGGTTTTATAGCAACTGCTGTATATGGAGGTGGTTCTTGTACACTCACAATTAGTGACTCGAACGTTGTTGATGACAGTTCTTGCTAGTTTTTCCTTATTATCTTAATAGTTGAAAAAAAAATAATATACCAAATATCCTCCAGTGTTTATGTTTTTAAAGTTAAACAGATTTAAGCTAGTTTTAATATCAACCTTTTTGTTGATCACGACTTCCGTATTTTCCTCTGAAAAAAATATTACCTATATGCAAATTTTACAAAAACCAAATGATTTGGATTTGAATTTAAAATATGCACAGCAACAAGGTAAAATGGGAAATTACAAACAAACGATCTCAACACTTGAAAGATTAACTATGATTTATCCAGAAAATATTGAGATCAAACTATATCTGTTATCAGTTTTAGTCCAAGTAGACTCACCAGAGAAGGCCACCACAATTATTGAAGAAATGAAACTAAGAACAGATCTTAGTCCAGAAGATTTAGAAAGTTTAAAAGAAATTGAAGAAGAAATATTAGATAGAGAACCCAGTTTATGGAATGTTTCAGCAGACATTGGCTTTGGTTTAAACTTTACTGATAATATTAATAGTGTTTCAAAGTCTAGATTTAAAATGGATTCTGATGCAAAAGCAGAATTTAATTCAGCAAAATTTGATAGAACAGAAAGTGGATCTTTAGGAATAACTGCGACAAGACCTATTGGTGAAGAGTCGTCTTTGTTAGTTAATTTATCTCATACAACATCTAATCAATATAAAGAAGCCGATGATGATTTTCAAAGCTATGGATTTACTTTAGGTTTAGATACTACCTTAGGAAATCAAAGTTTAAGTCCTTATTTAATAGCTAACAAATCTGACTCTCAAAATGATGCTGATAGTTTTTCTTTTATGTATGGTATTGGAGGATTTTTTTCTGTTGGGGAGAGAAATTCTTTTAGTTATGGATATTCATACTCAGATGCTAAAGCTAATCATAATTCGGAGGACAACACTGCAAATGAAACTAATTCAATTTCACACAATTATACTTTAGGTTATGATTTAATCATAACCCAAATAATTTCTTCTTCTTTAAGTTTAGGTTACACTGATAGTGACGCCGTTGTTGATGCAGGAAATGATGCTGAGACTTATGATATTGGCCTGGTATTGAATTTTGCATTTCCTTGGGCGTTTATATCTATCGGTAACTCTCACAGTTTTAATGATTATAAAACAGCGGATTCTTCTGTAACTTCAAGTGCAATTAGATCAGATCATTCTATGACTACTGACATTATGATCACAAAAGCATTGGGTGATTTTTTCCCAGCGTTAGATCCAAATAGAACTTTATTTTTAAACTTATCTTATGAGAAATTAATATCTGAGGCGAACATATTGAACTACGACTATATTGCAGATTCTTTTGCAATTAGTTTTACTAAATCTTTGACTATATCGAGGTAGATTTTGCTATTTTTTATCAAATCATTAAAAAAATGTTATTTTAAGCCATTTTAAAAAACCCATTTTGACTATAAATTATTTTATTTTCTAGAGAAGTCTGTTATTTTTCAACCTTATGAAAAAACTTGTAACAATATTTTTAACTTTGCTGTTTTTAGGTAGCTTAAGTGCTAAGGCTAATGAAGAGCTAACGATTGAAAAAACAGTTAGTTGGAATTGTTGGAGCAATTTCAGGTACGGTTAAAACTGAAACCAGAGAATTAAAAACTGGTGACAAAATTTATTTAAATGAGACCATTGTTGCAGGTGCAGGCTCTGGAACTCAAATTTTATTATTAGACCAATCAACATTTACAATTGGTGAAGACTCAGAAGTTGTAATGGATACATTTATTTATGATCCAGCTACTAATGATGGAAAAATAGTTGCAAGTGTAAAACAAGGAAGTTTAAAAGTAATATCTGGGTTAATTAGTAAAAAAAATCCTGATAGCCTAACTGTAGAAGTTCCAGAGGGTACTCTAGGTTCTAGAGGAACTGAGTTTCAAACAATTGTTTCAAGTGGAAGAACTGATACTTTATTAATTGGTCCAGGAAAAAATAACACTCTAGGTATGAGACCTGGTGCAGTTCTTGTTGGAAACAATTTTGGGTCTACTCTGTTGGATAACCCTTACAGCATTACATCAATGTCAAAAGGTAAAGCTCCTGGTCAGGCAAAAAAGATAACTAAAAATCAGTTAAAGAAATTTAATAAAAAAATGAAGGCATTACGTCTTGCAA
>QCOL01000019.1 GCA_003212925.1 Pelagibacteraceae bacterium AG-430-P08 | reverse complement strand
TTTTTTTGTTAAATAACTCTAGCCCTTTATTAAAGAATTTTTCACTACCCAAAGAAAAATTAAAAGTATTAATTAGAAAATAAAAAAAAACAGTTATTTTAAAGATTTTTCTCATTAATATTTATTATCACTTTTAACTATATCAACATTATGGACCATACTTTCATAAAAACCAGCTTTTGTTATTTTAACAAATTGTGGTTTATCTCTAAGATATTTAATTTGTCTTGATCCTAAGTATCCCATAGAAGATCTTAATCCACCAATTAATTTAAAAATTATATTATCAACTTTACCTTTATATTTTGCAAATCCTTCTACTCCCTCTGGCACATATTTAGATGAGTCTTTTTGTTTGGATTGAAAGTAAATCAGTTACTGGTAGTCAAACATCGAAAATAAAATCTCACCATAATGTTGGAGGTCTTCCCAAAAAAATGAAACTTAAACTAGTAGAGCCATTAAAATTTTTATTTAAGGACGAGGTTAGAAAACTTGGATTAGAACTCAACTTAAGTAAAGAAATTATTTCTCGTCATCCTTTTCCGGGACCTGGACTAGCAATACGAATGCCAGGAATAATAACCAAAGAAAAAATTAATATTTTAAAAGAAGCTGATCATTATTTTATTCAAGCTTTGAGAGATCACAATCTATATCATAAAATTTGGCAAGCTTATGCAGCTTTACTCCCAGTTAAAACAGTTGGCGTAATGGGTGATAATAGAACTTACGAGTATTTGTGTTTGCTTAGAGCAATAACATCTGAAGATGGTATGACAGCAGATTTTTATGAATTTAAAAAATCATTTATCCAAGAAATTTCAAATAAAATAGTGAATAGTATTAGAGGGATTAATAGAGTAGTTTACGATATAACTTCGAAACCACCGAGTACAATCGAATTAGAGTAAATGAATAAAAAGATTAAAAAAATTCTTAATAAAAAGAATAAATCAAAAATTATTTGTCTTACGGCATACTCCAAAAATGTTGCCACAATCCTTGATAAACATTGTGATTTAGTATTGGTTGGGGACTCATTAGGATCAGTTTTGTATAACTTTAAGTCCACTAAGCAAGTGACTTTAGAGACCATGATTAATCATTCTAAAAGTGTCAGACTTGGTATTAAGAAATCATTAATGGTTGTTGATATGCCTTATAATACATATCGAAATCCAAGCGAAGCTTTGAAGAATTCAAAATTGGTTATGAAAGAAACCAAATGTGATGCTGTTAAGTTAGAAGGGGGAAAAAAGATAATTCCTATCGTTAAAAGATTAATTGAAAATAAAATACCAGTTATGGGACATGTTGGAATATTACCTCAGACAGATAAAAAATTTACCTTCAAAGGGAAAAAACTAAAGGAAAGTGAGAGATTACTTAAAGATACTAAACTTTTAGAAGATGCTGGAGTTTTTTCTATTGTATTAGAATGTGTAGAAACAAAGTTATCAAAGAAAATTTCCAACCATATAAAGATTCCAACAATAGGAATTGGTTCTTCAGTCAATTGTGATGGTCAAGTTTTAGTCATTGATGACTTAACTGGATTAAGTCAAAGTAAATTAAAATTTGTTAAAAAATTTGTTGATATATCAAAGCTGATTGAAATTGGTGTGAAAAAATTTAAATCTGAAGTATTAAAAAAACAATTTCCTAAAGCCAAACATTCTTTTTCAAAATGAAACTGAATAAAATAGAGCCAAAATTTATTAAAAAAAATAATCCAAGAATAGGTTTAATAACTTTAGCTAGTGATTTTAGAATTGAAAAAGACTTTAACGACATAATTTATGGGAAAGATATAGATTTATATTCAAATAGGATAAATTGCTACAATCCTCTTACCAATGAAACTTTGAAAAAAATGGCAGATGATATTCCCGAAGTAACCAAAAATATTTTACCAGATCAAAAATTAGATTGTGTTGCTTATGGATGTACATCTGGAACTATTGCTGCAGGTTATCAGTCAATCTATGAAAAAATAAATTTAGCAAAACCTAATACAAAAGTAACGACACCTATTACTTCTGTTATAAATGCTCTTAAAACACTTAAGATAAATAAAGTATCAATATTTACTCCATATACTAATGAGATTAATCAATCAGTTATCAATTATTTCAAAAATGAAAAAATAGAAATTTCTGAACTATCTTATTTTGATATAGCCTCTGATTTAGATATAGGAAAAGTTGATCCACAACATTTATTTGATGTTTTAGTTAAACAAGATTTGTCAAATAGCGATGCGTTGTTTGTATCTTGCACAGCACTCCCAGTATTATCAATTATAAATGACATCGAAAAAAAACTAGGCAAAGTAATATTATCAAGTAATCAAACCTTAATTTGGGACACACTTAAACAAATTGATAATCAAAATAAGGTTGATGGTTATGGGGTGTTGTTTAATAATTAGTTGATGAATTTTTCAGTTGAAGAGTACAAATCTAGATTAAAAAAAGTTCAAAATTCAATGCAAGATAAAGGTATTGAAATTTTGATTTCACAAGATCCTTCAAATATGAATTATCTTACTGGCTATGATGCATGGTCTTTTTATTATGCACAATGTGTGATTGTTCATGCAAATGTTGAAGAACCAATTTGCTTTGTTAGAGATCAAGATGCTGGTGGCGCTTATATAAAAACTTATTTGAAAGATGAAAATATTGTTAAGTATCATGAAAAATATATTCACACTTGGCCGCTACATCCATACGATGCTTTAGTAGATTTAATAAAGGAAAAAAAATGGGATAAATTATCTATAGGCGTTGAAATGGATAGTCATTATTTTACCGCTTATTGTTATGAAAAAATAAAACAAGGATTACCTAACGCAAAATTGTTAGATAGCAAACGATTAGTAAATTGGGTTAGGCTTATTAAGTCAGACGCTGAAATCAAATATATGAAAGCAGCTGCGCAGATCACTCAACTGGGTATGAAAAAAGCATTTGAGGCTATTAATCCAGGTGTAAGACAATGTGATGCTGTTTCAGAGATATGGTCAACTTTAGTTAAAGGAACCTCAGAATTTGGAGGGGATTATGCTTCAATAGTGCCAATGCTTCCAACTGGAAAGGGGACCTCTGCATCCCATTTAACTTGGTCTGAGGATAAGTTTGTTGAAGGAGAAGCCACAATCATAGAATTATCTGGCGTAAATAAAAAGTATCATTGTCCAATGGCCAGAACAGTTTTACTTGGAAAACCCGACCAAAAAAAAATTGATACAATGAAAAAAACTAACGAGGCACTTCGAGCGGGTATTGATAAAGTTAAAGCAGGAAATACGGCTGATGATGTTGCACAAGCATTTTGGAAGATATTAGATAAATATAAAATTGAGAAAACTTCAAGAACTGGCTATTCAATTGGGATAGGCTATCCTCCTGACTGGGGCGAACATACTTTAAATATATCAAAAGGTGATATGACATTGTTACAACCCAATGTTACTTTTCATATGATTGCAGTAATGCAATTTGGAAATTGGGGAGTTGAGGCATCAGAAGCTATTAGAGTAACTGATAAAGGATCAGAATTATTTTGTAATTTCTCAAGAGAACTTCACGTTAAAAGCTAATTATTAAAGGTTGATATTTATTCTCACAAATGTTTTAAAGTTCCTTAAATTATGGCATCGAAAAAAGATTTCGTTAAATTTGATAAAGTAGATAAAAGTTATGACGGTAAAGTATTAGTCGTCAAAGACCTTCAATTAGATATTGCTGAGGGAGAATTCATTACAATGTTGGGACCCTCTGGTTCTGGTAAAACAACTTGCTTGATGATGTTAGCAGGTTTTGAAACACCAACTAACGGTGAAATTTATTTAGATGGTAAAGCAATATCAAGTATACCCCCTCACAAAAGAGGAATTGGAATGGTGTTTCAAAATTATGCTTTATTCCCACACATGACTGTGTATGAAAATTTAGCTTTTCCATTAAGAGTGAGAAAAATTCCAAAAGATGAGGCTGATAAAAAAATTGATAAAGCGTTATCAATGGTATCCCTACAAGGGTTTGCTGCAAGGATGCCAGGTCAATTATCAGGTGGACAACAACAAAGGGTAGCTGTTGCAAGATCATTAGTGTTTGATCCACAACTAGTTTTAATGGATGAACCTTTAGGAGCTCTAGATAAAAATTTAAGAGAAAGTATGCAATATGAGATTAAACATATTCATGAGAGTATTGGTGTGACAGTTGTTTATGTTACTCATGACCAAAGTGAAGCTTTAACGATGTCTAATCGTATTGCAGTGTTCAATGATGGTAAAGTTCAACAACTTTCAAGTCCTGATGAATTATACGAGAAACCTGTAAATTCATTTGTCGCTGAGTTTATCGGAGAGAATAATACTTTTGGTGGTGAAGTTTCAGATATTTCTGGAGGAAAGTGCAAAGTAAAATTAGCAAATGCAGAAATACTAGCTAATCCAATCTCAGTCAAAGGTAAAGGAGAGCGAACTACTGTTTCTTTAAGACCAGAGCGAGCTTTAATTAATCCAAGCACAAAAATGGATAATCTTCATAAAGGAAAAATAGAAGAAGTTATTTATCATGGGGACCATACAAGAGTAAGAATAAATCTTTTAGGCAACCCTGAGTTTATTTTAAAGGTTCCAAATAGTTCATCTAACTTAGATATCAAACTTGGCAATGAGATAAATATCGGATGGAACAGTGATGACGCTCGGGCACTTGACCCAAAATAGACATTCCACAATTATTGAATAAGTAGATAAAAAGGGTTGTTGACTCTCTTCCCTGAAGTTGTTTTAATTAGTTTTTTAAACGTTTAAACGGAGGAAAAATGAAAAAACTAAGTAAAATATTACTAGCTATTTCTTTTGTACTTTCACTAACTACTTCAGCATTTGCAACAACAGTAACTGCAGTGTCTTGGGGTGGGGCTTATACTGAGTCTCAAAAGTTAGGTTATGGTGATCCGACTGCTAAAAAACTAGGCATTAACATTGCTTGGGTTGATTATTCAGGTGGTTTATCAGAAATCAAAGCACAAAAAGAAGCTGGAAAGATCACGTGGGATATAATGGACGTGTTCGCAATGGATACTATCACTGGATGTGATGAAGGATTATTTGTTGAATTTGATTTTGACAAAGACTTCCCACCAGCTCCAGATGGAACTCCAGCAAGTAAAGATTTCTTTACTGCAATGCCAAGTAAATGTGCTGTAGGAAATATTTTATATTCTTGGAACTACGCTTATAACACTGAAAACGTTAAAGGTACTCCAAAGACTATCAAAGATTTCTTTAACACAAAGAAATTCCCTGGAAAAAGAGCTATCTACAAAAGCGCTTTAACTAATTTAGAGATCGCTTTAGCTGCAGATGGTATTAAGCCAGGTAAAGGCGGAGCAAAAATCTACAAAGCTTTAGAAACAGAAAAAGGTGTTGAAAGAGCGATGAACAAGATCAAAGAATTATGTACAGATCCAAAAGGTGGATGTGTATTTTGGTCTGCAGGTGCTCAACCACCAGAACTGTTAGTATCAGGTGAAGTAGTAATGGCTACTGGTTGGAATGGAAGATTCTTCAATGCAGAAATTGGAGAAGGTGCACCAATCAAACAAGTTTGGGACGGCCAAGGTCTTGATTACGAATATTTCGTACAAGTCAAAGGTGGACCAAACGATTCTAATGGTATGGCTAAAAAAGCTTTAGCTATGATGACTAGTTCTGAAATGTTAGCAGGAAGTGCTAAATACATTGCATATGCTCCTTGGAGAAAATCTTCAATTGGTATTATGGAAAAAGGTGAGCCTTGGTATAAAGATGGTAAGACTAACATGGTACCACAAATGCCAACTGCACCGGCTAACACTAAAAACTACTTCCTAGTAGATCCAATTTTCTGGGCTGATAACGGAACAGAGCTTGGTGAAAAATGGGAAGCTATGAAAGCTGGTCTATAATTTAAGTTTTAAAGAACTAAATTATATATTATAATTTAAGGGCGGTTATTTATAACCGCCCTTTTTATTTATGAGCTCAGAAACAAAACAAATCTTAACTACAGACGGAATACCCTTAGAGGTTAGTCTAAAAAAAGCGGAAAAAAAGAATAAGATCAAAGCTTTCTTGCTCGTTGCTCCTTTATTATTTTTTTTAATTATCACTTATGTTTTTCCAATAGGTGACATGTTGTTCAGAAGTGTTGATGATAAAATGGTAACACAAATGTTACCCAAAACATTTAAAGCAATGGAAAACTGGGATGGTCAAGAGTTGCCAGATGAGGAAGTTTTTGCAGCATTTCATGAGGACTTTATAAAACTAGTTGAAGATAAAAGAGAAGGTAAACTATCTACTCAATTAAATTACACTAAAAATGGATTTAAAAGTATTATTAAAAAATTAAGAAGAGCATCTAAAAAATTTGAAGAGGGAAACTATAAAGAACAAATAATGGCAGTACACAAAAGATGGGCTGATGTTGAGTACTGGAGAGCAATCCAAAGAAGAGCCCCTGAATTTACAGGTCAAAAATATTTAAAAGGAATGGATATGTATGTAAATGAGGAAGGGAAAATTGTAAGCGTTGAAGAAGATAGGAGAATTCACAGAGTATTATGGTTAAGAACTCTGGAGATTGCATTCTTTGTGACGGTCTTTTGTTTTTTGATGGCTTATCCAATAGCTCATTTGTTAGCTACTCTGCCAATGAAATATAGTAATTTATTAATGATCTGCGTACTGTTGCCGTTCTGGACTTCATTACTTGTAAGAACTGCCAGCTGGATGATTTTGTTACAACAACAAGGTATCGTAAATGATTTCTTTGTTGGAATAGGATTAGTAGCTGACGATAATAGGCCTGAGATGATGTACAACAAGACAGGAAGTTATGTTGCGATGACACAAATTCTGCTGCCATTTATGGTACTTCCGCTATACAGTGTAATGAAAACTATCTCACCAAGCTTAATGAGAGCTGGAAAATCGTTAGGCGGTACACCGTTTGTAGCATTTTGGAAAGTTTATTTCCCACTGACGATCCCTGGAATAGGAGCAGGTTGCTTATTAGTGTTCATTTTAGCGATTGGTTATTACATTACACCAGCCTTAGTTGGTGGTGCATCTGGGACTTTAATCAGTAACCAGATCGCCTTTCATATGAAAAGTACCCTTGACTGGAGTTTTGCATCTGCAATGGGACTAATGCTGCTGAGTGGAGTATTGGTGATTTATTGGCTTTATAACAAAATAGTTGGAATTGATAACATTAAATTGGGATAATTAGGATGGCATTACCAAAATATACTGAACCACATTATAGAATTTGGCATTATATTTATCTAACAATTTGTGCCGCTGTTTTCTTTTTTCTAATTGCCCCTTTATTTGTAATCTTTCCATTATCTTTTAACGCAGAAGAATTTTTAAGTTTCTCTGATGGGATGAAAAGGCTTGATCCAGATGCTTTTTCTTTGAGATGGTATAAAGATATGATTTATGGAACTAAAAATCCTTGGGGATTAGCTGCTAAGAATAGTTTTATTATCGCAATTTTTGCAACAATAGGTTCAGTAATACTAGGAACAGTTGCTGCCTTAGGTTTGAGTAGTAGGCACATGCCTTACAAAGGTTTGATAATGGCTGTTTTAATTTCTCCTATGATCGTACCTTTAATTATTTCAGGTGTTGCAATATTTTTCTTTATGGCAAAAGCTGGTTTGGCAGCAACCCATACAGGTATTGTTCTTGCCCATATTATTTTAGGAACACCATTTGTTGTTATCACGGTTACTGCTACACTCTCAGGATTTGATCACAGTGTAACTAGAGCTGCTGCAAGTTTAGGTAGTGATCCAGTAAATACTTTTATGAAAATTACGTTGCCACTAATATTACCAGGAGTTATTTCAGGTGGATTATTTGCTTTTGTGACTTCATTTGATGAAGTTGTTGTTGTTTTATTTTTAGCAGGATTAGAAAATACAACGATTCCAATTCAAATGTGGACAGGTTTAAGAGAACAATTAAGTCCAACAATTCTAGCAGTTGCGACTTGTTTAATTATACTATCAACATTAATACTAGTAACCGCTGAGCTTTTAAGAAGACGATCAGAGAGGCTTAGAGGGATTAATCGATAGTAAAATAATCAAATGAAAATTAAGAATGTAGTAGTTATTGGATCAGGTACAATGGGTAGCGGTATAGCTGCTCATCTATGTAATGCCAATATCCCTGTCACACTTTTAGATTTAAAAACTGAAATAAGTCAAAATGCTAGAGAACGAATTCACAAATCAAGACCACCTTTATTAATTGATAAAACCAAAATTGATAATATTAAAGTTGGAAATATATCTGATGATTTTGATGTGGTCAAAAATGCTGATTGGATTGTCGAGGCAGTGGTTGAGAGAATTGATATTAAACATCAAATTTATGATAAAATTTTTGAAAGCAGGAAAGATGGAGCAATAGTTTCCTCAAATACTTCTTCAATCCCAATCAAAGTTTTATCTCAAAATTTAAATAAAGATCAAAAAAAAGATTTTTGCATCACTCATTTTTTTAATCCTGTACGATACATGGGTCTTTTAGAAATAGTTAAGAATGAAGACAATGATCTAAATAAAATCAATCAATTAAAAGAATTTTGTGAAGTTGAGTTGGGTAAAGGAGCAATTGTTTGTAATGATACCCCTGGTTTTTTAGGAAATAGGGTAGGTGTGTATGCAATGCAAATTGCAATGACTGAAGCATTTAAGATGAAACTTTCTGTGGAGGAAGCAGATGCAATCTTTGGAAGACCTATGGGTATACCTAAAACAGGAGTTTTTGGATTATATGATTTGATTGGGATAGATTTAATGGCAGATGTTTTAAAAAGTTTTATCAAAGAACTTCCAAAATCTGATGAGTTCCATGAGGTTGCCAAAGAAATTCCTCTAGTAAAAAAATTGATTGAAACTGGATATACGGGAAGAAAAGGCAAGGGCGGCTTCTATAGAATGAGGAAGACTGATAGTGGAAAAATTATGGAAGCTATTAATCTTGAAACTGGCGAGTATTCAACAAGTCAAAAAATAGATATTAAGTCTGATAAAGTAGATTTAAAGGCTCTGATTAATAGAAATGATAAGTATGGAGACTATGCTTGGTCAGTACTATCCAAGATAATAAAATATGCTTCATCACTAGTTCCTGGGATTACCAAAGAATTTAATGACATAGACGAGGCAATGAGACTTGGATTTAATTGGGCGAAAGGACCTTTTGAGATGTTAGAAGAAATTGGTGTTAAAAATTTCTTTGATAAAGTTGATGAATATAAAGGTAATAATTTTTTAGAAAACCTATCTAACTCTAAAGATGAAAATTTTTATGGTGAAAGGCAAAAATATACATCGATTGAAACTTTAGGTAAGATTAAAAAAACTGCCTCAAGTATTGATGGCAACAGTTCAGCTTCAATTTATAGATTTAAAGATTTTAATATTGTTGAGTTTACAACTAAAGCTAATGCGCTCGATTATGACTCAATGGATGCTCTTAAGAAAGCAACTGATAAGCCTTTAATAATAATTAATGAAAGTATGCAATTTTCTGCTGGTGTTAACCTGACTTATACAATGGAATTTGCAAATAAAAATGATTTTAAATCGATAGAAAAATTTATTAAATATTTTCAAGAAACTTGCAAACATCTAAAGTATTCTAAATACCCGGTAATATCTGCTCCATCAGGTTTAACTTTGGGTGGAGGTTTTGAAGTTTTAGTACAAAGTAATTTCGTAGCCTCGCATACAAATATTGTAATCGGATTAGTAGAAACTATTGTTGGATTAATTCCAGCTGGAGGTGGATGTAAAGAAATGCTAGCTAGATGGTTAAATACTGAAGAGGCTAAGAAGGATCCAAAATATGCACCTTTAAAAGTATTTGATATAATTGGCTATGGTAGAACAGCTACGTCTCCAGTTGAGGCAGAGCCTTTGAAATACTTATTACCTGAAAATAAAAGAATTATGAATAGAAATAGTTTGCTTGAAGTATCGAAAAAAATCTTAAATGAAAACAAGGACTTTAAAGCACCAAATGAGCTTACATTTAATTTACCTGGTAAATCAGT
>QCOL01000018.1 GCA_003212925.1 Pelagibacteraceae bacterium AG-430-P08 | reverse complement strand
GAATTCGGTGAGCAAAATCAGATAAAAGTATCAGAACAAGAATTACAGGCTGAAGTTCAAAAACAAATAAGAATGATGCCTGGTCAAGAAAAAATGGTAATGGATTTTTATCAAAAAAATCAATCAGCATTGGCCAGTTTAAGAGGAACAGTTTATGAAGAAAAAATTTTAAATCTTGTTAAACAGAAAGCAAAGTCTAATAAAAAAGAGGTTTCGAAAGAGGAAGCCGAAAAAATATTAAAACAATCTCAAAATCAGGATGAGGGAACAAAACAAGCCTCAAAGAAAAAAATTGAGACTAAAAAAAAAGAAGTAAAAAAAACTACGCCAAAAACTAAGTCTCCTGCCAAAAAAACAAAAAAAGTTAGCAAAAAGTAATCTCAAGTTGTATAAGTAATACGAATCAACTTTATGAATAATAAACTGTCAGAACATATGAGTAGCTTAATACCCATGGTTGTTGAGCAATCTAACAAAGGTGAAAGAGCTTATGATATTTATTCAAGACTATTAAAAGAAAGAATTATTTTTTTGACAGGTCAAATTAATGACAACGTAGCTTCATTAATCACAGCTCAATTGTTATTTCTAGAAGCAGAAGATCCTAAAAAAGAAATTTTTTTATATATAAATAGTCCAGGCGGACTTGTTACTGCAGGTTTAGGTATTTACGATACAATGCAGTATGTAAAACCAGACATTTCAACTTTATGCATTGGACAAGCAGCTTCGATGGGATCTTTTTTATTATCGGCTGGAACAAAAGGAAAAAGATTTTCACTTCCAAATTCAAGAATTATGGTTCATCAACCATCTGCGGGATTTCAAGGACAGGCTACTGATATCGAAATTCATGCAAATGAAGTATTATCATTAAAAAAAAGATTGAATGAAATATATTCTAAACATACTGGCAAATCTGTGGATGAAATTAAAACTGCTTTAGAAAGAGATAATTTTATGACAGCAGACGCCGCTAAATCTTTTGGACTTATAGACACTGTAGTAGAGAAAAGATCTTAGAATACCACATATAGTTTAAAAAATCCAAAACTTGATTAATAGGAGTCATTTATAATAAAGTAGTCTTATTGATTCGTTTAAAATTTTATGAACACAAATAATAAAAATATTCTTTATTGCTCTTTCTGTGGCAAAAGCCAACACGAAGTAAGAAAATTAATTGCAGGTCCAACTGTCTTTATTTGTGATGAGTGTGTTGAACTTTGCATGGATATTATAAAAGAAGAAAGCAAAGACACATTTGTAAAACATCAAGATGGTTTACCTTCACCAAAAGAGATTTGTACAGTCCTAGATGATTATGTAATCGGACAATCTCACGCAAAAAAAGTTTTATCAGTAGCAGTTCACAATCACTACAAAAGACTAAATTATGAAAATAAAACAAGTAAAAATGTAGAGCTTGCAAAATCTAATATACTCTTAGTTGGTCCAACTGGATGTGGAAAAACATTATTAGCACAAACGCTGGCTAGAATCTTAGATGTTCCATTTACAATGGCTGATGCAACAACTTTAACTGAAGCAGGTTATGTAGGAGAGGATGTAGAAAATATCATTTTAAAATTGTTACAAGCAGCAGATTATAATGTTGAAAAAGCCCAAAGGGGAATTGTGTACATTGATGAGGTCGATAAGATTAGTAGAAAATCTGAAAATCCATCTATTACTAGAGACGTTTCTGGTGAAGGTGTTCAACAAGCTTTATTAAAAATAATGGAGGGGACAATTGCAAGTGTACCTCCTCAAGGTGGTAGAAAACACCCTCAACAAGAATTCTTACAAGTCGATACTACAAATATTTTATTTATTTGTGGTGGAGCATTTGCGGGACTTGATAAAATTATTTCTCAGAGAGATAAAGGAACATCTATCGGCTTTGGGGCTGATGTTAAGAATATACAAGATAAAAAGACTGGTGAGTGGATGAAGAACTTAGAGCCTGAGGATTTGCTTAAATATGGATTAATACCTGAGTTTATTGGAAGATTACCTATGATTGCAACTTTAGAAGATTTAGATGAAAAATCTTTAATTAAGATACTGCAAGAACCAAAAAATTCTTTAACAAAACAATATCAAGAATTATTTAAACTAGATGGTGCAAAATTAATATTCAAAGAGTCTGCACTTAAAGAAATTGCAATTAAAGCAATTAGCAAAAAAACAGGAGCAAGAGGTTTAAGATCCATTTTAGAAAATATACTTCTTAAAACTATGTATGATTTACCAAGTCAAGAAAATATTGAGGAGGTAATAGTCGACTCATCAGCGGCTAAAGGTCTGTCGCAGCCTATTATTGTTCATTCTAAAAAGGATGGTAAATCCAAAACAACTAAGACAACAGCGGCTTAATAACCCTAATAACTTGTAAAAAGGTATTGCAAAAATAATATTAATATCCATATTGATTTTATGGACGTAAAAACTTCTTCACCATTATTACCACTCAGAGATATTGTGGTCTTTCCTAGCATGGTAATTCCACTTTTTGTTGGAAGAGATAAATCAATCTCTGCTTTAAACGAGGTGATGAAAAAAGAAAAAAAAATAATTTTAGTAACTCAAAAAAATTCTGAAATTGATGATCCTAAGAAAACGGATATATTTATGTATGGATGCGAAGGTAGCATCTTACAACTTTTGAAACTCCCGGATGGAACAGTAAAAGTTTTAGTTGAGGGTGTTCGTAGAGTAAAAATTATAGATTTTAAAGATAATGAAAAGTTTATAACTTGTGATTTTACACCTCACAATGATGTAATCGATGGTAATGAAGATTTGTATCCGTTAGCTGTTACAGCGATCAGACGAATGGAAAAATTAACTTCTATAAATAAAAAAGTTTCTAGTGAGACTATAAATACAATTAAACAATTAAAAGATCCGTCTCAGATTGCAGATAACATTGCTTCACACATTACAGCAACAATTTCAGAGAAACAACAAATCTTTGAGACTGTAGATGTAAAGAAAAGATTAAATGCAATCATAAAAATAATGGAAAATGAAACAAGTATTATTGGAGTTGAAAAAAGAATTAGAGGAAGGGTTAAAACCCAAATGGAAAAAACTCAAAGAGAATATTATTTAAATGAGCAATTAAAAGCTATCCAAAAAGAATTGGGTGAGATAGAGGATGGCAAAGATGAAAATACAAGTTTAAATAAAGCGATCCTTAAATCTAAAATGCCGAAAGATGTTGAGAAAAAATGTCTTCAAGAATTGAAAAAATTAAAAAATATGAGTCCAATGTCAGCAGAGGCTACTGTAGTAAGAAATTACTTAGATTGGATGATAGATCTTCCTTGGCATAAAAAAAGTGATGTTGTTATAGATTTAAAAAAAGCTCTTGAAGTTTTAGATAAAGATCATTTTGGTTTAGAAAAAGTTAAAGAGAGAATTATTGAATTTTTAGCAGTTCAAAAAAGAATGGATAAGATTAAAGGTCCTATTTTATGTTTAGTAGGACCACCTGGTGTTGGAAAAACATCTTTAGGAAAATCAATTGCTAAAGCAACAAATAGAGAATTTGTAAGAATGTCAGTAGGTGGAATGAGAGATGAGGCTGAAATTAGAGGTCATAGAAGAACTTATATTGGCTCTTTGCCCGGTAAAATTATTCAAATGATGAAAAAAGCTGGAACTAAAAATCCACTAATACTTTTAGACGAGATTGATAAAGTTGGAAATGATTATAGAGGAGATCCCTCTTCAGCTTTATTAGAAGCTTTAGACCCAGAGCAAAATACGACTTTTAATGATCACTACCTTGAAGTAGATTATGATTTATCTGATGTAATGTTTGTGACTACAGCTAATACATTAAATATTTTACCTCCATTATTAGATAGAATGGAAGTTATTAGATTAGCAGGCTACACAGAAGATGAAAAAATAAATATTGCAAATAAATATCTTCTTCCAAAACAAATTAAAGACAATGGTGTAAAGGAAAAAGAAATGAATTTAGGCGATGATATTATAAAAGAGGTAATTAGAGGTTACACAAAGGAGTCTGGAGTAAGAAATCTTGAGAGAGAAATTTCTAAAATTGCAAGAAAAGTAGTTAAAAAAGTTGTTTCTGGAGAAGAGAAAGAAGTTAATATCAACACTAAAAATCTACCAGACTTTTTGGGAGTTCCTAAATTTAAATCAGGTGAGTTAGAGTCTGAAAATAGAGTGGGTATAGTAACAGGATTAGCCTGGACTGAGTACGGTGGTGAGATTTTAAAAATAGAAACAGTAACAATGCCAGGTAAAGGCCGTATGCAAATTACAGGAAAACTTGGTGACGTTATGCAAGAGTCGGTTAAAGCAGCAAAATCATTTGTAAGATCAAAATGCTTAGAATATGGAATTATTCCTCCATTATTTGAGAAAAAAGATTTTCACATTCATGTTCCTGAGGGAGCAACACCAAAAGATGGCCCATCTGCTGGAATAGGAATGGTTACATCAATAGTTTCATCAATTACAAACATTCCAGTAAAAAGAGATGTGGCTATGACAGGTGAAGTAACATTGACTGGCCAAGTATTACCTATTGGTGGGTTGAAAGAAAAGCTATTAGCAGCCCATAGAGCAGGTATAAAAGAGGTTTTAATTCCAAAAGAAAATGAAAAAGACCTTGTGGATATGCCAAAGAAGATTATCGATGAGATAAAAATTACTCCAGTTGAGTTTGCTGATGAGGTTTTAAAAATTGCCCTAACTAAAGAGCTTAAAAAGACAGAATGGGTTGAGGTTGATATGTCTAAAAAAGACGATAAATCTCAAGCGAGCATACAATAATCATTAATTTTCCCAGATATTTTCTTAAATAAATATTTTTATTCTAAGCTGATTTATTCACTAGATCTATATAAATATTTTAGGTAACCTATTTAAATAAATAATAACTAAGGGAAAAAAATATGAATAAATTAAGTAAAATAATCGTTGTATTGTTCTCATCTTTATTCTTAAGTTTTGCAGCAAATTCAGTTGAAGTAAAATTTGGACACGTGGGTAAACCAGGTTCTCTATTTTCAGCTTCAGTTGATCATTTTGCTAAACTTGCTAATAAGAGATTAGGTAACAAAGGTAAAGTAACTGTATTTGGTTCTTCACAACTTGGAAAAGACAAACAAGGAATGCAGAAACTAAAATTAGGTACAGTTAATATGTGGTTACCTTCATCAGTAATGGCTTCTATTCATGATGAGTTTGGTGTCTTTGATATGCCTTTTATTATTAAAGATAGAAAGCACATGTCTAAAGTAGAAAAAAATGTTTTACCGGGGATGTTTAAAAACCTTGAAGATAAAACAGGTTACAAAGTTATTGCTGTATGGGAAAATGGTTTTAGACATATAACAAATAATACTAGACCAATTAATACTCCAGGTGATTTAAAAGGAATTAAATTAAGAACTCCTAAATCAAAATGGAGAGTTAAGATGTTCCAATCATATGGTGCAAACCCAACTCCAATGTCTTTTTCTGAAGTATTTACTGCTTTGAAAACAGGTACAATGGATGGACAAGAAAACCCATATGCTCAAATAGCTAGTGCTAAATTTCAAGAAGTTCAAAAATATTTATCAATCACAGGTCACGTTTATACTCCTGCTTATGTAACTGTGCATAAGGATCACTGGAGCAAACTACCTGCAGATGTTCAAGATATTTTAGAGAAAGCTGCTCAAGATACACAAAAATTTGTGTACAAAGAAGCTGCTAAACTTGAAAAATCTTTATTAAAAGTAATTAAAGATGCTGGTGTCCAAGTAAATGAAGCGGACAAAGGTGCTTTTATTGCAGCTAGTAAAGGGATTTACGATCAATTCGGATCAGAAGTTCCTACAGGTGGTGCTTTAGTTAAAAAAGTATCATCTTTAGCAAAGTAATATAGTTGAATAGATCTTATCAGGCCCTCATTCAGAGGGCCTGAATATAATATGAAATTACAAAATTTTATTAATTCGTACGAAAAAATATTAAAACTAATACTGTTTATAATGATGGTAGCATTAGCAGTAACGGTTTTACTTGGAGTTACCTTTCGTTTTGCTGGCAGTGCTTTGGTTTGGTACGATGAAGTTGCTGCTGTTCAACTTGCATGGATAACATATTATGGTTCTGCATATGCCGCATTAAAAGGTTCTCACATAAGTGTACCAAGTATTTTTAAAGCTTTTCCACTGCCATTAAGAAAAATTTTTTTTGTTGTCTCCAAGCTAGTTGTTTATGGTTTTTTAATATTATTAGCATATTATGGTTATTTAGTTTTAACCTTAATAACAGGTGAAACACTGGTGACATTAGAATGGGTTCCTCAACCATTTGTTCAATCAGTAATTCCAATTGCATCATGTCTTTTTATTCTATCTGAGACTTTAAGAATTCCAGAAGATTATAAAAATTTAGTTTTACAAAATACGGGCGACGAGCAAACAGGAGATATTTAATGGTAATTCTAACAATGTTTATGGTCTTGTTACTTTTGTTGTCTATAAATGTGCCTATTGCGATTGGCCTTGCAGTAACAACTATTATTGCAATGGTTATGAAAACTGGCACAAGTTTTCTAATTGATACTGCGATCGTAATGTTTGATGGATCAATGAAGTTTCCATTGATTGCAATTCCACTATTTATTTTAGCCGGTTCAATTATGAATAGTGCTGGTATTTCAAGAAGACTTATAGCTTTTGCCTCTGCTTTAGTTGGATTTATTAAAGGTGGGTTGAGTATGATTAATATTGCAACCTCAATGTTTTTTGCTGAAATTTCTGGATCGGCAGTTGCTGATGTTGCTGCACTAGGTTCTATTTTAATTCCTGCAATGAAAAAGAAAGGATACCCAGGCGCATTTGCTGCTGCAGTGACTTCATCTTCAGCATCTTTAGCAATTATTATTCCACCATCAATACCAATGATTGTTTATGCAGTTATGTCTCAAAGTTCAGTTGTACAATTATTTGTTGCTGGAATTATTCCTGGAGTAATAGGTGGATTTTTTCTCATGTTGGCAGCTTATGTTACAGCAAGAAAGAAAAATTTTCCTGTTGAGGAGACATTCAATATACCAAATGTCAAAAAAACGGCAAAAGATGCAGCTTTAGCCTTTTTACTACCAGTAATTATTTTAGGAGGGATTTTTGGAGGCGTTGTAACAGCTACAGAGGGAGCTGGTTTAGCAGTTGTAGCATCTTTGGTGATTGGTTTTATTTATAAAGAAATAGACTTTAAAAGACTATATGAGTCAGCTTGCGAGGGAGCGATACAGACTGCATCAGTAATGTTATTAGTTGCAGCATCTGTTTTATTAGGAGAGTTTTTAACCATTGAACAAATTCCTCAAAAGGTTGCTGAGTCAATTATTGAATTTACTAATAATAAATATGCAGTTTTAGGAATTTTAAATATATTTTTATTAATTATAGGTTTCTTTTTACACTCAGTTGCAGCAATAATTTTAACAGTGCCAATAGTTATGCCATTGGTTAATGCAGTTGGTATTGATCCTGTTCATTTTGGAATAATTGTAACTTTAAACCTAGCCATAGGACAGCAAACACCTCCTGTAGCGAGTGTATTAGTAACAGCCTGTTCGGTTGCAAAAGCAGATATTTGGGATGTAACAAGATCAAATATATCATTTATATGTGTGTTGTTAGTTTTATTACTTTTAGTAACGTATGTACCAGCAATACCAATGACATTAGTAGAGTATTTTTATAGGAGTTAGATGAGCAGTTTAGTTAAGCTAAATAAAATAAATAGTCATTTATTTGAAGTTGTTATTAATAGACCAGAAAAATTAAATGCAATGACTAAACCAATGTGGATAGAACTTGGTAAAATTTTTAAAGAAATTTCAAAAGAAAAAAACCTTAGATGTGTCATCATAAGAGGTGAGGGTGGAAAATCTTTTTCACCTGGAAATGATATTGGGGAATTTAAAAAAGAAAGATCATCATCAAAATTAGCTAAATCTTATGGAAAGTTTTTACATGGAACCTTAGGAGCAATATTTAATTGTCCAGTACCTACAATAGCTATGATTGAGGGAATTTGTGTGGGTGGTGGTTTGGAAATAGCTGCTTGTTGTGACATAAGAATTTGTGGGAAAAGTTCGAGGTTTGGTATACCAATTAAAAGACTTGGTTTAACAATGGCTGCAAAAGAACTAGAGGTTCTTTTAAAAGCAACTACCTATTCAACTGCTATGGAAATTTTGTTTGAGGGAAGAGTATTTGACTCTCAGGAGGCTTTAGAAAAAAGATTGGTTAACAGAGTAGTTAACGATGAAAACGTTAAGAAAGAAGCATATAAATCAGCTGAACTTATATGTGAAGGTGCTCCTAAAGTTGCTAGATGGCATAAAGAATTTGCAAGAAATATTTTAAAAAAAGGTAAAGTAACAGAGAAAATAAATAATCTCGGTTACAAATGTTATGATACTGAGGATTTCAAAATTGGATATCAATCTTTCCTCAATAAAACTAAGCCAAAATTTAAAAATAAATAAGCATAAATGGCATCATTAAAAGGTATTCGAGTGTTAGAGATGGCTCAAATAATGGCTGGTCCTACCTGTGGATTACTATTGGCAGATCTAGGGGCTGAAGTTATTAAAATAGAAAAAACTCCAGGAGGTGATGATACTAGAAATTTCCTTCCTCCAGATGTCAATGGAGTATCAGCAGCTTACTTAATGATGAATAGAAATAAAAAAGGTATTGCTTTAAATTTAAAAGATAAAGAAGGAATTAAGATTTTTAAGACAATGATAAAAAATTCTGATGTAGTTTTAGAAAATTTTAGAAAAGGGACATTAGAAAAACTAGGTATCGGTTATGATACGATGTCAAAGATTAATCCTAAAATTATTTTATGTGAAATTTCTGGTTATGGAAGAACAGGTCCCTATGCAAATAAGGGAGGATTTGATTTAGTAGCACAAGGTATGAGTGGTTTAATGAGTATTACTGGTGAAGATAAAGATAAACCACCAATGAAAGTTGGAGCACCACTTACAGATATCACCGCAGGATTACTTGCCGCAAGTGGTATTTTAGCTGCTTTAATTCATAGAGATAAAACTGGTGAAGGTCAAAAAGTTGATACATCTTTGTATGAGGCAGGAATAGTTCATACTTACTGGCAATCAGCAATTGCTAGTGCAACTGGCGTATCTCCAGGAGTAATAGGTGGATTTTTTCTCATGTTGGCAGCTTATGTTACAGCAAGAAAGAAAAATTTTCCTGTTGAGGAGACATTCAATATACCAAATGTCAAAAAAACGGCAAAAGATGCAGCTTTAGCCTTTTTACTACCAGTAATTATTTTAGGAGGGATTTTTGGAGGCGTTGTAACAGCTACAGAGGGAGCTGGTTTAGCAGTTGTAGCATCTTTGGTGATTGGTTTTATTTATAAAGAAATAGACTTTAAAAGACTATATGAGTCAGCTTGCGAGGGAGCGATACAGACTGCATCAGTAATGTTATTAGTTGCAGCATCTGTTTTATTAGGAGAGTTTTTAACCATTGAACAAATTCCTCAAAAGGTTGCTGAGTCAATTATTGAATTTACTAATAATAAATATGCAGTTTTAGGAATTTTAAATATATTTTTATTAATTATAGGTTTCTTTTTACACTCAGTTGCAGCAATAATTTTAACAGTGCCAATAGTTATGCCATTGGTTAATGCAGTTGGTATTGATCCTGTTCATTTTGGAATAATTGTAACTTTAAACCTAGCCATAGGACAGCAAACACCTCCTGTAGCGAGTGTATTAGTAACAGCCTGTTCGGTTGCAAAAGCAGATATTTGGGATGTAACAAGATCAAATATATCATTTATATGTGTGTTGTTAGTTTTATTACTTTTAGTAACGTATGTACCAGCAATACCAATGACATTAGTAGAGTATTTTTATAGGAGTTAGATGAGCAGTTTAGTTAAGCTAAATAAAATAAATAGTCATTTATTTGAAGTTGTTATTAATAGACCAGAAAAATTAAATGCAATGACTAAACCAATGTGGATAGAACTTGGTAAAATTTTTAAAGAAACTTCAAAAAAAATGGCTCATCTATCTTTGATACCTGCAATTAATAGTAGTAATGAAAATGATTTTATAGTTGCGAATGGTACAAGCTGTAGGCACCAAATATCTGATTTATCAGAAAAAAAAGGAAAGCACGTTTCAGAATTACTATTTAAGATTTTCGAAACTGTAAATTAAAGAATTATTTTTTTGTTATAAAAATCATCTATCTCTTCATCTTTATAACCAAAATTTTTCATT
>QCOL01000017.1 GCA_003212925.1 Pelagibacteraceae bacterium AG-430-P08 | reverse complement strand
TTGGTAAATTAATGATTGGTCTAGAATATGTTTTTAATAGGAGTGGACCAATGACTATGGGCGCTAGTCAAATGTGTATGTTTGCTAAGAGTGATCCTTCTTTAGAATTGCCAGATCTTCAATGGCACGTGCAACCAATGAGTATGGACACTTTAGGTGCTACAAAAAACCACGACTTTCATGCATTTACACCTACCGTATCAAATATCAGACCATCAAGTAGAGGTCACGTTAATATTATTAATAAAGACTCAAGAATTTATGCAAAAGTAAAACTCAACTATCTTTCAACTGACCATGATCGTATGGTAGCTGCAAAAGGTTTGAAACTTACAAGAAAAATAGTAATGGAGTCTGAAACTTTTAAAAAATATAAACCAGAAGAATATAGACCTGGTATTGATATTAATGACGATGAAGAACTTGTAAAAGCTGGATCAAATTATGCGCAAACTATTTTTCATCCAGTTGGCACATGTAAAATGGGGCAAGATGATATGGCAGTAGTTGATGAAACTCTTAAAGTAAAGGGTTTAAATAATTTAAGAGTAATTGATGCCTCAATAATGCCTAATATAACTTCGGGTAATACTAATGCACCTACAATTATGATTGCCGAAAAAGGTGCTGATATGATACTTAGAAGTTAATGCCCACTGATTTTATTAATCCAGAACAAATTACAATTTTAACACAAATTATTTTAATTGATCTTGTTTTAGCAGGAGACAATGCAATCATAATTGGAATGGTTGCATCAAAATTTCCTTTAGAACAAAGACGAAAAATTATTTTTTGGGGAATAGGTGGAGCAGTTGTCTTAAGGATAATCTTAACTTTATTGACTGCTTATTTATTACAAATTACAGGTTTAAGGTTAATTGGAGGTGTTCTTCTTCTCTATATTGTCTACAAACTTTATGTAGATGTCATAAAAGGTTCTGATCACGAAAGTGATATAAAGGTAGATAATTCCAGTTTTTTAAAAGCTATTTGGACAATTTTATTAGCCGATTTTACCATGAGTTTAGATAATGTTTTAGGAGTTGCAGGAGCAGCAGGAGACCATTATTACTTATTAATTTTTGGTCTTGTTTTATCAATTGTGCTAATGGCAACAGCAGCAACATTAATATCAAATTGGATAAAAAAATATAAATGGATTGCTTGGGCAGGATTATTGGCAATTTTAATTGTTGCTATTGAATTGATTTATACTGATATTAAAATACTATTTTTATGATGTATCTTAAAAACTACAATTTAAAGAGTAAAACTGCTGTGGTAACTGGAGCTGGAAAAGGACTTGGTAGGGCATGTGCTATAGCGCTTGCTGAAGCTGGTGCTAACTTGATCATCATAAGTAGAACAAAAAAAGATTTAGATGAAGTTTCAAAAAAGATAAAAAAAATAAAGTCTAAATGTAAATCTTATGTATGTGACATCACAAATTACAATCAAATTAAAGAGATAATTAATAAGCAGTCAAAAATAGACATACTGATTAACAATGCAGGCAATAAT
The DNA here is from genome assembly GCA_003212925.1 of Pelagibacteraceae bacterium AG-430-P08. GTDB lineage: Bacteria > Pseudomonadota > Alphaproteobacteria > Pelagibacterales > Pelagibacteraceae > Pelagibacter. The sequence continues at coordinate 9,559 of QCOL01000017.1, read as the reverse complement.
ATTCCAGAACATTTTACCAAAGTTAAAACAAAAAATATGGAGTATTTGGTTAAGATAAATACGATGGCAACTTTTAATCTTGCTCAATTATGTGCTTTAAAAATGATTAAGTCCAAAAATAGAAAAAAAATCGGCGGTGCTATTGTAAATATGTCTTCTCAAATGGGTCATGTTGGTGGTCCTATTAGAAGTGTTTATAATATGACAAAATTTGGCTTAGAAGGCTTAACCAAAGGAATGTCGATTGATCTAGCTAAATATAACATAAGGGTAAATACTGTTTGCCCAACTTTTGTTGTTACTCCAATGACAAGTAAATTTTTGAAAAGTAAAAAGTTTAAAAAAGAGGTTTTGGGGAACATTCCCTTAGGAAAATTTGCTGAACTTTCAGATGTAGCAAGCGCAGCTGTATTTCTTGCATCTGATGCAGCGTCAATGATTACTGGAACTTCTTTATTAGTTGATGGCGGATGGACTGCAAAATAATATCAAAAATATTTTTTTTAATAATTTTTTTTATATCAACTCATTCAAATGCTATCGAGTTTAAGGGAAAATTTTTACAGGGTCATTATATCATAGGAATAACTGATCCCTCCTCTAAAATAATTATAGATAAAAAAGAAGTGAAAGTTTCTAAAGATGGTTATTTTGCTTTTGGTATTGATAGGGATAGAAAATTTGATTTAACTATTACTAAAATAACAAATGGAAAAAGTGAAAAAATAATTAAAAAAGTTCTTAAAAGAAAATACAATATTCAGAGAATAGATGGCTTAGAAGAAAGTAAAGTTACACCACCTGAGTCAGTTTACAAAAGAATAAAAGAAGAAAATAACAGAATTGGAAAAGCTAGAGCTATCAATTCTGATTTACCTTTTTTTAAAAATCAATTCATTATGCCTGTAAAAGGCATTATAAGTGGTGTTTACGGAAGCCAGAGAATTTTAAATGGTAAACCAAAGTGGCCTCACTATGGAATTGATATAGCAGCAAAAAAAGGAACAATTATAAAATCATCAGCATCTGGGGTTGTAACAATGGCCGAGGATGATCTTTATTATACTGGCGGTACAATTATAATGGATCATGGACACGGGATTTCAACAATTTACTCTCATCTAGAAAATGTGATGGTATCTGTTGGTGACCAAATTAATCAAGGAGATATCATTGGTACGGTTGGATCAACCGGTAGATCTACAGGCCCTCACCTAGATTTTAGAGTAAATTGGTTTCAAACTAGACTTGATCCAATGTCTTTATTGAATTAGCAAAATTTATCTAAATGATGACTAGGCTTAAAAATTTTTTGTCAAAGAGTAAATGGGGTAAATATATTCTAGTTGGAGGATTTACTTTTTTTTTAATAAAAGGTTTAGTTTGGTTGATAGTCTTCTTTATTGCTGGTTTTAGTTTGATAAACTTTGGATCATAAAATATAGTTTATTAATTAAATAAAAAAAATAATTCAAAAATATGAGCACATTAATAGAAAGAACTTCAAATAAATTGGTAAAAGCTTTTCTTAAAAATAAAATTATCGCACCATTACCTAGAAGATTTACAAAAAAACTGACTGAAGCAAACAAATTTAGAATGCTTTGTGAGAGTAAAGTTAAAAAACCTATAATTGGTTACAAAGCTGGAGGAACTGGAATTCCAGTAATGAAAAAATTAAAAGAAAAAGAGCCATTTTATGCATCGGTTTATAAAAATAATTTTTTGAAAAGTGGTAAAAGTGTCAAGATTAGTAAAACTACTTTTGGCATTGAGTTAGAGGTTTGCTATCTAATTAAAAGATCTTTTTTTAATTCAAAAGGTGTAATTACAATGAGGAATATTTCAAAATTTATTTCTCATATGGCTCCTTGTATAGAAATCGTTGGTTATAGACAAAGAAAAAAAGGAATAACTTCGTTTGGAGATTTATGTAGTGATTTTGGAGCTAATGTAAAATTTTTGATCGGTCAAAAGAAAAAATATAAAAAAATAAACATCGGAAATTTAAAAACAAATATTTCAAACAAAAATACAAAACAGAATATTAATGGTAATACTAGTGCAGTTTTTATTAATCCATTAAACTCATTAAGGTTTGTCTTAAACAAGTTAAAGAAAGATAAAGTTAATCTGAATAAAAATTTTTATGTATTTACTGGTTCAACTGTAGGAGTTGTTCCGATAGGTAAAGGTCTTTATCAAGGTAAAATCGATAAGCTCGGTTCTGTTAAGACAATAATAAGATAAAAGTGAAAACATTAATATTATTATCTTTAGTAATCGTTATTGCTTGGGTTTTGTTCAGGCCAATAACAAAAAAAGAGTTAGATCGATATAATGGTAAAGATAGCTGGCCTACGGATTTACATTAAGAATTCAAAGAAGGCTGCTTTTTCATATCCTCTTTTTTTATACCAGCCACCCTTACAGGCTTTTTCATTGCATCTCTTCTAAATGGTTCACCGAGTTCTTGGTTTAAAATTACTTCTATAAATGTAGTGATACCTTTTTTTTGATCCTCACAAGATTGCTTGATTGCGGCAGTTGTTTCCTCCATTGATTTAACTGTTACTCCTTTTAAACCACAAGCATCGGCTACCTTCGCATAACTTAACTCGGGATCCAACTCAGTTCCGACGAAATTATTATCAAACCAAAGAGTTGTATTTCTTTTTTCTGCACCCCATTGATAATTTCTAAAAATAACCATTGTAATTGCTGGCCACTCTTCACGAGCGCAAGAACTCATCTCATTCATACTAATTCCAAACGCCCCGTCTCCTGCAAAACCAATTACAGGTGTATCTGGACATCCAATCTTTGCTCCAAGTATTGATGGAAAACCGTAACCACAAGGACCAAACAAACCTGGTGCCAGGTATTTTCTTGGTTTTTCAAAAGTTGGGTAAGCATTTCCAATTGCACAATTGTTACCAATATCACTCGAAATGATTACATCTTCTGGCATTCCTGCTTGTATTGCTCTCCAAGCTTGTCTTGGTGACATTCTATCTTTATCTCTCTCTCTTGCTTCTTTGTTCCAGACTGTTCCTTCATCATCATCTTCATGATCCAGACTAGATAATTTTTGTAACCAAGCAGATTTTGTTTGATGAATTAAGTCTTTTCTTTTTTGTCTATCCGTATCACCTGCATTAGATGATAATTTATCAAATATTTGTTGCGCAACTAATTTTGCATCTCCACTTATTCCAACAGTTACTTTTTTAGTTAAACCAATTCTATCAGGATTGATATCAACTTGGATGATACTTGCTTTCTTGGGCCAATAATCTATGCCATACCCTGGAAGTGTTGAAAATGGATTTAGCCTTGTTCCTAAAGCTAAAACAACATCTGCTTTTGAAATTAATTCCATTGCAGCTTTTGACCCATTATATCCTAAAGGTCCAACAGCTAATGGATGGCTTCCTGGAAAACTATCATTGTGTTGATAACCAGAACAAACTGGAGAGTCTAATTTCTCTGCAAGTTTTTTTGTTTCTTCAATTGCACCACCAATTACAACTCCTGCACCAGATAAAATAACTGGAAACTTTGCATTTGATAAAAGTTTTGCAGCTTTATCTATAGCCTCTGCTCCCCCACCTTGTCTTTCTAATCTTACTATTGGCGGTAATTCAATGTCTATTACTTGTGTCCAATAATCTCTTGGAACATTAATTTGCGCCGGCGCCGAACCTCTAATTGCTTTTTCTATTACTCTATTTAAAACTTCAGCCATTCTTGATGGGTCTCTAACCTCTTCTTGGTAACAAACCATATCTTTAAATAAATTCATTTGCTCTACTTCTTGAAAACCTCCTTGACCCATAGTCTTATTTGCTGCCTGAGGTGTTACTAATAATAATGGTGTATGGTTCCAGTAAGCAGTTTTAATTGGGGTTACTAATCCAGTGATACCTGGTCCGTTTTGAGCAATGACCATAGACATTTTACCTGTTGATCTTGTATATCCATCAGCGATTAGTCCACCATTTGTTTCATGAGCTACGTCCCAAAAAGTAATACCTGCATCAGGAAAAATATCAGAGATAGGCATGAATGCTGAACCTATTATTCCAAAAGCATGTTCGATGCCGTGCATTTGTAAAACTTTTACAAAAGCTTCTTCTGTTGTCATTTTCGTCATTAATAGAACCTTTCTAATCTAGCAAATGTAATAATTTTTTATAAAACTATTTCTTAATTGTCGCGATTAATATATAAGATTTTTGAAAATTCAAACAAACAAATCGACACGATATAATGGCTACTGACATCATAATTCACGATAAAAAGGATAATGTAGGGGTTGTAGTAATCGAAAAAATAACACCAAAACAAGACTGTAAATGCTGGATTATGGAAGATGATAGCTCAACAGATATTCAATCAATGGATGAAATACCATTGGGTCATAAAATTGCTATGACGGACTTAAAAGAGGGAGACACAATTTTAAAATATGGTCACGACATAGGAAAAGTTGTTAAATCCATAAAAAAAGGTGAACATGTACATGTTCATAACGTTAAAACAAAAAAGTGGTAAATTGATGGAAATTCCAAAAAGTTTTTTAGGTTACAAAAGAGAAAATGGAAGAGCGGGAACTAGAAATCACGTAATTATTTTACCGGTTGATGATATTTCAAATGCTTGCGCAGAGGCAGTTGCAAACAATATAAAAGGAACTATCGCATTACCACATTCATATGGACGATTGCAGTTTGGAGCAGATTTAGAACTACATTTTAGAACAATGATTGGAACTGGAAGTAATCCAAATGTTGCTGCTGTGATTGTAATCGGTATTGAGCCAAAGTGGACTAAAAGAATTGTAGATGGAATAGCAAAGACTGGAAAGCCTGTAGAAGGTTTTCACATTGAACGAACGGGTGATATTGGAACTGTTATGAAAGCATCTAAAAAAGCACAAGAGTTTGTTATGTGGGCTTCAGAAAAACAAAGAGAGGAATGTCCAATAAGTGATTTGTGGATTTCAGTAAAATGTGGAGAATCAGATACCACATCAGGTCTTGCATCAAATCCTACAGTTGGAAACTTAATGGATAAACTTGAGCCACTTGGTGTTCATTTATGTTTTGGTGAAACTTCAGAGCTAACTGGAGCTGAAAAAGTTTGTGCAACGAGAGGTGCTACAAAAGAAGCTTCAGATAAATTTATGAAAACTTGGAGCGCATATAATGATTTTATTCTAAAAGAAGCAACTGATGATCTTTCAGAGAGTCAACCAACTGCTGGAAACATTGCTGGAGGCTTGACAACTATTGAAGAAAAAGCATTTGGAAATTTTCAAAAAATTGGTGATTGTAAATTTATAGATGTTTTAGAGCCAGCGGAAGAACCAAAGAAAGGTAAAGGATTATACTTTATGGATACTTCTTCAGCTGCAGCAGAGTGTGTAACACTACAAGCAGCAGCAGGATTTAATATCCATTTGTTTCCAACTGGGCAAGGTAACATTGTTGGAAATCCAATTGAGCCAGTCGTTAAATTAACTGCTAATCCATTGACTGTTAAAAGTATGGGTGAACACATTGATTGCGATGTATCAAAAATTCTTTCAAGAGAAATGAATTTATCAGAGGCAGGAGATAAACTTATTGAGACAACTCTTAGAGTTGCTAATGGAAGATTAACTTGTGCAGAAGCTTTGGGTCATAAGGAATTTGTTATGACTAAACTTTATAGAAGCGCATAATCACTTTAAAAGAATGTTTTTAAAAGATTACTTGGTGTTAATACCAGGTATAATACTTGCATTCATTCTTTATTCTCTTTCTCAAGGTTTTAATAATATTATTGGTATTGAACTTTTAGGATATAGCAAAAGTCCAATCTCTACAGCAATGATAGCCATTCTTCTAGGAATTTTTTTTGGAAATTTTTTTAAAATTCGAGAAAGTTTTCAAAAAGGATTAGATTTTAGTAGAGACTATATTTTAAAACTTGGAATTATCTGTTTAGGAATACAATTAAAACCTTTTGAATTTTTAGAATTTGGAAAAATAGCAATTCCATTGATAGTAATTTGTATTGTCAGCGTCTTAATTGTAATAAAGCTAATTATAAAAAAACTTCAAATACCTACAAGAATGGCTTACTTAATATCAATCGGTAGTACAGTATGTGGTACTACAGCCATCATGGCAACTGCACCAGTGATTAAAGCTAATAAAAGTGAAATTTCTTATGCAATTGCTAACATTACTTTATTCGGAATACTCTCGATGCTGTTATATCCTTACTTTGCGAATTTTTATTTTGAAGGAAACTCATTATTTGCAGGTCTTTTTTTAGGTACTGCAATACATGAAACCTCGCAGGTGGCTGCTGCAGGATTAATATATGACCAGCAGTTCAATAGTCCTGAAACATTAAATATCGCAACTGTTACAAAGCTTATAAGAAATACTTTTTTAATAGTTATGATCCCTCTTTTTGCTTTTCTTTATAATAGAGGTCAAACAAAAGAAAAGGGTTACTCTATTTTAAGTATATTTCCATATTTTGTTTTGGGTTTTGTTGGGATGATAATCTTAAGAAATATAGGTGATGAAGTTTTCTCAACTAATGACAATTGGATTGATTTAATAAATTCAATTAAATCCTCTTCTAAAATTTTTTTGACTATGGCTATGGCAGCTATAGGCTTATCAACAAATTTAAAAGATATTAGAAATATGGGTTACAAACCTTTTATAGTTGGATTTACATCAATGTTGACTGTAGGAATTGTGAGTATTTTAACAATTGAGATCTATGTAAAATTTTTTATTTAGATTGTTTAACTGTCTTTTTAAAATATTTTTCTCTAAATTTTGAAATCGATCTTCTAATAAATGCAGCCCCTATTCCTAAAATAACAGCAAATAAGATTGAAAACAATCCATAGAAAAATGGCATATCTTCTGAAAACTCTTTAATAAACTTTGAAAAGAAATTTAAATCTGGTGAAGTTACAGATGTAACTCCGTTCCTAATCTCCTCAGCAAAAAAGGTATCGTAAGCTATTACAATCCCAACTATTAATAATAAAATTGCTAACAAAGCTTTTAATCCAGAGCTGTTAATCTGCTCTCCGAGCTTTTGGCCTACTTGAACACCTATTATTGATCCAACAACCAACATTAAAACTAACATTAAATCAATTGATCCATAATTAATTGAATGGAGAAATGTCACTATCACACTAACAAATATTGTCACAAACAAGGAAGTTCCTGGCACTAATTTTGTTGGCATTTTGATAATGTAAATCATTGCTGGTACTAAAATAAATGCACCACCGATACCCATAATGGCTGCTATAAAACCAACAATTAATCCAATTACGATTGGTGTAAATATACTTTCATATAATTTGGATTTTGGAAATCTCATTCTAAAAGGGAGTCCATGAATCCAATAATGGACATGTAGTTTTTTTTTCTCTACTATATTTTTTTTGGCTTTATCAATTTCACCTAAACTTTCTACCAACATCAGAGTCCCAATTATTGCAAGAATGTACATGTAGGCTAAAGAAATTACTGTATCTATTTTTCCAATATCCTTAAAATAAGTGAAAGTAAAAATACCTAATACAGTTCCAATTGTTCCACCAATGACGATCATTAATCCCATTTTGTAATCTAAAGTATTTTTTAACCAATGAGTGGTAGATCCAGACACAGAAGTTGCTAAGATATTGTTAGCCTCATTTGCTACCGCATAAGCTGGAGGTACACCCATAAAGATTAGAAAAGGTGTCATTAAAAAACCACCTCCTACTCCAAACAAACCTGAAAGAACACCGACAATGGCACTAATCAAAAGTATTTCAACTGGATTAATAAAGACTTGGGCTATAGGTAAAAAAACGTCCATCAAATATAAAAACTTAAAATATTACTTATTTAAAAGTAATAAAAGTCCCAACTAAGATAACACCCCAACATGCAGCTATAGCTGAAAAAATTCCAGTTTTAATAAAAGTTGATTTTTTATTAGCTATGATATTTAGAATTTTTAAATTTGAAAGATGCATCTAAATCCCTGAATACACCCAGTAAAAAAATTGTCAAACTATAATTAATAGATTGTAGCTCCAAAAATTTTGATCTCATCATCCTCAACCCCAAGTACCAACCTTCCAAGGAACTCCCCAGGTATTTCCTTGTTAGTCTGTTTGATTAATACTGTTATGTGGTCGCCACGTCTTAAAGTTCCAAAGGGCTTGTAGGTTTCTTCTAGATTTGTGATAATTTTGTTGTTTGCCCATTGTTTACCTAGCTCAACTTCATTTGCTCCAAATAGCATTTGTGTTGAAAAGTCTTTGGTAAAACCTCCATAATCCTTCATATTTGAGGCTCGTACTAGGTTTTCCCAAAAGGGTTTGCCAATTTTAAAAATCTCTTCATCTGACTTTGATAAAAGATCCATAAATGTTCTTAAAATAAATTATGAGGCCTTCTTTTTCTCTTTTTCATCCACAATGTGATAAACCGGAACTTTTTCTAGAGTAAATTTACCAGTTTTGGGATCTCTTCTTGAAACTGTCAAACAATGCCAATTTTCATCGTCTAATTTCATATGATCTCCTCTATAATAATAACCCGGCCAACGAGTTTCCTCCCTAAATAAAGTATGCTCAGTCACACATTGTGATGTCAAAGCTCTATGTTTCAACTCCCAAGCCCTCATTAATTGATGATAATCTTCTGCACCAACGTGTTCTAGATCCTCTTGTAACCAAGCTAAAAGTTCTAAAGCTTTTTTTAGTAAATTTCCGTTGGTCATATAATTTGAAGTGATACCCCCCACGTATTCATCCATAATCTTTTGAAGTCTTTGTAATCCTTGTATTGGAGAAATATAACTTGGTGAAACTGTTCCTCCAGTTATCTCGTTTTGCGCAACTGTGTAGGTTTCTAATGGTTTGTAGACAGCTTTTTTAAAATTATCACATTGTTTATCTGTTACATTAATTCCTTCAGCTTTTTTATCTTCAATATATTTTACTGCTGCTTTTGCTGCTAATCTACCCTCTGTAAAAGATCCTGATGAAAATTTATGTGCACTACCACCCACTGTATCTCCCGCACCAAAAAAGTCCATCGATTGTTAACATTCTGTTGTAACCCCAGAAGTATTCTGGTGGAGACAGGTCTTCAGGTCCACTAACCCATGCTCCTGAACATGTCGCGTGTGACCCCATAACGTAAGGTTCAGAAGTTGTTAATTCAGGGTTTGTATACTTTGGATCAATATTTTGTGATGCCCAAACAACAGCTTGTCCAACCGTCATCCCTAAAAAGTTTTCCCATCCAACTGTTTCTAAATGTGGATCTTGAAAAGCTTCTTTAGTAACCATGTGGATCGGTCCGCCACCGGCAGCCACTTCTTGTATAAATGCGTGGTTTCTTAAACAAGTAGGTGTTGGATGATGATCAATATATTCACCAACTAATTCTTTGGTTTGATCGTACCATTTTTTTTCATAATTTTCGCCATTAGCATTTTGTGTATATGTTTTTAAATGTAAAAAATA
>QCOL01000016.1 GCA_003212925.1 Pelagibacteraceae bacterium AG-430-P08 | reverse complement strand
GGTCCCCGTCAATTCATTTGAGTTTTAACCTTGCGGTCGTACTCCCCAGGCGGTGTGTTTATCGCTTTCGCTGCGACACTGAAAATAAATTTCCAACGTCTAACACACATCGTTTACGGCATGGACTACGAGGGTATCTAATCCTCTTCGCTACCCATGCTTTCGTTCCTCAGTGTCAGTAATGATCCAGAAAGCTGCCTTCGCAATTGGTATTCTTTCTAATATCTACGAATTTCACCTCTACACTAGAAATTCTGCTTTCCTCTATCAAACTCTAGCTGAAAAGTTTTGATGGCAGTTCCAGAGTTAAGCTCTGGGATTTCACCACCAACTTTTTCAACCACCTACGAACTCTTTAAGCCCAGTAATTCCGAACTACGCTAGGTCCCTTCGTATTACCGCGGCTGCTGGCACGAAGTTAGCCGGACCTTCTTATTCGGGTACAGTCATTTTCTTCCCCGACGAAAGAGCTTTACAACCCAAGGGCCTTCTTCACTCACGCGGCATCGCTGCATCAGAGTTTCCTCCATTGTGCAAGATTCCCCACTGCTGCCTCCCGTAGGAGTTTGGGCCGTGTCTCAGTCCCAATGTGGCTGATCATCCTCTCAAATCAGCTATTGATCAAAGTCTTGGTAGGCCATTACCCTACCAACAAACTAATCAAGTGCAGGCTCATCCAATGGTGCATAAAGCTTTCTCCGTAAAGACTTATCCGGTATTAGCACAAGTTTCCTCGTGTTATTCCAGGCCAAAGGGTAGATACCTACATGTTACTCACCCGTCTGCCACTAAGTATTGCTACTTCGTTCGACTTGCATGTGTTAGGCGTGCCGCCAGCGTACGTTCTGAGCCATGATCAAACTCTCAAGTTTAAAAACGGCGCACACTAGCTTCTATATAAATTCTAAGAATAAAATTTATATAATGTTTGAAGTGTGTACGACAAATTTTGGTAACCTTAACCGTCCACACTTCTCTTCTTAAATTATATACTTTTTAAATAGCTAATTGAGCAAAAAGCTCAATAAATCCCTACAAATTTATTACTTTATCAAAATTTTGTTGAGAAGTTCGATGCTTATAGGCTAAAATTGTGGGAAATCAAGCATTTAACAGCAAAAAAAGCTTCAAAAAAGACTGTATTTTAAAGGGTTTTTTTTGATTTTTATACAATGTTAAATTAATAATTGAAATTTTGTAAATGTTCTAATGATTAGTAAATTTAAATTTAAAATTCAAAATGAAATTATTGCATTATTTGCACTGATCATTATCACTACTGTATTAACTTTGTATTATAATTACACAAAAAAAAAAATAAATAACGATTATAAACAAATTATTGAAAACATATATTTTAAGAAGACCATTAATCATTTTTTAAATAAACTTGAACCAAGATTTAAAAAAATTTCACACAATGTTAAAATTGGAGAAACTTTTGACAGTATTCTTGAGAATTACTTGATTGATAAAGAAGAAGTTAAAATTTTAAAAAAAAAATTATCAAAAAAAATAAACTTAAATAAACTAAAAACTAATCAAAAAATTTATTTAACAATTGATCAAAGTAAAAATACGATAAAGGAATTCATATTTCAAATCTCCAATAAAGAAAGGGTTATTTTAACTCAAGATTTAGAAAATAAAATTTTTAATCAAAGAGTTATTCTCACAAAGCTTAAAAAGCAAGTTAAATATAGTGAAAACGTAATTTTACAAAGTTTATATAAAGCTGCCTCAGAAAAAAAAATCCCAGCTAATATTATCATAGAATTCGCAAGAGTTTATGGTTTTCAAGTTGATTTTCAAAGAGACATCAGAAAAAAAGATAAATTTCAAATAATGTACGAGGTTTTTGTAGACGAAAAAAAAAAAATAATTGAAACTGGAAATATTTTATTTGCAAATCTTATTTTAAGTGGTGAAGAAAATTCACTTTACTATTTTGATGGTGAAGGCAGCATTGGACATTACGATAAAAATGGAAGAAGTATTCAAAAAGCATTAATGAAAACTCCAATTAATGGAGCTAGACTCTCTTCACCATTTGGAATGAGGAAACATCCAATAGATGGATTTAATAAAATGCATAGAGGGACTGACTTCGCAGCTCCATTAGGAACACCAATAATGGCCTCAGGATCAGGTGTAATCAAAAAAGCTGGTTGGTGTGGTGGGGGTGGAAATTGTGTTGTTATAAAACATAACTCAACTTATCAAACTATCTATGCACACATGTCCAAATTTGCAAAAGGTATTAGAGGTGGTGTACGAGTCAAGCAAGGACAAACAATAGGATATGTGGGCTCTACTGGAAAATCTACAGGTCCACATCTTCATTATGAAGTTTTAATAAATGGAAAAAGGGTAAATTCACAAACTTTAAAACTTCCTTCAGGTAAAATTTTAAAAGGAAATGAGAGAAAAATATTTGAAACAAAAAAAATTAAATTAAACGTTTTGAAATCAGAAAAAATTGTTGGTCTAAATTAGTATATAGAAATATATTTATTTAATCTGAGTTATTGTTTTATTTTCATCAGTTTCATTTTGGTCTTTTTTCACGTCTACTATGTTTTGTGAAGAATTGGCAACATCATTATTTGTTGAATTAAGTTTTTTTTGAGCATCTTGATCATTTAAAATTCTAGTAAAATGATCTGCGTGTTGAAAATAATTTTCTGATAAAATTTTATCTCCATTAGATAAAGCCTCTCTTGCGAGATTACTATATTTTTCTATTAATTTTGATGCATTATGATTATTTCTACCTGGAGACTTTCTTTGAAAATTCTCACTTTTCGAAAAGTTAGAGCCATATTTGGGTCTATCTGTGTTAGATTTAAAACCTCTATCGTTTCTTCTAAAGTTATTTCTTCTGACATTATTATTGTTTCTAAATGTGACCATAAAATTTATTTTTTTGTACTAATTATACATCGATCATTTTTTGCTAAATCTTTTATAATCTTATTAATATAAAAATTGTTCTCATTTAGCATTTTTTTTACTGGTAACCTTTGATCATAACCAATTTCTAAAATTAGTTTTCCATTTTTTTTTATCAATTCAGATGACTTTTTAATTACTTTTCTGATAACTGATAAACCCTCTAAACCACCATCTAAAGCCAGTTTTGGCTCGTAATTAATCACTTCCCTGTTTAGTTTATTCAAATCAAACTTTTTAATGTAAGGAGGATTAGAAACAATTAAATCATATTTGTGAAAAATTAAATTGTCAACATCTGATTTAAGTAATTTTATTCTGTTGTTTACGCCAAGTTTTTTTGCATTATATCTGCATATTTCAATGCAATCTTGACTTAAATCTATACCAGTTCCCAAAAAAGACTTTTTTTCTTTTAATATTGAAAGTGCTATGCACCCTGAACCAACTCCCACCTCTAAAAAATTTAAATAATTTTTATTTTTATAAATCTTTAAAACTTGCTCTATTATTATTTCTGTGTCTGGTCTTGGAATTAAAACCTTTTCATTTACTTTAAAATCGTATTTCCAAAATGATTTTATGCCAGTCAGATATGCTAGCGGTTTTCCTCTTGATCGTTTCAAAATCAGATCTCTAAATCTGTTTTGAGTACCCTCATCAAGTTCTTTATCAAGGTTCAGCAGGATAAACTTTCTATCTTTTCGAATTACTTGAGATAACAAAAGTTCACTATCTAATAAAGCTGAACTGATTTTATTTTTCTTGAGCTCTTTGTAAGCATTTTTTAATGTAATTTCAATGTTCATTAATTCAAAGTATTCAAACTTTCTTCTTGTGCCTGAAGAGTCAGTGCCTCAATCATTTCGTCAAATACCTCACCTTCTAAAAATTCTTCAAGTTTGTGTAGAGTTAAATTTATTCTATGATCGGTAACTCTTCCTTGTGGAAAATTATAAGTTCTTATTCTTTCTGATCTATCACCTGAACCTATCTTGCTTTTCCTATCTTTGGATCTCTCTCTTTCAATTCTTGACCTTTCAAGCTCATACAATCTAGATCTTAAAATTTTCATGCCTTTAGCCTTATTCTTATGTTGAGATTTTTCATCTTGTTGAGAAACAGATATTCCAGTTGGAATATGAGTAATTCTTACTGCACTGTCCGTAGTATTTACTGATTGTCCTCCTGGGCCTCCAGCTCTAAAAACATCAACTCTTAAATCACTTTCATTTATCTTTAAGTCAACCTCTTCTGCCTCAGGTAAAACTGCAACCGTCGCTGCAGATGTATGCACTCTACCCTGTGTTTCAGTGTCCGGCACTCTTTGCACTCTATGAACACCACTTTCATATTTTAAAGTAGAATAGATATTATTTCCTTTTATAGAGGCAATAACCTCTTTTAATCCACCAGCCTCACTTCTAGAAATTGAGATTAATTCAAGACTCCATTTTTTTTTATTACTTACTTTTTCATACATTTTAAAAAGGTCCGAGGCAAATAGACTAGCTTCTAAACCACCTGTTCCAGCTCTAATTTCAATTATTGCATTTTTTTTATCTGCTTCATCTTTGGGTAATAAAAATAGCTTTAATTTTTTTTCATTTTTCTCATTTTGGATTTTTAGATCAGCCAATTCTGATTCGGCCATTTTAATCATATCTGCATCAGAATTTTTATCCTCCAAGATAGTTTGAATTTCTTTTTTATTTTTTTCAAAAGAGATGTAATATTTAGCAATTTTAATTATTTCATTTAGATCTGCATATTCTTTAGATTTTTCAGCAAAAGAATTTTTATCAATTTCTGCTGAGGACAGCTCTTTTTCTAGTAGTGAATGTTTATTAATTAAATCGTTTACAGTTTTTAAAGGAATCATTTCGAATTCTTTAATTCAGACACTTTTTTTTCAACCTCACTTACTACCCTATCAATCATGTCATTGGTTAAAACTTTTTCTGACTGTACTCCAGATAAATAAAGCATATTATTTCCTTTTTTACCTCCAGTTATTCCAACGTCGGTTTGGGCTGCCTCTCCAGGTCCGTTAACTACGCAACCAATTACAGATAAAGTGATTGGAGTTTTTATATGGGAAAGTTTTTTTTCTAATATTTTTACAGTTTCAATTACTTCAAAGCCTTGTCTGGCACACGAGGGACAAGAAATTATTTTCACCCCCCTCTCTCTTAAATTTAAAGATTTTAATATTTCATTTCCAATTTTGACTTCCTCGACAGGGTTATCTGATAAAGAAATTCTGATGGTGTCACCAATACCATCTAAAAGTAGTGTTCCGAGTCCTATAGAAGATTTTATGCTTCCTGGGATGAAGCCTCCTGCTTCTGTAATTCCTAAATGCAATGGATAATCAACAGATTTTGATAATTGTCTGTAAGCTTTAATCGATAAAAAAACATCTGATGACTTAACGCTTACCTTTAAATTTTGAAAATTTTCATCCTCGAGTATCTTTATATTTCTTAAAGCACTTTCAACTAACGCTTCTGGACAAGGTTCTTTATATTTTTCTAAAATATCTTTTTCTAAAGATCCAGCATTAACTCCCACTCTAATTGAGCAATTATTATCAACCGCAGCTTTAACGACTTCTTTAATTTTAACTTTATTTCCTATGTTTCCAGGATTTATTCTTAGACAACTTGCACCACTTTCAGCGGCCTCAATAGCTCTTTTATAATGGAAATGAATATCAGCGACTATAGGTATATCAACATGTTTGATTATTTCTTTTAATGCTTTTGATGATGGCTCATCAGGACAAGAAACTCTAACTATATCAGCTCCCTCTGAACTAATTTCATTTATTTGATTAATTGTGGCTTTTACATCTGTTGTGAGAGTATTAGTCATCGATTGAACTGATATTGGATTTGCTCCTCCTACTTTAACTTTGCCGACATTAATCTCTCTCGTTTCTCTTCTTTTTATATTTCTAAAAGGTCTTATGCTCATTTTTTTTGATCTAACTTAAATTCTTTATGTAAGGCAATTAAAGCTTTTTGTGTATTTTTTTTATCAATTAAAACTGAGATTTTAATCTCAGAAGTTGAAATTACTTTAATATTTATCTTTTTGTTTGCAAGTGTTTGAAACATTCTAAATGTAACTCCTGGGGTAGTTATCATGCCTACTCCAATCACTGAAATTTTAGATACTTCCTTTTCAAAGAGTAATTTTCTGTAATTAATAGTTTTATTTTGTTGAATGATTTTTTTGGTTTTACCCAAGTCATCTGATTTAATTGTAAATGTTAGATCTGTTTCTTTCCCATTCGCGGAAATATTTTGTACAACCATATCAACATTTATTAAATTTATAGATAATGGTTTAAAAATTGCTGCAGCAACGCCAGGTTTATCCTTTACACCTAAAAGAGAAACTTTTGAGTCATTTTGAGTTGAGGAAATTCCAGTAACAATTTTATTATTTGCAATCTTAGATCTCTTAGTAATCAATGTTCCTGATCTTTTTGAAAAAGATGATTTTACCTCGATATCAATCCTATTTAATCTTGCATCTTGTATTGAAACCGGTTGCATAACTTTTGCACCTAATGATGCCATCTCTAACATTTCCTCATAAGAAATTACTTTAATCTTTTTCGCATTTTTCAATTTGTTAGGATCAGTTGTGTACACTCCTTCTACATCAGTATAGATAATACATCTCTCTGCCTTGAAAAACTTGGCAATCATAATTGCACTTGCATCAGATCCACCCCGTCCAATAGTTGTAATTCTATTTTTATCATTCAGTCCTTGAAATCCTGTGACTATTGGTATGCCACCATTTTTTATATATTTTATAATATTGCTTTTATTTATTTGATTTATTCTCGAATTTTTATATTTACCTTTTGTCATAATTGGAATTTGCCAAGATAACCAAGATCTAGACTCGTACCCCTCATGAATTAATCTTCCAGCTATTAGAGAACAGGAGACTTGTTCACCTGTGGAAACCAAAACATCATGTTCTGAATCTGAAAAACTATCGCTTATTTCAAAAGATTTTTTTATTAATTCATTAGTCACACCACTCATAGCTGATGAAACTACAATAACTTTGTAGTTTTTCTTTTTGTAATCAATGATTATTTTAGCAACTTTTTTTATCTTTTTTATAGTACCAACTGATGTGCCTCCGAATTTTAATACGACAATTTTCATGATAAAACAGTCTTTTAAATTTAAAAAATATTGAATAAATACATGTTGAATATAAAGTCAACTTACAAATGAAAAATAACACAATTAACAAAAAAGAAATAGAAAAATTTTCCAAAATTGCTGAAGAATGGTGGAATCCTGAAGGCAAATTTAAACCATTACATAGATTTAACCCTATAAGAATTTCATATATTAAAGAAAATATTATCAAAACTTTCAAATTAGAGAAAAAAAAAAATCCATTAAAAAATATTAAGATTCTAGATGTGGGTTGTGGAGGAGGATTACTATCAGAGCCTATGTGCAGGTTAGGTGCAGAAGTTACTGGAATTGATGCGTCTGATAAAAATATTAATGTTGCAAAAATCCATTCAAAAAAAAACGGTCTAAAAATTAATTATTTTTGTTCATCTCCTGAAAATTTCAAAATTAAAGATAAGTTTGATGTAATCTTAAATATGGAGATAGTAGAACATGTTGATGATGTAAGTTTTTTTTTGAAATCATGTAATAACCTTTTAAAGAAAAATGGTATTATGTTTGTTGCAACTTTAAATAAGACTTTAAAATCTTATATTTTTGCTATCGTGGGTGCAGAATACATTCTACGTTGGCTTCCAATTGGGACTCATGAGTGGGAAAAATTCTTAAAGCCTGAAGAATTAATTTCAATTCAAAAAGAGAATGATCTTAAACTAGACCGAATTGATGGAATGAGTTTTAATATTTTAAATAATAAATGGAGTTTAAGCGGTGATAAATCTGTGAACTACATTACAAAATTTATTAAAAATTAATTATTTTTATTCTCAACCCATGGTATTAAATGGGTATCAATTCCCTCTTCTTTAAGCTCTTTTATATCTTTCTTAGATGCTGTTCCATAAATACCTTTATCTCTTTTTTTATTATTATAATGAATTGATCTTGCTTCATACGCAAAATTTTCACCAACATAATCAAAATTATTTTTAATAAATTTTTGATATTTATTTATCGTTTTTCTTATTTGTTGATACTTTCGAATATTTTTTTTTTCATCTTTAAAATTTACACTTCTATTAATTAATTTGGGTGCCATCAAATTTTTTTCAACCTGAAGTGATCCGCAACTACGACAATTAATTAATCTTTTTTTTTTAAGTTTATCAAACTCTTTAGACGAAGCGAACCAGCTGTCAAATATCAAATTACATTTTTTACATTGTAGGTTGTACTTAATCATAGTGATTATATAGTTATTTTAATTTATAAATTCAATAAGCTAACTCCGATAGTCTGTATTAATATTTATATATTCTTTAGTAAAATCCATAGTATATACGGTAAAGTTTTTTTTTCCGTTTCCGACGTCAACACTGATATTAATAGCAGAACTTTTCATATAATTTGCAGCTTGTGTTTCATTGTATTGATTATAAATTTTTCCTTTATTAACAATAATTAAATCACCAAATTTTATAGATAATTTATTTAAATTAATTTCAACATTTGATTTACCTATTGCCATAATTACTCTTCCCCAATTAGGGTCTTCCCCTGCAATAGCAGTTTTTACTAAAGGGGAATTAGCAATTGAAAAACCAATTTTTTTTGCGTCTTCCTCAGATTTCGAGTTATAAATGTTAATTGTTACAAATTTTGTGGCTCCTTCTCCATCAGCCACTACTCGTTTTGCTAAATTTAGCAAAACTTTATTTAGGGATTCATCAAATAATTTAATTTTTTTATCATTTATCGTTTTTATAAAATAATTTTTTGCTTTGCCTGTAGAAAAAATTGAAATCATATCATTAGTACTAGTGTCTCCATCGCAAGAAATAGCGTTAAAAGTATTTTCAATATTTTTTTTGAGTAGTTTCTTTAATACATCGTTAGAAATATCTGCATCAGTAAAAATATAACCAAGTGTTGTTGCCATATTTGGCTTTATCATTCCCGAGCCTTTAGCTATACCATAAATCTTTACAGGTGTATTACCTATTTTACACTCTTCCATAGCTATCTTAGGCTGTGTATCTGTTGTCATTATTGCTAAAGCTGCCTTCATCCATATATATTTATTTTGCGTATATTTAATATTTTTTATCAAATCAGGAATTTTAGATTTTATTTTTTCCTCAGGAAATTTTTCTCCAATCGTTCCTGTACAGCCAAAAATTATATTTTTGGGTTTTATTATTTTTGGATCATTATCATCCTCTTTTTGTTTTTCAGTTAATTGTTTAGAAACTAATTCTGCAATGCTTTGCATACTTCTGTATCCCTGTTCGCCAGTAAATGAATTTGCGTTTCTTGTATTAACTAAAAGCGAATAAATCTTTTGAGTTTTTTGACTCAAATTCCATTTGATATTCTCTGATAAAATTTTAGACTGGGTATAAACTGAAGCAAAATTTGCACCATCACGGAAATAGAACATGGCTAAATCATCTCTTTTGGAGTCATATAAATTTGCACTTACTGATGATACTGAAAGACCATCAAGATGATCAAGATCTTGAAATTGGCCCATTTTTCGATTTTGAGATTTTGATACTAAAAAATTTGTTAAATTAATTCCCATGATGTTTAAAATTTAAATTAAATAACTATATTAAAAGTTGTAATTAAAATGTATATCAAAAACTAATGTTAAATCCTCTAAGCTTTATTTCTAAATTTATCAAATCTGGCAATCAAAAAGAGCTTGATAGAATTAGTAAAATTGTAAAACAAATCAATCTTCTAGAAGAAAATGTCAAAAAACTTAAAGATGAGGACTTTCCAAGGGAAACTTTAAGATTAAAACAAATGATTCACGACGGTTCATCTCTAAATCAAATTTTACCAGAGGCTTTTGCATTAGTACGAGAAGCCTCTAATAGAGCTAGAGGTGAGAGACATTTCGATGTTCAAATGATTGGTGGAGTTGTTTTGCATGAAAGTAAAATAGCAGAAATGAGAACTGGTGAAGGTAAAACTCTAACTATAGCTTTGGCTGCATATTTAAATTCACTTGAGGAAAAAGGAGTTCATATTGTAACAGTAAATGATTACCTTGCAAAAAGGGATTCGATTGAGATGGGGAAGATTTACAACTTTTTGGGTTTATCTTCTGGATACATTAATAATGATCAAAATGATGCTGAAAGGAAAAAAAATTATAATTGTGATATTACGTATGCAACCAACAGTGAACTAGGTTTTGATTATCTAAGAGATAACATGAAATACTCAAAAGATGAAATGGTTCAAAGACAAAATAATTTTGCTATTGTAGACGAAATAGACTCTTGTTTGATTGATGAAGCAAGAACACCACTAATAATCTCTGGAGCTGCAGAGGATAAAACTAATCAATATCTTGCTATTGATAAAATTGTGAAATTATTAAATGAAAAAGATTATGAAATTGATGAAAAAGACAAAAATATTCTTTTAACAAATGAGGGTATTAATCATATTGAAAATTTATTTTCAAATGCAGGTATATTAAAAAATAATAATTTCTATGATCCCGAAAATTTAGATTTAGTTCATTTTGTAAATCAAGCTTTAAGAGCAAATCATTTATTTAAAAAAGACAAAGATTACCTAATTAAAAACAACAGTGTTAAAATCGTAGATGAGTTAACCGGTCGAATTCTTGAGGGCAGAAGGTTTGGGGATGGCCTTCATCAGGCAATAGAAGCCAAAGAGAAAATCGAGATTCAACCTGAAAATCAAACTTTAGCTTCTATTACTTACCAGAATTATTTTAAACTTTATAAAAAGATATCAGGATGCACAGGTACAGCTGCTACAGAGGCAGAGGAGTTTTTTGAAATCTACAATCTAAATGTAGTTGTAATTCCAACCAATAAAAAGATGATAAGGAAAGATTTCAATGACCAAATTTTTCGAACCGAAGTAGAAAAAAATAATGCAATAATTAAAAAAATTAAAGATTGTCACAAAAACAGTCAGCCTCTTTTAGTTTTCACATCTAGCGTGAGTAAATCTGAGATATTTTCAAAATTACTTACGAAGGAAAAAATTAAGCACATTGTATTAAATGCTAAGAATCATGAAAATGAGGCAGAAATTATAGCTAATGCTGGTAAATCCAAATCAGTAATAATTACGACGAGTATTTCTGGTAGAGGTGTAGATATCCAATTAGGAGGAAAAAAAGGATCAATAGAGGACGATCAACTCAAAAAGAATAAAAATTATATTAAGTCCATAGGAGGTTTATTTGTTATTGGAACTGAAAGAATGGAGTCCAGAAGAGTAGACAATCAGGCAAGAGGAAGATCGGGCAGACAAGGAGACGAAGGAAGCTCTATTTTTTATGTAAGTTTAGAAGATGACCTTATGAGAATTTTTGGATCCGAGTCTATGAACAATATTCTTCATAAACTTGGTCTTAAAGACGGTGAAAGTATTGATCATCCTTGGATAAATAAAGCCCTAGAAAGAGCACAACAAAAAGTTGAGGCACGAAATTTTGATATTAGAAAAACTCTTATAAAGTTTGACAATGTTTTAAATGATCAAAGGCAAGTAGTATTTTCTCAAAGAAAAGATGCTATGGATAGTGAAAAAATTTTTGATTATTCAGATAATTTTTTATCAGAAATAGTGGACAACTTAATAAGCCTTAAAATTCAAAAATTATCAAATCCAAAAAATAATGAGTTTAACAACAAATTAAAGACTATTTTTGGAAAAAGTCTAAAGGATGATGAATATGATGAATTAATATCTTTAACTGACAAAAAATTAAGAGAGAAAATTTTTGAAAAATTTAAATTTGCGAGAAAAGAGAGATCTAAAATTCTTGGGGAAAATCAATCAAAAGATTTAGAAAAAAGAATTCTTTTACAGTCCATTGATTTTAATTGGAAATCACATATCCAATACTTAGAACAATTAAGACAAGTTGTAGGTCTTAGATCATATGGACAAAGAGATCCTCTTATAGAATATAAAAAAGAAGCTTTTGATTTATTTTCAAATTTACTGGATAAATTAAAACTTGATTATGTTAAAATTTTAATGAATCTAAAGGTTTATAATGAACCAACTGAAAAGATAAACAAAAGTCTATTAAAAGAAAAATTTAAAAACCTTGGTAAAAAAATAAGTAGAAATGATCCATGTCCCTGTGGATCTGGTAAAAAATTCAAGAAATGTTGTGGAGCTCTATAGAATCAATAAAGTCAGTCCAGCTAGAATAACTAAAGTTGCTAAGGCAATTGCAATATTTTTTTTAGATTTAATTATTTCTTTAAAATCTAGTCCAGAGGTTTGAATTGCGCTTAGACTTTCAGGACTAGACATAAATCCTTTGCTTCTTCCAATTTTTAAGAACTTATCTTTTCTATGATTGAGAATTTCTTCAGCAGTTAAAGTTTTAAAAAAATCTAAATTTTTAGAAATAGAATTCCTTATATTCTCTAAAATCAAATCTCTATCTCTATGAGCGCCACCCAAAGGTTCTGGTATTATTTCATCAATAATGTTGAGCTCTAATAAGTCTTTAGCAGACAGTTTCATTGCTTTGGCAGCATCGAGCATTTTTTTTGGATCTCTCCACAATATTGTTGCACATCCCTCAGGTGATATTACTGAATAAATCGCATTCTCAAGCATTAAAACTTTATTTGAAGATGCAAGAGCAATGGCTCCACCTGAGCCACCTTCACCTATTACTATAGCTAAAGTTGGGACCTTGAGTTTCATACAACACTCGATCGACTTGGCGATTGCCTCTGCTTGTCCTCTCTCCTCCGCACCCACTCCCGGATATGCACCTGGGGTATCTATAAAAGATATAATAGGAATATTAAACTTATCTGCTAGTTCCATTAACCTAATAGTTTTTCTATAACCCTCCGGTCTCATCATGCCAAAGTTTCTCTCAATTCTAGTTTCTAAGTTTTCACCTTTTTCTTGACCAATTACTAATACTGATTGACCGTTAAATTTTGCAAAACCTGTAATAACCGATTTGTCTTCTCCATAATATCTATCACCTTCTAATGAGATAAAGTCCGCAAATAAGTTATCAATAAAAAACTTTGATTTAGGTCTATCTTCGTGCCTTGCAACCAATGTGATTTGCCAAGGATCTAAATTATTATAAATATCTTTAAGTTTCTCATCGATTTCTTCCTGAGTTTTAGAAATTTTTTTTGTATCAACTTCTGATAAACCTTCTTGATTAAAAGGATCTTTTAATTTCTCTAACTCATTT
>QCOL01000015.1 GCA_003212925.1 Pelagibacteraceae bacterium AG-430-P08 | reverse complement strand
AAAACAAACATACACTCTTTAGAACCTGAAGACTTAGCGGCACTTACTTCTGAAGCATCAGCTTTAGCAAAAGTTCCATTAGCAGGTACTAATTATACTGTTGGAGTAGATAACTTTCATAAAATTTAAAGGTATTTATGGCTAAAAAGAAAAAATTAAAATCAAAAGCAGTTTCTCTTCAACTAGGTAAAAAGAAAGAGACTGCTAGAGAGAAAATGATTGGTCAGTCAATCGGTTATCGATATGACGTAAATCTACTTCCAGATTACAAAAAAATGACACCATTTCTAAAAAAATATGTTGAGGCAATGGGTTGGGATGATCTTAATTGGCTAGAGGACGTTCATATGGGCTATGAAGAGGGAAGACCAGCTGTATTTTGTAGAAATGCAAATGGTTGGGTTACAATTCCATCATCAATTAAATTACCTGATAATCAACAAGATAGAGATATGATAGCAAGAGAGCTTTTAGTGAAATTTCAAATGTCTCCAAAACATCCTCTCGTTGATTTAAAAAAAGCTTATCTAAAATTTTAATTACACAATCTAAAGTTGATTATTTTTTAAAAACCTATTGTCAATATTAGGTTTTATTAGATTGTTTCGTTTGTAACAACTTTCTAAATTTTATAGGGTTTTAAAAAACTAATAGGAGAGAGAATATGACTGATCAGTTAGGTGCTCTTACTACTATATTTACAGAATTTTACTACTGGATAACGGTGGTGCTGATGTTTTTAATTCACGTCGGTTTCTGTATGTATGAAGTTGGAGCTTCTCGATACAAACACCATCAACATACTCTTATGAAAAACACGATGCTGATACCTTTGGTTACAGTGACATGGTTTTTATTTGGTTGGTGGATTTATTGGGCTTTCCCAACAGGACCTGGGATAGCACCTTCAATAATGAACGAAAGTACAGCTTTAATCACCGATGATAGTTTGTTTAGTGCAAAATTTCAGGTGGCAACAAGTAGTATAATGGCAGTTAACCTTGGGGATCACATTAATGGTGTTTTCTGGGCTGCTTTTTTATTATTTTCTTGGACTGCTGCATCTATCGTTTCTGGAGCAATAATTGAAAGAATAACTACTTTTGCTTTTGGAATATTAGCAATAGCAATTGGTTCAGTATTCTGGACAATTGATGCTGCTTGGGGATGGCACTTTGATGGTTGGATGCTAAAAATTTTGGGATACCATGATGCTTATGCATCAGGAGTAATTCACGCGATTGCAGGTGGATTTGCTTTAGGTGTACTAATGGTTTTAGGTCCTAGAATTGGAAAATTCTCATCAAGCGGTGAACCAAGAAATATTGGACCAAGAAATCCTTGGCTAGTAACAATTGGATTATTTCTAATTTATACTGGTTTCTGGGGATTCTATGCGGCATGTAACATTCCAATATTTGATCTTGGCCCAGAGTACGGCATGGAAGGTATATCTTATTGGACGGCTACAAACATTTACGTAACGCCTACTACACTTAGTGGTATTACTTTTAACTTCTTGATGTCACTATCAGGAGGATTATTAGCTGGATACTGGATTGCAAAAGGTGATCCATTCTGGACTTACTCAAGTGGGCTAGCGGGTATCATATGTGCTTCAGCTGGAAATGATTTATATCATCCAATTCAATCAATGATCATAGGTATGATCGGAGTTGTGCTATCGTACAAATTACATTATTGGGTTGAACGTAAGTTCAAGATTGATGATGCAGTTGGTGCTGTTGCAGTACACGGTTATGCAGGATTTATAGGTCTTGTAATTTGTGGTTTTGTTTTAAATGGTTATCCATCATCTGGCTACAGTGTTGGAGCTATGTGGGACGGAACTACTTATGCATCAATAAATCCTTTAGGTATGTTCTTAGGAGCAATAATTATGTTCTTTGTTCTAGGATTAATACCAGGCTATATCATCGCAAAAGTATTACACGGAATGGGTAAATTAAGGATTCCGCGTGAAGCTGAAATAGCTGGACTAGACTATGAAATGATGGAAACTGCTAAATCAGATGAGAAAGCAGTCGCATCAGCAACCAGGTAAAGGAGGAAAATATGGCGACAGTTACAAATTGGATTGATCACCTGAATAAACCAGCAGAGGAAGTTGCTGGTGCTATTTATCCTGGTGCTGGATCTAGTGAGGGCTTGTTGGTAATACTTGCTATTATCATATGGGTTGGCTGGCATGTCTTAACTGCTAAATCTGAGAGTGATGAGCTCGAAAGATTAGCAAGAAAAAGACATGGTCCAAATGACCATAAAAGCAATATTACTGATTGGTAATTAAATTAAAAAATTTGGGCGCTACAACTTTCGTGGCGCCCTTTTTTTGTCATATGTCAGAAGAGAACAAAGATAACGAGGAACTTAGACCAAGTAAGATGAGAGGCGTTGCTTTTCCAAAAGCAAAGTATGGAGCAATATTAGCGGTAATTATAATTATTGTTGTAAATTTAATTTTTTATAAAGAAACAATTTTATCTTTTTTAAAATAATTATGTTAACTTAATTCATGCCAAAAAATTTATTCAAAATTGCTAAAGAAAAAAAAATTAAATATTTTTTGATAAGCTTTGTTGATTTATTTGGAGTGCTTAGATCAAAACTAGTACCAGCACATGCAATAAAAGATATGCAAGAAACTGGTGCAGGATTTGCAGGATTTGCTGCGTGGTTAGATATGACACCTGCAGACTCAGACATGTTTGGAATTCCAGATCCAGATAGTTTAATTCAATTACCTTGGAACAAAGAGGTGGGTTGGCTTGCATCAGATCTTTGGATGAATGCAAAGC
Source organism: Pelagibacteraceae bacterium AG-430-P08 (assembly GCA_003212925.1). Lineage (GTDB taxonomy): Bacteria > Pseudomonadota > Alphaproteobacteria > Pelagibacterales > Pelagibacteraceae > Pelagibacter. Next base: position 15,211 of record QCOL01000015.1, on the reverse strand, counting down.
CTGTAGATGCCTCTCCAAGAATAATGCTGAAGAAACAAATTAAAAAACTCTCAAAACAAGGATTGACTATGAAATCTGGCGTGGAGTGTGAGTATTTTTTAATATCGCCTGATGGAGACTCCATCGCTGATCCAAGAGATACACAATCAAAACCTTGCTATGATCAATCAGCTTTAATGAGAAGGTATGATTTAATTAAAGAAATTTGTGACTGTATGATTGAAATGGGATGGGGTCCTTATCAAAATGATCACGAGGACGCTAATGGTCAATTTGAAATGAATTGGGATTACTCAGAATGTTTAAAAAACAGCAGACAGACATACGTTTTTTAAGTACATGGTAAAAACTATTGCTGAAAAACATGGTTTAAGAGCTACGTTTATGCCTAAACCATTTGAGAATTTAACAGGAAATGGTTGTCATGCCCATATTTCGGTTTGGGATGGAAAGAAAAATAAATTTTTGGACAAGTCTAATAACTTAGGTCTTAGCAAAATGGCATATAATTTTTTAGGTGGAGTAATAAAACATGCTTCATCTTTATCCGCTTTTTTTAATCCTACAATAAATAGTTATAGAAGGATTAATGCACCACCAACAAAGTCAGGTGCATCTTGGTCACCAAGTAGTATTTCTTACACTGGTAATAATAGAACTCACATGATTAGAATTCCTGATCCAGGAAGGTTTGAACTAAGATTAATGGATGGATCGGCTAACCCTTATTTACTGCAAGCAAGTGTTCTCGCAGCTGGAATTAATGGTATTAAAAACAAAATAGATCCTGGAAAACCTCTTGATTGTAATATGTATGAGGATTTTGCAAAATATCCAAATCTTCCAAAACTTCCTGATGAGTTAGATCAATCGTTAAAACAATTAAAAAAAAATAAAGAGATGAATGACGCTTTTGGTGCTGAAGTAATTGATAGTTATATAAAACTTAGAGCTACTGAAATAAAAGAATTTAACAATATAGAAAGATTTGATAAATCAAAACCTATAACCAAATGGGAAAGACAAAACACTCTAGATTGTTAAAGTGAAGAGTTTAAAAAATCTTAAAAGCTGGAAATATAAAAAATTATTAAAAAATAATCGTTATAATTTTAAAAGAAGTTATGTTTTAAAACATCTTCCTTCTGCATTAATCACTAATGCTTACAAATCAATTTCTGGTTGGAAAAATTATAAAGTAACCCCCCTACTATCACTTGATAAATTGAAGAAAAATTTGAAATTAAATAATATATTTTATAAGGATGAATCCAAAAGATTTCATTTAAAGTCGTTTAAAGCATTGGGGGGAGCATACGCAGTAGAGAGAATATCTAAAGGAAAAAAAAATATTGTTATTTCATCAGCAACAGCTGGCAATCATGGTAGATCAGTTGCTTGGGGAGCAAAAAGGTTAAATTTAAAATGTAAAATTTTTGTAAGTCAATATGTAAGCCAAACAAGAGTTCGTGAAATTGAGAAATTTGGCGCCGAGGTAATACGAGTTAAGGGAAATTATGAAAATTCTTTGGAGGAATGTAAAAGACTTTCAAAAAAGAATAATTGGCAAATTGTTCAGGATGTCTCTACCAAAAACTATAAATATGTTCCTCAACTTACAATGGCTGGATATTCTATTATGATAAAGGAAATATCTAAACAAACAAACCATTATATAACTCACATATTTGTTCAAGCTGGTGTTGGAGGATTAGCAGCAGGTGTAGTTGCTGGGGTCGCAAAATATTTTAAAAGAATTCCAAGAATAATTGTTGTTGAACCTGATAGAGCTGATTGTGTTCTTCAGAGTGTTAAATCAAATAAAATGAAAAAAATAAGAATAAAAAAAGAAAGTATTATGGGTGGGATGTCATGTAATGAAATGTCACTTGTCCCATGGCAAATACTTAAAAAAACTTCTAACTATTGTGTATCTGTTACTGATAACAATGTTGCTAAAACGACCGCGATGTTAAAAGATAGAAAACTAAGTAAGGTTTCAATCATCGGGGGTGAATGTGCAACCCCTGGAGTTATTGCTCTTATAGGTTTAGCTAACAATTTTAAAGCACGAAAATCACTGAATTTAAACGAAGACTCTAACATTCTTGTCATTGGATGCGAAGGAAATGCAGATGTTAAACTTTACAAACAGCTGCTATCTAAAGGTAGAAAATAATATTTATATGACAAAAAATGCAATAGCTTGGATAAGGGAAGACTTTAGAATCGAACATAATCCTGCTCTCTCATATGCCACACAAAATCATGAAAATGTTATTGCTTTATTTATTTATAATAAAAACGATTTTGATCACAAAAGAGAAGCACAAAAGTGGTGGCTATTTAAATCTTTAGAAATATTTAAATCAGAATTATCTAAATACAAAATTAATCTTCAAATATTAGCGGGAGATGAATTAGATATATTTTCTAAAATTAAAAAAAAAGATGACGTTTCAATATATTGGAATAAAATTTATGAACCTGATGTTATTGCAAAAGGAAAAAAAATTAGAGATGTTTTCTTAAAAAATGAGATTGGATTTAAATATTTTAAAGGAAATATTTTAAATGAATTTCAAGAAGTTACTAAAAATGATGGAACACCCTTTAAAGTATTCACCCCTTTCTGGAGAAATGCTGAACAAAAATATTTAGGTTTACCACCAAGTAAAAATTATATTGTAAAGAAAAAAACGAAAGTAATATCTTTCTTCAAAAATTGTGTTGAACCAAAAAGTATATTACCAAAAAAAAATTGGTATAAGAAATTTGAGAATTATTGGAAAGTATCAGAAAATGATTCAAAAAAAGTTCTGAGCAGTTTGATTAATGATAAAATTAAAGAATACGGTTCGGCTAGAGATTTTCCTTCTATAGAGGGCACATCAAAGTTATCTCCTTATATAAAGCACGGACAAATACATGTAAGCACGATTTGGAAAAAATGTAACGAAATTAAATCTAAAGGTATTGGTTATAGGAAATATATTAATGAGCTTGGTTGGCGTGAGTTCTCTCATAGTTTGATTAATTATTTTCCAGAGTTTTTAAAAGGAAATTACAGAAAAGAATTTGATAAATTTCCTTGGGTAAAAAATGAAAAATTTTTAAAAGCATGGAAATTGGGGATGACTGGTTATCCGATTGTTGATGCTGGAATGAGAGAGTTATATGAAACTGGTTGGATGCATAATAGGATTAGAATGGTGGTTGGTTCTTTTTTAGTAAAACATTTGAGAATTAATTGGACCGAGGGTGAAAAGCATTTTAGAAATTGTTTGCTTGATTTTAATAAAGCTAATAATGTAGCTCAGTGGCAATGGGTTGCAGGTTGTGGAGCAGATGCAGCTCCATACTTCAGAATTTTTAATCCTATTCTTCAAGGTGAAAAGTTTGATAAAGAGGGAAAATATGTAAAAAAATGGATTCCAGAATTAAACAAAGTTCCTCAAAAATTTATTCACAAACCTTGGGAAATGGAAATGAAATATCAACAAGCAATCAATACAATTATAGGAAAAGATTATCCAAAACCAATAGTGATACATGAAGAGGCAAGAGCTTCTGCGTTAAAAGCTTTTCAAAGTTTAAAAAAAAATTAAACTTCTCCCAAAAAATGATGAATGATGGTTCTTGTCTGTGGGTTTAATCTGTGCTCAAATAAATAAATACCCTGCCAAGTTCCAAGTAATAATTCTCCATTTTCAACACTAAGAGAAATTTGATTATTAGTTAAGCTGGATTTTATGTGCGCAGGCATATCGTCTTTACCTTCAGTTGTATGAATATATAATTTGTTATCCATTGGTGCGATTTTATTAAAATAGTTGATTAAGTCAGTTTGGACATCGGGGTCTGCATTTTCTTGTATAATTAAAGAGGCACTAGTGTGTTGAATACTCAAATTAAGTATACCATTTTTAAATTTATTTTTCTTGATCCAATTAATTGTTTCATCAGTGAATTCGTATAATTTTTGTCCATTGGTATTCACTTTAAAGTTATTAAATTTTTGTATCATAAATTAAAGTTTGAGGATGTTAGCTCATAAAGACGGCTAATTGTACGATTAAAAGGCTCTTTTAATGATTTAGATGACGTTAATTCTTCTAGATTTTTTTCAGCGGTGACGGCAATTGGTATTTTCTTGTCATAAACTATATCAATTAGGGTTATGAAACGCTGCTGTTGATTAGAGTTTATGTCATTAAACTTTGGTATTTTATCAATAACCATAAATTTAGATACTTTAGCTATTTCAAGGTAATCCTCGGCTCCCAAGTTTTTGTCACATAACTCATCGAATTTAAATCTTACAACTCCCTCATAGAATTCTTTAATGATAAATTCTCTGCCTTTAACGTCAAGATTTTGAATAGTCTTTTTTCTATCCTTTGAAATGACTCTAAAGAATTTATTCATTTTAAAATTACTTTCTTGGTTTAATGGGAAGAAATATCTATCATTTTGGTTTTCTTTTGATTTTCTATAATCATCTTCAATTATAAGCTCATGTTCCACAGTCTTTTTTTTCATGATCTCAATAAAAGGTTTAAACTGATCACGTTGTAGACCATCCTTATATAAATCAGAAATTTGAATATTGGAGGTAACAATAATTTTTATATTCTCACTAAATATTTTATCAAATAATTTACCTAATATCATAGCATCTACTATATTAGTAACTTGAAATTCATCAAAATATATTAACATAGCCTTTGATTTTAAGTCTTTAACAAATAAATTAATAATATTTTCATCTCCCTTATTTTTGTTTTCATGAACAAAATTATGAAAATTTAACATAAACTCATTAAAGTGAAGTCTTAATTTTTTTTCAGACATAAGATCATAAAAAAAATCTAAGATCATTGTTTTTCCAACACCAACACCTCCATGAAGATAAAAACCTTTTTTATAATCTTCTTTTTTAAAAAAATTGAAGATTGAATAGTGAAAATTTCTATGATAAAAGTCTTGAAGTAATTTAATTACCGTTATTTGGTTTTGATTAATTTCTAAATTTTTTGAATTGCAAAATAATCTAAATTTTTCCTCAAGATTTTTGGACATCAATTTTTTTTTGATTTAAAATCAATACCGTATTCTGATCTTGGACCTTTTCTTAAACCAAATGGACCGGAAATAAAAATTGTCATTGGTTTAGTTCCAGGCTCTAAATCTACTCTGTGATATGCATTAGCAGATCTAAATCCAATATAGCCAGGTTTTCTCCAAAATTTTCCTTCTTTAGTTGTTTCCCAATAACCACCTCTAATCACTATCGTAATGTATGGAAAAAGATGATTGTGTACTCCATCACCATGATCATCAGCTAACATTTCATGAATAAGTATATTAAATGGAAACCATTTTGGTCTATGTCTGAAAATTAAATAATATCTATTCATCCATGGTTTAGCTAAATCAAATCTTGGATGTGATGGTCCCCTATCTAAAACTACTTTTTTTCTTCCCAATTTATCTAATAATTTTAAAAACATTAGTTAAGTTTTATAATTGCGTTGTCTTTAACTAAATATAAATTTTTATCCATTATAAATGGTCGTGATATTTTATCATTATCAACTTTTAAAGTTGAAATTGTTTTTCCTGATTTAATGTCAATTACTAATAATCTTCCAATATTCGTAGAAAGGTAAATATTTTTTGAGCCAACAATAAATCCCGTTGGTGATATTTCATCTCTTTTCTTTGGATTAAAATTTTTGAAAATGTCTGTGATCTTAATGATGTTGCCTGTAATTTTATCAATAATAATTAAATATCCTTCTATTGAGACTGAAATCAAAAAATTTCCAATTAGAGTCGGTCTTAAATTTGAATTAACTGTATTTTCCCAACTAAAACTTCCTGAATTAACATCTATGGAAAAAAATTGATTATTATTATTTGAAAAAAATAAATTATTTTCATCTGCAATTATGTCTGATGTTTCAAGAGAAAAAGATGACTCATAAAGTGTACTTTTTTGAGTAGGTAACTGCCAGATTAAACTTCCATCATTAACATTTAATGCACTAATATCTCCAAGTGAATTATTAAAATAAACTGTATCTTTAACTATAACTATAGATAATTTTTTTTGAGATCTTATTAAAGATTTTTCTGTTTGAAAACTCCAAAGCTCCTCACCATTTTTAAGTGAGAAACATCTTAAGGTGTTTGTGAAATCTATTATAAAAAATCTGTCCTTAAAAATCTTTATTTGTGAATTAAATGGAGCTGAATTACTTTTGGACCATACTAACTCACCATTATTTAAATTAATCACATAGTAATTTGCCAAATTATCAGCAACTACTAAAGACCTATCATTATTTGCAAATTGTAAAATTGGGTTTAATTTTTTTTCAGCTTTAGAATAATAATTTTTTTTCCAGATCAATTTAGAACGCTCATCAAATTGTAGAATTGTTCCCTTATTATCAAAAAAAATAATGTTGTTCTTATTGAAAGATATTACTGGCTCAAATTGATAAAAATTTTTAATTTTTGAAAACTTATATTTAAAAGATCTTTTTAATAACCCATCAAAATTTACTCTACCGTCGTTATTGGTTAGTTTATTTTCTAGACTAGTCTTTGTAAATTTTGAACCTAAATTTAAATTTACATTTGTATTGAATTCTTGAATTAAAGTTTTTTCATCATCAAAAATTTTTTGAAACTTTTTTTCCTCTAATTCCTCTAATGTGTCTGAAGTCCAAAACTTAGAATTTTTGTTTAAAGAACATGCTGACAAAAATAAAATAATCAGTAATAGATTAAAAATCTTATTCACTAAAATCTCTATTAAGTCTTTTTTGAGACTCTAATTTAATCTCTTTGTTTGCATTTTCTAAGCTAATAATTTGATTAAAAAATTCCTTTGATTTTTGCTTTTCATTTTTTGAATAAAAATATTCCGCCATCAAGTATAACGCATGCGATTTCCAGATACTTTCTGAATTTATCAAAGGTTTTAAAATATTTAAAAGATCGCTCTCATTAACATCATCAGCATTATAAAGCCCTTTTTTGTAAATATTTAAATTCTTTATTTCCTTATCCAATGAAGTCTCATAAATAATAACATCAAATAATTCATTAATTTTGTTTTTTTCACTAATTAATTCATTATCTATTATGAAATATAAAGATAATGGTGAATAGGTTGAATTTTTTTCATTAATTATTTGTATTAAATCTTTAGCTGTTTTTTCCTTATTACTCTCAGAATAGTTTATAGTTATTGCATTAAAAGAGTCTGAAATCTTTATTTTTTTACTATCCTGATATTCCCCAAAAGCAAAATAACCAATTAAAAGTATAACGATAACACCTAAAACTAAAATTATTTTTTTTTTATTTTGGATAAAAAAATTTTTTATTTTTTCATTTCTCGTGTTTGTATTTATTATTGATATATCTTCATCCATATTTAAATCATATTTCTTAAAACATATTGAAGTATTCCACCATTTTTATAGTATTCCAATTCATTTTTAGTATCAATTCTGCATAGGGTATCTATTATTTTTACATCACCCGATGCATATTTAATCTCAACTTTTACTTTGTCAGAGGGATTAATTCCCTTTTCAATATCTACTACACTAATCAATTCAGAACCTAATAAATTAAGATTTTTTCTGTTCATATTTTCCGTAAATTGCAATGGCAATATTCCCATCCCAATTAAATTAGATCTGTGTATTCTCTCAAAACTCTCAGCAATTACTACCTTAACACCCAATAATTTAGTTCCTTTTGCAGCCCAATCACGAGAGGAGCCTGTTCCATATTCTTTACCACCAATTACAACTAAGTCAGTTCCCCTTTTTTTATACTCCACTACTGCATCATAAACTGACATAACTTTTTCCTCAGGATATAATTTTGTAAAACCACCTTCGGTCCCTGGGGCCATTTCATTTTTGATTCTTATATTTGCAAATGTGCCTCTCATCATTACTTCGTGATTTCCACGTCTTGAGCCATATGAGTTATAGTCTTTAGGAAGAATTTGATAATTCATAAAATATTCTCCTGTTGGGCTATCTTTTTGAATATTACCAGCGGGAGAAATATGATCTGTAGTTACCATATCTCCCAATATCAACAATGGTCTCGCATTTTTAATCTCTTTAAACCCCTCTGGCTCATCGCTAAGATTTTCAAAAAATGGAGGTTTTTTTACATAAGTGGAATTTTCATCCCAATTATAAATACTACTTTTTTCTGTTTTTATTTCTTGCCATTGTTTTGGTCCATCTGAAACATTTGAATATCGTTTAACAAACATATCTGCGTTAAGAGAAATCTTCAATGTATCCTCTATTTCTTTATTTGAAGGCCAAATATCTTTTAAAAAAATATCTTTGCCGTTTTTATCTTTTCCAAATGAGTCTTTAATTAAATCAAATTCCATATGACCTGCAAGAGCGTAGGCTACAACAAGCGGTGGAGAAGCTAGATAATTTGCTTTAATGTGAGGTGAAATTCTCCCCTCAAAATTTCTATTACCTGATAAAACAGAGACTGCATATAAATTTTCCTTTTGAATAGCATCAACTATATTTTCTGCTAATGGACCTGAATTCCCAATACAAGTTGTACAACCATAACCAACTAAATTAAATCCCAGTTGATCTAAGTAAGTATTTAGACCTGCTTTCTTTAAATAATCAGTTACTACTTGGGACCCAGGAGCTAAAGATGTTTTAACCCATGGTTTTACATTCAATCCTAATTCTATAGCTTTTTTTGCAAGTAGTCCTGCACCAATTAGAACATTTGGATTAGAAGTGTTCGTGCATGACGTAATTGCTGCAATAAGTATTGAACCATCTTTAATCTCATAATCTGTATCCTTTACCTTAGAAATTTTATAATCATTTTTATCTGTAGCTTCTTTAAAGACTTTTTTAAAATTGTTTGATGCATCAGTTAAAAGAACTTTATCTTGTGGTCTTTTAGGGCCCGAAATTGTTGGAACTACAGTAGACATATCTAAAGAGATTTTATCAGTAAATTCAATTTCATCACTTGCCCACAAACCTTGTTCCTTCGCATACTTTTCAACAATCGCCACTGTTTCTTTATCTCTTCCGGAAAATTCTAAATATTTTAAAGTTTCTTCATCTATTGGGAAGAATCCACATGTAGCTCCATACTCAGGGGCCATGTTAGCAATTGTTGCTCTATCTGCTAAAGTTAAATTTTTTAATCCCTCACCGTAGAATTCAACAAATTTCCCAACTACTCCTTTATCTCTTAACATTTTAACAACTGTTAGAACTAAGTCTGTAGCAGTTGTGCCCTCTGGCATTTTTTTTGTTACTTCAAATCCAATGACTTCAGGGATTAACATTGAAATAGGTTGCCCCAACATACCTGCTTCAGCTTCAATTCCACCAACACCCCATCCTAAGACTGATAAACCATTGACCATGGTTGTATGACTGTCCGTTCCAACAAGAGTGTCAGGGAATAAATATTTATCTCCTTTGAATTCTTCTGACCAAACTACTTTTGATAAATACTCTAAATTAACTTGGTGACAGATGCCAGTTCCTGGAGGAACAATTCTAAAATTGTCAAAAGCGCTTTGACCCCATTTTAAAAATGAATATCTTTCACCATTTCTTTTAAATTCAATATCTACATTCTTTTCAAATGAATCTTTTTTTGCTGATTGATCAACTTGAACAGAGTGATCAATAACTAAATCAACTGCAGACAGTGGGTTAATTGTATTTGGATCTTTATTTTTTTCTTTTACAGCTTCTCTCATAGCAGCTAAATCGGCTACTGCTGGTATACCTGTATAATCTTGAAGTAAAACCCTAGCTGGTCTGTAGGCTATTTCAGTTTTTGATTTTTTGGTCTCAAGCCAGTTTTTGACTGCTTCTATTTGTTTTTTATTAACTGATATGTCATCCTCATATCTAAGTAGATTTTCCAATAAAACTTTTAACGACTTTGGTAATTTTGAAATACCCTCTAAACCATTTAATTCAGCTTTTTTTAACGAATAATATTTATAATTTTTACCATTAACCTCTAGGTCAGATAAAGATTTGTAAGAATTTTTATTTCCTGGTTTCATATCTTATATATAAAATGTAATTATGCTCAAAAGAAGAAGCACTGACATAACATAATTAAAGTATTTAATAAATTTCTCATTTGTCGCAAATTTTCTAAGATATTTGCCAACAAATGTCCAAAAGGTAATGCTTGATAGAGATACTGCAAAGGCAAATAAAACAACTTGAGTCGCATAATTAAGATAGTTTTCTCCATATTCAACATAAGTAGAAACTATGATAATTCCAATCAAAACACCTTTTGGATTTAAAAATTGAAAAATAAAAGTATCTAAAAAAGAAATTGGATTTTCATTTTTTTTCTCATCAGAAGGTTTTGAGAAACTAATTTTATAGGCTAGGTATACTAAAAATAAACTTCCCAGATATTTCAAAATAGTTTGAATAATCGGAAATATTTTAAAAACATTAACCAAGCCAATTGTCAAAGCAAATACCACTGAAGTAAATCCAAAAGTAACTCCAAAAATATGTGGAATTGTTTTTCTTATTCCAAAATTAAAACCTGAATAAGATGCGACTACGTTATTTGGTCCTGGCGTATAAGCGGCTACAATCCAAAATAGTGCCATAGATAAAAATTCTGGATGCATATTTATGCTATAGGTAAACCATTCTTTGCTTTTTGTGAGGGATGTACTAATGTTACCTTTCCTTCAGAGTCTATTGAGCCTAAAAGTAGAAATTGAGATTTTACACCTGCAATATTTTTTTCTGGAAAATTACAAACACCAATCACCTGTTTACCAACTAAATTTTCCTCATTATAAAAATGAGTAATTTGAGCGGAAGATGTTTTAACACCTATTTCTTTTCCAAAATCGACTTCAACAACTAAAGATGGTTTTCTAGCTTTTTCATTTTTTTTGACTGAGAGTACTGTCCCAAGTCTAATGTCTATTTTCTCAAATATGTCGTATGTAATTTGTTCTTTCATAAATGAGGTATTTATATTAATTATTACTAATGAGTACAGAAGTAAATTTAGATAAATTATACGAGAATTCTATTAAAATTTTATCTGATTTAATTGGATTTAAAACTATTTCAGGAGAAGATAACAATGATTTAATTAATTATTGTGAAAAATATCTCAATGACTTGGGTGCAACTTCATTCAAAACGTATGATGATGAAAAAAAAAGAGTAAATCTTTTTGCAACAATTAAAGCAAAAAAATCAAATGGAGTTAAACCAATAATTTTATCTGGTCATACTGATACAGTCCCTGTTTCAAAGAGCTGGAGTACAGATCCTTTCAAAGCAACAATTAAAGAAGATAAACTTTATGGAAGAGGTTCCTGTGACATGAAAGGTTTTATTGCATGTACTTTAGCGTTTGCTCCAGTTTTTTCTAAAGTTGATCTAAATAGAGATATTCATTTTTCTTATACTTTTGATGAGGAAACAGCATGCTTGGGGGCTCCAATATTAATTAAAGAACTTAAAAAAAGAAATATCCAAGATGGAATTTGTATTGTTGGTGAACCTACAAAAATGAAAATCATAGATGCACATAAAGGTTGTTATGAATATACTACTTATTTTGAGGGATTAGCTGGACATAGCTCAATGCCTCACAAAGGTGTTAGTGCCGTTGAATTTGCATCAAAATATGCAAATAAATTAATCGAGCTTAGGGAAGAATTAAAAAAAAGAGCTCCGAAGGACTCCATATTTGATCCTCCTTTTTCAACATTGCAAGTTGGAGGAATATTTGGAGGTATTGCTCACAATGTAATAGCTGACAAATGTCGGGTCGAATGGGAGACAAGACCAGTAGTTAAAGAAGATGGTGTTTTTCTAAATCAAAAAATAGATGAATATGCAAATGAAGTTTTATTACCAGAGATGAAAAAAGTTTTTCCTAATTCAAAGATAACCAAGGAAATAATAGGTGAAGTCACAGGTTTTGATCGTATAGATAATTCAGAGGCATGTGAATTAGTCTCAAGTTTGACCGGTGATAATTCTAGAGAAGTTGTATCCTTTGGAACTGAAGCTGGATTGTTTCAAGAAATTGGTATCAGCACAGTTGTTTGCGGACCAGGCTCTATTGAACAAGCTCACAAAGTTGATGAGTTCATTGAACTTAATGAACTTAAAAAATGTTTAAAATTTCTTGAAGGAATTAAGAAAAAATCTACTCTTAATTAACTCCACCCACCTACAGATTTAACCTCTAGAAACTCCTCTAAACCATGTTCACCAGCTTCTCTACCAATCCCCGAATGTTTAAATCCACCAAAAGGCGCATCAACAGCAATACCAGCACCATTAACATCAACCATCCCTGATCTAAGTTTTCTAGCAACTCTCTTTACTTTTTCTTTATCTTTAGTTTGAATGTAGTTTGTTAATCCGTAGGGAGTATCGTTTGCGATTTCAATAGCTTCTTCCTCCGTTTCAAAAGGCATTACAGATAAAACTGGACCAAATATTTCTGTTCTTGCTATTTCCATTTTGTTATTAACATCAGCAAATACAGTAGGCTTTACAAAATAACCTTTTTCTAATCCATCTGGCTTGCCTGGGCCTCCAGCTACTAATTTAGCTCCCTCGTCAATACCCTTCTTAATTAAAGTTTGTATCTTGTTATATTGAGTTTCAGAAATAACTGGGCCTATATGCTCTCCCTCTTTTTTTGGATCACCAACCTCAAAATTTTCTGTATACTTCTTTAATCTTTCAACAGCATCATTATACATTGATTTTTCAACTAGCATTCTTGTGGGTGCATTACATGACTGGCCAGAGTTTCTAAAACATCTCAAAGCACCTCTTTCTATTGCATCAGGATCAGCATCTTTAAATATTATATTTGCACCTTTGCCACCAAGTTCTAAACTTACTCTTTTAAAATCTTTCGCAGCATTTTGGGAAATTAATGCTCCTGCTCTAGTTGATCCGGTAAATGAAATCATATTAACGTCAGGGTGACTTGTTAATGCATCGCCAGTTGTTGCTCCATCACCATTAACTAAATTAAACACACCTGCTGGAATTTTAGTCTCATCAATAAGCTCAGCTAATATCATTGATGATAATGGAGCTAGTTCAGATGGTTTTAAAACCATAGTGCAGCCAGACGCTATTGCGGGCATTACTTTTAAACAAACCTGATTCATAGGCCAATTCCACGGTGTGATTAATGCACATACACCTTTTGGTTCATAAATAAGTCTTTGGTTAGGTGCATGTTCTCCTAATGGTTTTTCAAATATAAAATTTTTTAAATATCTTATAAATGATTTTAAGTGAGCTGCACCTGTACCAGCTTGAAGTTTTGTTGCAAAATCTTTTGGTGCTCCCATCTCTATCGTAATTGCATTTGCGATGTCAGCCCATCTTTTCTTATAATTTTCGTAAAGTTTTTCTAATAATTTTATTCTCTCCTCTTTTGATGAAAACGCCCACGAATTGTAAGCTTTTTTGGCAGCATTCACGGCATCGTTTACATCATCTTTGTTGCCTAGTGTTATAACTGCACAATTTTCTTCTGTTGCAGGATCAATTACCTTGATTTCTTCTTTACTTTTTGGTGTTACCCATTTGCCGTTGATATAAAAATTTTTTTTATTTTCCATTGAAGACTCCTAACCTTTCTTTACTTTTTTGCAAATAGATTTGTTAACTCATAAACTATAGTAGCAGCTGCAAGTGATGTTACCTCAGCATGATCATAAGCAGGTGATACCTCAACAACATCTGCAGAGATTAAATTCATACCAGACAAGCATCTAATAACATTAACCATTTCTCTAGTGGTCATGCCAGCTATTTCTGGTGTACCAGTGCCAGGTGCAAAAGCAGGATCTAAAACATCAATATCAATTGATAAATATAATGGATTATCTCCTACTCTTTTTTTTATTCTTTCAGCAATTTTATCAGTACCTTCAGTTTGAAACTCATCACAATGAATTATCTTAAATCCAAAACTTTCATCATTTTTAAGATCTTCTCTGCTATACAATGGACCTCTAATACCAACATGCATTGAAGCATCATCCTTAAATAGATTTTCTTCTCGTGCTCTTCTAAAAGGTGTCCCGTGTGTATAAGGCGCACCGAAATAAGTATCCCAAGTATCAAGATGTGCATCAAAATGTACTAAAGCAACAGGACCATTATTAATTTTATTTACTGCTTTTAATAAAGGAAACGCAATTGTATGATCTCCACCTAAACTAATTATACCACCAGTTTTTTTAAGAAGATCCAAGGCTCCTTCCTCAATTTGCTTAATTGCTTCATCTATATTAAATGGATTACAAGTAATATCACCTGCATCAGCAACCTGTTGAACTTTAAACGGCTCAACATCATAATTTGGATGATAATTTGTTCTTAAATGTCTTGAAGCTTGTCTAATACTTTGTGGACCAAATCTTGCTCCAGGTCTATAACTTGTGCCTGCATCAAATGGTATCCCCACAATTGCAACATCACAGTACTCAACATCTCTTAATTCTGGTAGTCTAGCGAAAGTTGATGGGCCAGCAAATCTTGGAACCTTGGTGCCACTTACTGGTTGAATGGGTTCTTTGCTTCTTTTTTTTTTCATCACAAAAACTCTATCACATTCTAACAAATTGGAATATCTTCAATAATACTAATTATGAAATTATTAAAGCTCATTTTATTGTATTTATTTTTAATTTCTTCAGCTCAAGCAGATACAATTTACGAATTAATTAAAATTCCAAACCTGGAGATTTATAATCTTAAAACTGAAAACAAATTAAGATACTTGAATGCTAAACAAGCATTTACAATAGGTGTTGATAATAATATCAATTGTTTCAAATCATCAAAACAAGACCTAGATAAAAAATATAAGATTATTGAAAAAAATCTTAATAGATATTCTCAAAACTTTTTAAAAAAAATAAATTTAAAATACATTGTTATGTGTGAAGACTTATCGATCTCAGGTATCAATACTGCTGGGATACCTGATAATGTAATGAAAACTTTAATTGTTGATATAAAATTTAACGATGAATATTTTGAAAGAGTGTTACATCACGAAGTGTTCCACATAATTAATGATAGTTTCAAAGATATATTTAACCAAAAAATTT
>QCOL01000014.1 GCA_003212925.1 Pelagibacteraceae bacterium AG-430-P08 | reverse complement strand
TCGAACAGTTTATCTAAATTATTACTTTCAACTAACTCTTTTAAAAGAGATGGAGTTCCATTTGAAAGAATAGCTAATTTAAAATTTTTTTCTTTTAATTTTTTAAGAGTTTCTGGAACCTCCTTAAAAGGTGAAAGAACTTTATACAAATTCAATAATTCATTTTTCATTGAAGCGTCTATATTAAAGGTCTTCATTGATTTATCTAAGCTGTCTTCAGTAATTTGCCAAAAATCCTTGTGTCTTCCCATAAGACTTCTAAGCCAGGTGTATTCTAGTTGAGTAGTTCTCCAAAAGTTTGCAAAACTCACCCATTTATCTCCAATTTTATCTTTACATTTTTCTGCAGCTGAATTGACATCAAACAGTGTGCCATAAGCATCAAAAATTATTGCTTTAATATTTTTCATAAATTAACTTAACACAAATGAGTAATATTAGATTATTTTTTTCTGATACTTTATCAGTAGACATGATTGATAAACTCGATAAGGATCAATCACATTATTTAAGCAAAGTAATGAGAATAAAAGAAAATGAGGTTTTCTCTTTATTTAATAAAGAGGGAGAATGGGAAGCAAAAATTTTAGGAATATCTAAAAATATTGTTGAATTTAAAATAATAAAACAACTAAGACAAAAAGAGATTACCAGAGAATTATGGTTAGCGTTTTCTCCTATTAAATCAAACTATCAGAATTTTATGCTGCAAAAAGCAACAGAGCTTGGAGTTACAAAATTTTTACCAATTATATTTGATAGAACAGTGGTTAGAAAGATTAATAAAGATCGCTTAGAAAAAATTGTAATTGAGGCCAGTGAACAATCAAACCGTATCAATGTGCCAATAATTGAAGAGGCTCAAGACTTAAATAGTTTTTTTAAAAAAAATTCCATGGATTTAATTTTTGCAGATTTAAATTCTAATATTAATAAAGTTGATAAATCAAAATTTACAGATAAACCTGTTTGTATAATTATAGGTCCAGAGGGAGATTTTTCAGAGACCGAAAGAGAGAAGATTCTCTCTTTTAAGGGCGTTCAACCTATTAAAATTAATGAGAATATTTTAAGGTCAGAAACCGCGGTCATATCTGCAATTTCGATCGTAAATTATGTGATTAATTGATAAATTGTCGCGAAAACTAAAGTGTAATTTTTACAAAAGAGCTTTATATAGCTATTAAAAATGAATAAATTTTTATTTATATTTTCGTCGCTTTTCATATCGAAAAATGCTTTTGCTAACCAACCAGTTGACTGGCAATTAGGTTTTCAAAAAGCAGCTTCGGAATCAATGAGAGAGATAGTTGCTTTTCATGATTATCTATTATTACCAATAATAATCGCAATTAGTGTATTTGTTTTATTTTTAATGTTGTATGCGTGCATAAGATTTAGAGCTTCAGCAAACCCTAATCCATCTAAAAGAACTCACAACGTTGCAGTCGAAGTTTTATGGACACTAATACCATGTTTAATTTTAATTGTAATTGCAGTTCCCTCATTTAAAATTTTATACAAACAAGATGCAATACCAAAAGCAGATTTAACAATTAAAGCAATCGGTTATCAGTGGTATTGGGGATATGAATATCCTGATGAAAATATTATTTTTGAGTCTTACATGGTAGAAGATAAAGATTTACGACCAGATCAACCTAGACTTCTAGCGGTAGATAACGAGGTTGTTGTGCCAGTTAACAAAGTTGTAAAAGTTTTAATCACCGCAAACGATGTATTACATGCTTGGGCTTTACCATCGTTTGGTGTAAAAAGAGATGCTGTTCCTGGAAGAATTAACGAGACATGGTTCAAAGCTGAAAAAGTAGGAACCTATTATGGTCAGTGCTCTGAGCTTTGCGGTATTAAGCATGCATTTATGCCCATCACCGTTAAAGTTGTAACTGATGAGGAATATGAGGATTGGTTATCTGAGGCAAAAGAAAAATTTGCAAAAGAGGAAATAGAAAATAATAATCTTAAATTAGTGAGTAAATAAATATGTATACACAAACAGCTTCCCACGACGATCATCATACACCAACAGGTTGGAAACGTTGGGCTTATTCTACAAATCATAAAGACATAGGAACAATGTATTTAATTTTTGCAATTGTTGCAGGAGTTATTGGAACTGCATTTTCAGTCTTAATGAGAATGGAATTAATGCATCCGGGCGATGGAATTTTGGGTGGAAACTATCATTTGTATAATGTGTTAGTTACAGGTCATGGATTGATAATGATTTTCTTTATGGTGATGCCAGCCATGATAGGTGGTTTTGGTAATTGGTTTGTTCCAATTATGATTGGTGCACCTGATATGGCATTCCCGCGAATGAATAATATTTCTTTTTGGTTATTACCCGTTTCATTAACGTTATTAATATTGTCAATTTTTGCTGATGGTCCTCCAGGACAAACTGGAGTTGGAGGTGGATGGACAATATATCCTCCTTTATCGTCAAAAGCCGGACAACCTGGTCCTGCAATGGATTTAGCAATTTTAAGTTTACACTTGGCTGGTGCTTCATCAATTTTAGGAGCAGTTAATTTTATTACAACAATTCTAAATATGAGAACTCCTGGAATGACTTTACACAAGATGCCATTATTTGCTTGGTCTATTCTAGTAACAGCTTTTTTATTGTTATTGTCTTTACCAGTTCTAGCAGGAGCGATAACAATGTTATTAACTGATAGGAACTTTGGAACCGCCTTTTTTGAAGCTCAAACTGGAGGAGACCCAGTGTTGTTTCAACATTTATTCTGGTTCTTTGGCCACCCAGAAGTTTATATTTTAATTCTACCAGGATTTGGAATGATTAGTCATATTGTTTCAACATTTTCCAGAAAACCAGTTTTTGGCTATTTAGGTATGGCTTATGCGATGGTCGCAATCGGAATAGTTGGCTTCGTAGTTTGGGCTCACCATATGTATACTGTTGGATTAAGTACAGATACAAAAGCTTATTTCTTAGCAGCCACTATGATTATTGCTGTTCCTACAGGAATAAAAATCTTTTCTTGGATAGCAACTATGTGGGGAGGATCTATCTCATTTAAAACCCCAATGATGTGGGCACTAGGTTTTATCTTTATGTTTACAGTTGGCGGAGTAACAGGTGTAGTTTTAGCAAATGCAGGAGTAGATACTGCAATGCACGATACTTATTATGTAGTAGCTCACTTTCATTATGTTCTCTCATTAGGAGCTGTATTTGCAATATTTGCTGGTTTCTATTATTGGTTTTCAAAAATGTCCGGTTACGAATATTCAGAGTGGCTAGGTCAATTACATTTTTGGTTAACTTTTATTGGTGTAAATTTGATTTTCTTTCCACAGCATTTTTTAGGTTTAGCTGGTATGCCTAGAAGATATGCTGATTATCCAGATGCATTTGCAGGTTGGAATTATATTTCTTCAATAGGATCCTATATAGCAGTTGCTGGCTTAGCTGTATTTTTTGTGAATTTGATTTATGCTTTTGCAAAAAAGAAAGCTGCAGCACAGAATCCTTGGGGAGAAGGAGCAACAACTTTAGAGTGGACCGTTCCATCTCCACCAAATTTCCACACTTTTGAAGAATTACCAAAGTTTGTAGATGATCAAGAGACTAGGAAATCTCATAGCTAGGAATAAAAGCTTTAAAATTGATGAGTAGTTCTAAATTAAAAAAAGATAATCTGTCTCAAGAAGACTTACTAAATTTCTCTGAATTATTTAAATTGATGAAACCAAGAGTAATGTCGCTTGTGATATTTACTTGTGCGGTTGGATTATTAACAGCCCCAACTATGGTCTCAACTCAAGATGCAATAATTGGAATATTACTAGTTTCAATGGGCGCAGGAGCAGCAGGAGCATTAAACATGTGGTATGAGTCTGATCTTGATGCTTTAATGAGTAGAACTTGCCTAAGACCAATACCAACAGGAAAAGTTAATAAAAATCAGGCTCTTATATTTGGAATAACTTTATCGGTTATTTCAGTAGTTGCACTAGATTATTTTACGAATCGAGTATCTGCAGGAATATTACTTTTTACTATTATATTTTATGTTTTAATTTATACAATTTGGCTGAAAAAAAGAACCTCACAGAATATTGTTATTGGTGGTGCGGCTGGAGCTCTTCCTCCTGTTATAGGCTGGACTATTGCTACAGGATCTTTATCTCTTGAACCTCTTGTATTTTTTTTAATTATTTTCTTTTGGACTCCATCACATTTTTGGGCATTAAGCTTATATAAATCAGAAGATTATAAAAAAGCTAATATACCCATGCTTCCCCTAACAAATGGGATAGAGAGCACTAAAGTAAATATTTTTGTCTACTCTTTGATAATGCTTCCAGTTATAATTTTTCCATATGTAATAAACTTTGTAGGACTTGTTTTTCTTATTCCATCATTGCTATTAACTATTTATTATAATTATTTATGTTTCGATCTTTATAAATTTAAAAAAAACAAATTTAGTGCAAAAAAAGCTAAATCAATATTTGGCTATTCTATTTTATATTTATTTTTGGTTTTTGTGCTTTTTCTGATAGATAAGATTTTATGATTATACCAGATAAAAAAACTAAGAAAAAAAATATCAAGACAGCATTAGCGATTATTGCCTTCATGATTTTTCTTTTTTTATTTACATTATATAATACTGGAGTTTTTGATAGAGCAATATGATACAAAAAAAAAATCTTACACCATTAGTCCTTATAGGAATATTTGTATTCATGTTGGGTTTATCCTACGCTGCAGTACCTTTATATGATTTATTTTGTAGAGTAACGGGTTTTGGAGGTACTACTCAAATTTCAAACAGTGCTCCTAAAATAGTTCTTAATAAAGTAGTAAGTGTTAGATTTGATACTAATGTGAATAATCTACCTTGGGATTTTAAGGCAAAATCGAATGTTATAGATGTGAAAGTTGGCCAAGTTAACAAAATAGAGTTTGAAGTTGAAAATTATAGTGGCGAACCAACTGCCGGTGTAGCAAGTTTTAACGTATCACCAGCAAGTTTTGGAAAATATTATAGTAAACTTGGCTGTTTTTGTTTTGAAAAACAAGAACTAAAAGCAGGAGAAAAAGCCACCTATGTGATGACTTTTTATCTAGACCCTGAAATGATTAATGATCCAAGTGTTAAAAACCTAGAAGATGTAACTATGTCGTATACTTTTTTCTCGACAGATTATTATAAACAATCATAATTCAAAAAAATGTCAGCTGAAAAAAAACATGATTATCACTTAGTAGATCCAAGTCCTTGGCCTATTTACGTTTCGTTTTCTTGCTTAGTATTAGCTATAGGTGCTGTGTATTACATGCATTCAGATGTTTCATGGGGAATGTATCTTGGATTAGCTCTTTTAATTTATGGCGCATATATGTGGTTCAGAGATGTGGTCATTGAAGCAGAACATCAAGGTCATCATACCCCAGTAGTCCAAATTCATCACCGTTATGGAATGACTTTATTTATCGCATCTGAGGTAATGTTTTTTGTTGCTTGGTTTTGGGCTTACTTTGACGTTAGTCTTTTCCCAAATGATTTTGTAGGAAACGTATGGCCACCTAAAGATATTGTGACTTTTGATCCTTGGGATATACCTTTGATTAACACATTAGTTTTACTATTATCAGGTACAACAGTCACTTGGTCTCACCATTCATTATTAGAAGGTGACAGAAAAGGTTTTATACAAGGATTAGTGCTAACAGTAATTCTTGGAGCATTTTTTACAGCACTTCAAGCATATGAATATCATCATGCTACATTTGCTTTTTCAGATCATATTTATGGTTCTGTTTTTTACATGGCAACAGGCTTTCATGGCTTCCATGTTATAGTTGGAACAATTTTTTTAGCAGTATGTTTATGGAGAGGAAAATTAGGTCATTTTACCAAAGACCATCATTTTGGTTTTGAAGCAGCTGCATGGTACTGGCATTTTGTTGACGTTGTTTGGTTATTTTTGTTTGCTGCAATATATATTTGGGGAAGTTAATTTGATCCTTGAAACATAAGTTTTTATTTTCAGTCTTTATAATTTTCTTTATTTTTGTTTTTATTGGACTAGGTACGTGGCAAATTATCCGTCTAAATTGGAAAAATAATTTAATTTTAGAAATTGAAAATTCATTAAAAAATCCTCCGGTGGAATTAGCTCAATCAAAAAAAGAAAATTTTCTAAAAATTAAAACTTCAGGGTCTATAGATTTTGATAAGCAAATTTATTTATACAATTTAAATGAATCTGGTACTCCTGGATTTGAAGTAATAAATCCAATTACGATTGGAGATGAAAATTTTTTGATAAATAGAGGTTGGATACCATTTGAAAAGAAGGGTACTCAAGAAATAAACGTATTTGATCAAAAAAATATTATTGGAACCCTAAAATTACAAGGGAGAAAAAATATCTTTAAGCCAGACAATGATTTAGATGAAAATTACTGGTTTAGTTTAAATAGAGAAGATATCTTAAAATTTACAGGTAAAAATTTTTCTAAATATATTATTTATTTAGATGGAAATTATCAGTTACCCAGACCAAAAAAAATTACTGCAAATATTTCAAATAATCATCAAAAATATGCTATTACTTGGTTTTCATTAGCGCTTTCAATTCTTTTGCTATATTTATATTTTAGAAAAAAGAATTATTAAATGAATTACATTAGTACAAGAAACAATCAAAAAAACTTTTCTTTTAAAGATGTTTTCCTCAAAGGATTGGCGGACGATGGAGGACTTTTTGTTCCTAAATCAATTAAACAATTTCAAAAGAAAGAATTAGATAATCTAAAAAATCTTAGTTACAATGATTTAGCTGCTGAAATAATTTATCCATTTATTGGAGATTTCATGTCTAAAGATGATCTAATCTCTATGATTTCAAAGTCATATTCGAATTTTAGATCTGACGATGTTGTTAAAATTTCTAATCTCGGAAATTTAAAAGTATTGGAACTATTTCATGGACCTACACTTGCTTTTAAAGATATCGCAATGCAACTGATTGGTAATTTTTATCAATACCATTTAGACCGTGATCAAAAAAAAATTAATATAATAGTAGCAACCTCAGGTGATACTGGTGCAGCTGCAATCGATGCTTTAAAAGGAAAAAGCAATTTAAATGTTTTTGTATTACACCCAAATAATAAAATTTCACCTGTACAAAGAAGGTTAATGACAATACATGAGGAGAATAACGTGTTTAATATTGCTGTAGAGGGCAACTTTGATGACTGTCAAAATCTAGTAAAAGCAATGTTTAATGACGAAAAATTTTCAAAAGCAATTAATATGTCAGGGGTAAATTCAATTAATTGGGCAAGAATTATTGCTCAATCGGTGTATTATTTTTACGCTTTCTTTAAAGTTGGAAATGGTCAGCCTTTATCCTTTTCTGTTCCAACAGGAAACTTTGGTGATATTTATGCTGGATACTTAGCAAAAAAATTAGGCCTTCCAATTGATAAGCTAATCGTAGCTACAAATAAAAATGACATACTTCATAGAGCCATATCAGGCGGCGACTATAGTCAAAAGAAAGTTGAGGAAACAAATACTCCAAGTATGGATATACAAATAGCAAGTAATTTTGAGAGGCTTTTATATGATGTAAAAGATTGTAACTCAGAAGTTACAAAAGGTGTAATGGCTGAAATAAAAGATAATACCTATAAAATTGATAAAAATGATTTAGATAAAATCAAAAAGAATTTTGTATCTGAGATGCTTGATGAAAACGAAACTGTTGAAATGATAAAAACTATCAATGATGAACATCAGATGGTAGTTGATCCACATACCGCAGTAGGTATTGGTGCTGTTAGAAAATTAGGATTGGATAAAAATTGTGTTGTATTATCAACTGCACATCCGTGTAAATTTCCAAAGGCAATAGAAGATGCAATATCAAAAACTGAAAATCTACCAGAAAGTCTTAAATATGTTTATGACAGAAAAGAAAAATTTGAACTTCTTTCAAATGATATTGAAAAAGTTAAAAAATATGTAATGAATTCGATATGAAAATTAAAATAAAAGATCAACTTCCAGATACAGAGATTTTTCAACTTATTGATGGAGAGCCTCAAAAAAGTAACTTAAGAGAAATCATAGGTAATGGAAAAATTGTTTTGTTTGGTTTACCTGGAGCATTTACATCAACTTGCTCCAAACTTCACTTACCAGGTTTTGTAGTAAATGCAGATAAAATCAAAGCAAAAGGAATAGAAAATATATTTTGTTTATCAGTCAATGACCCTTATGTAATGAATGGCTGGGGAGAGATTAATAATACTGGAGATAAAATTAAAATGTTATCTGACCCATATTTAGTATTTACGAAAGCAATCGGTGCGGAAGTTGATAGAAACGCAAAAGGAATGGGAATTAGATCAAATCGTTATTTGATGGTTATTGAAAATTTTACAGTTATTAAAATTCATGAAGAAGAAGAGACTAAAGAATGCGGCTTAACTTCTGCAGAAAACTTATTGAACAATCTACTATAAATTTGCTGCATCTCTAGCAAGTAAATCCACTTCGTTATTTAATTTATCTGTTGAATGCGCTTTTACCCAGTTCCAACTTATTTCAAATTCACTATTTAGTTGGTCCAATTCTGTCCAAAGTTCTTTATTACTCACCTCTTTTTTATTTGTAGTTTTCCATCCATTTTTTTTCCAATTATGTATCCATTCTGTTATTCCAGATTTAACATATTTAGAGTCAGTGAAAATTTGAACTTTGCTTCCTTTTGGAATCTTTTTAAGCGCCTCTATAGGCGCTAATAATTCCATTTGATTATTTGTAGTATCTTTTTTACTTCCTTTTATTTCAGTTTTTTCCCCCTCATTTAATATTATTGCTGCCCAGCCACCTTGACCCGGATTGCCAATACATGAACCATCAGTGTATATTTTAATCATTAATTCAAATAATCTTTATAAGTTCTTAAATTATTGTGTATTACAAGCTTTTGATAATATTCTCTTGGATCTTTTATTTTAATTAATGCTGTCTTAGGAGTATTTGAATAGTCATAAAGTCTAGTCATAAAATATCTAATTGCAGCACCACGACATAAAATATTTAATGATTTCCTTTCTTTAACTGAGATTTTCCTAATTTTTTCATAACCTTTTATTAAATTTTTCACTTTCTTTTTGTTCAACACAAACTTTGATTTTTTTTTATCAAAACATAGTGCATTCACACAAATTGCGATTTCATACATAAAATAGTCATTAGCTGCAAAATAAAAATCGATTACCCCTGACAATCTATTATTTTTAAAAAAGATATTATCGATAAACAAATCTCCATGAATTACCCCGTTCGGTAAATTTTTAGGCCATTTCCTTTTAATATCTTTAAAATTATTTTTTAAAAATTTTTCTAAATTAATAAATTTTTTTGACTTAAATCTTATACTTTTCAGTAATGGATTTAGATTTCTAACACCCATAGAGTTTTTTCTAGTAAGCTTCATTTTTTTTGTAGATTGGTGCATTTCAGCAATCGTTTTGCCAATGTCATAACAGTTTTTAAAATTAAGTAATTTTTTATCTTTTCCACTAAGAAAGGAAACTATGCATGCAGCTTTATTTTTTAAATTAATTAAATACCCACCACCTTTTTTTGTTTGTGGTTTTGGGCAATTTATTTTTGATTTATTCAATTTATCCATCAAATTCATAAAAAAAGGCAATTCTTTTTTTGATACTCTTTTTTCGAAAATTGTTAGTATAAATTTTTTATTCTTTGATTTTAGTAAATAGTTTGTATTTTCAATTCCTTGTTTTATACCTTTAAATTCTAAAATTTTTTCTATATCAAATTTTCTATTAATATAAGAAATGTCTTTTTTACTTATTTTCGTATAAACAGCCATTTTAGTTTAATTTTTTTGGTGCTTTGAAAACAACATTTTCTTTAATTATTTCTACTTCATCTATACTGACTGTAAATTTATTTTTTAGCTCATCTATAAAATTATTGACCAAAATTTCTGGTGCGGAAGCCCCAGAGGAAATTCCAATTATATTTGAGTCTTTAATTAAATCGAATGGTATTTCACTTTGTGAATGAATTAATAGTGAGTTAGAGCAGCCAGATTTTTTTGCAACCTCTACTAATCTAACTGAATTAGATGAATTTCTACTACCAATTACAAAAAATAAATCACATTTTTTTGCAATATTTTTTACAGCCAATTGTCTATTCGTCGTGGCGTAACAAATATCTTCTTTCACTGGTTCTTTTATATTAGGAAATCTATCTTTTAAGATTTGAATTATATCTTTTGTATCATCTACTGATAGCGTTGTTTGGGTTACATACGAAATTTTTTTGTTGTTGTGAGGTTTATATTTTTTGGCCTCTTCCTCATTTTGAACAAGATCAATTGATCCTTCTGGTAATTGACCCATGGTACCGATTACTTCAGGGTGATTTTGATGTCCTATCAAAATTAAATGATACCCAGCTTTATGTAAATTTTCCGCTTCTCTATGCACTTTGGATACCAATGGACATGTAGCATCTATATAAGTCATGTTATAGTTTTTAGCATCTTCTGGTATTTTTTTTGGAACACCATGTGCAGAAAAAATAACTGGCCTTGTTTTATCTTCTATCTCCTCGAGCTCCTCAACAAAGATGGCACCCTTATTTTTTAAATCGTCGACAACATATTTATTATGTACAATTTCATGGCGAACATAAACTGGAGCACCAAATTTTTTGATTGATTTTTCTACAATTTCTATAGCTCTCTCAACACCTGCACAAAAACCTCTTGGTGCAGAAAGTAATATTTTCAAATGTTTATTTTTCATTTTTTTCAATCAAATACTCAAGCAATATATGTGGAAAGGTCAAAGACGCCAAACCTATAAATATAATTTTAAGAATTGAACTTTCTAAATTGTAAGTATTATTTAGTAAATAAAGGCCAATTGCACAAAAAATAGCTGTAATAATTGTTAGTGGCAAAGCCTTTTTTATAAAGATTTTAAATCCATTACCAAGGTCATCCCTGTCTAATTCAGAGATTAATGAGATACTATGTCTTACAGAGTGTAAAAAGCAGAAATAAATTGTAAAAGCTACTAATGGAGAAAAATAATAATTTATTATTATAATTGAAAAATAATCTAAAAATATTGTGAATTTCTTAAGCTCAAAATTTTTTGTAAATAGTAGAATGTTTGCTAAAGTTGATAGAATAATACAATATAATAATATCTTTTTCGACTCTATTAAATCTAAAAAATTATAGAAATTTTCATTTTCAATAAATAGTAATTTGAATATTGATATCGTCTCATTGAAATGGAAATACATTGGTGCAAAAACTATTAAAGAACCTTTTAACAAAAATAAAAATTGATTATAATAAGAGTTTTCAACTATTAAAAACTGAGTATCTTCTTTTCCAAAATGATATGAGGCAACCGTTAAAAAAATGATTAAAGAAACATATGGTATGAGTATCCACAAAATGATAACTATGATAGCTATTAAAATATATGCTAAGTAAAAAATATAAAATTTTTTAATT
This sequence comes from Pelagibacteraceae bacterium AG-430-P08, assembly GCA_003212925.1. Taxonomy (GTDB): domain Bacteria; phylum Pseudomonadota; class Alphaproteobacteria; order Pelagibacterales; family Pelagibacteraceae; genus Pelagibacter. The sequence continues at coordinate 12,095 of QCOL01000014.1, read as the reverse complement.
TCAAAAATTTGAAAAAGTTTTCTCCCTTTTACATCGTCAAGTGATCCATGAGATATACCGATACTTAAAATAAATAACAAACAAATAAATGGTGAAATTGAAAAAGTGTTAAAATTAAAAGCTATAAATGAAAAAATATTACAAACTAAAAAAAAAATAAAAGAATGATTGAAATTTATTTTTTTTGATCTGTTATTCATTTTAAAATTCTACTAATAAAATAATGCTTTTATAAAAGTCAATTTAGGCATTCTTAAAATAATAGACAAATCCTCGAAAAAATTACTTTTATTGGACAAAAATTTTATAACAGTCTTTGGTGAAGCCTTAAACATTTTAAAGAATATATCAGACATTTTTTCTGGATGTTTTTCAAGAACTCTTAAAAATATTTCATCTAAAAACTGATATTTAGTGCTTATTTTATATTTTTTAACATTAGCAATATTTTCAATATTTTCTCTAATATATTTACTATGTTCTTGAATATTTAGAAAAGTATAACCTGTACTTAATCTAGTCATACCACCAGCAGTTCCAATATTTATTTTATTTTTTTCATTCTTATCGATTGGGTAAAATAAAGGTATCGCACCTTCCTCTTTATAAATTATCTTGTAATCTTTCAAATTTAGATGATTTTCAATATAATCTTTTATCTGTTTGTCATAATCTTTTTGAGAATTGTCATTAATTTTAGACAACCAAGTGGTTTCGACTAAAGCAGTATTTTTTGAGTAGGGTAAGGTATAAAAAAAATGAACACTTTCTCTTTGATCACAATCAAAATCCATAAGGTTAAAAATTTCATCATCAAAAAAATTATTTTTAGTTTCGATTTCCACTCCACAAAAATGTTGCCAAAGATTTCGATAATCTTTTTTAATGAATGGTACGCTATTAAAAATAAAAGAATTTTTTAAACTAATTTCACTGACATCTTTAAAGTAGGAAATATTTTTATTTTCATTTAGTTTGTTATTAATTTTTTCATAGAATAAACCACTGTCAATACTTTGATATGGAAAACTTTTACACTGCAAATAGTTAGTTTTTTTTGGAATATTAATTGAAAAATTTTCCCAATTTTTTTTTACACAATCATCAAAGTTGTGAGATGTTACTTTCCAAAAAGACCAAGTTTTGTCTCTTTTGTATTTATCTCTTGGCTCTATGATTGCCAAAGTTTTATCTTTAAGCTTTTCATGAATTTCCAATTCATACGCTAAAGATAAACCAGCACAGCCCCCACCAATAATGACATAGTCAAATTCTTTCATCTAGATTTATTTCCTCATTAATTAAAAAATGATCATGTTGAATCTGATCTTCCTTAATGCTAGTTAGAGATAACCTTATAAGATCAAAAATTGCAAAAATAGTCTCTATACTCTTTTCAATATTGGATACATAAATTTTTCCAGAATTTTTATAATTTTCAAACGTTTTTTTATTTAGAATATTATAGCCTATTTTTCGGTAGATCCTTCTTGCGACTAAAATTGAAAATCTAAAACTTATCGGAATGTCTTTTATAGAATAAAAGGAATTCTTATAAAAGGTATCTGCAAGATCTATAGTCGATGTAATTTCCTCAAAATTTTTATTTATATAAAATCTATTTATTTTTGAATCCTCAATTACATCTCTTGATATATTTGTAAGTTGCATTGCGATACCGAGATCAATAGCTGACTTAAGTGAGCTTTTTTTATTAACTTTTAAAATTTTTGCCATCATTAAACCAACAGTTCCAGCAACTCTGTAAGAATAAATTAAAAGGTCTTTTTTCGAATTTAATATTACCTTATCTTTTATGTCTGAATTTATACCATCTAATAGATCTTCGATAATTTTTACTGAAATTTTAAATTCATCAATAAGGTCCCACATGTTTTTAACAATTTGATTATCAAAATTCTTTTGAACAAAATCTTTTTTAAATTGCTTGAATTTAATTTCTTTGACTTCTAATTTTTCTTCATCGTCTGCGATATTGTCGGCAACTCTACAAAAATCATACAACGCAGAGCATTTTTTATATGTTTTTTTAGGTAAAAAAAAACCCGCCCAATTAAAAGATTTTGCATAAACTGATAAGTAATTTTTATCAGACATCATAAAATCTTTTCTAATACCTTTGCTGATGAAAGCACTCCAGGTACACCTGCTCCAGGATGGGTTCCTGCACCAACAAAATAAAGTCCTTTGTATATCTCAGACTTATTGTGAAATCTAAAATATGCAGATTGAGAAAATTTTGGTTGGATTGAAAAACCTGAACCATATTTTGTATTTAAATCTTTTTCAAAGTAATCAGGGGTTAAATAAAAATCTTCTACAATATTGTTTTTGAGATCTGGCATTAAATCATTTTGCATTTTATCAATAACCAAATTTTTCATTTTTTCTCCCTCAACAGACCAATCAATTTTTGATTGATTATTTGGCACTGGGACTAAAACATAAAAGCAATCGTTACCTTCGGGAGCCATAGTTTTATCGGTTGCAGAGGGTCTGTGAAGATAATAACTAATATCGTCATTCAATTTTTTGTTATTGAAAATGTCATCTAAATGTTCTTTATATTTGTTTCCAAACTTAATAGTATGATGCTCAACATTATCGTATTTTTTTTTGGTACCAAAGTAATAGACAAATAATCCCATTGAATATTCCATTCGGTTTTTTTTCCATCTAAAAAGAAATGAATTACTTGTATTCCCATTTAACATTTTCTCATAAACAGCAGGAGGATCAGCATTACAAATTACATTGCTAGTCTCTATTATTGTTTGATCATCTAATTGGATACTGGTAATTTTTTTTTTGTTTGAAATAATTTTGGTTACTTCGTGACCTTTAATTATTTTAATCCCAACTTCATCCATTAATTTTTCAAAACCCTTGATTATATTTCCTGTCCCACCCATTGAGTAATGAATACCCCATTTTTTTTCTAGGTATAAGATTAATCCATAAATTGAAGTTGTAGTAAAAGGATTTCCCCCAACTAATAATGGGTGCATACTAAGCATTCTCCTTAATTTTTCATTTTCAATATACGAGGAGACTAAGGAATAAACAGATTTATAACTTTTTAGTTTTAATAGTGCTGGCAATTGCTGCATCATTACAAATGGTTTATCAAAGGGTACATCAGCAAGCTCCGTGAAACCTTTATCAAAAATTTTTTTTGTAAAATCGACTAATTTTTCATAACCCTTAACATCTTTTTCATTTATCTCTTTTATTTGTTTTTTCATCTCTAGCTCGTCCCCAGAGTAATTAAATTTTGATTTATCTTCGAAAATGAATTGATACCAAACTTTTAGTGGAGTGAGTTTTATATAATCTTCTGGTTTTTTTTGAAATAATTCAAATAATTCATTTATCAAATATGGAGCAGTTATCACTGTTGGTCCACCATCATAAATGAAGCCATTTTTTTGAAATACTCTAGCCCTTCCCCCAAGATCTCGATGTTTTTCGATTAAAGTAACTTTATGTCCTTTAGCTTTAAGACGTAAAGCTGCAGCTATCCCTCCAAATCCTGAACCTATAACAATGGAATTCATCTATATAATTTATAGTTTTTTTTGTAAAATTGTAAGAGTATTATGAGTTGATTTTTTTTAACTCTTCTTTTGTTTCATCTAAATTTTTTTGAAACAAGTTATCAAGCTTGGACTTATCAACCGATGTTGTAATTATCTTTTTAACTGAGTCAACCGCAACTTTAATTGAAGCATCTTTTATTTCTTTTATTGCCGCGTCTTTCATTTGATTGATCTTATTTTCTGTTGAATTTTTTTTAATTTCTGAAGATTTATGAAATTTATCGTTTAATTCAATTATAAGATTATCACTGTCTTTTTTCGCTTGTGCTAATATTTCCTTACTAACTGATTGAGCTGTATCGAGTTTTTTTTGAGCATTATCTAGTAAAGTTTTAGCTTCTGTTCTAAGCTTTTCACTTTCATCAATCTCATTTTTGATATCTGAAATTAATTTGTTTAGTATTTCATTTATTTTTTGTGGAACCTTAAGATATATTAAGCCTCCAAAGAAAATAATAAACGATACAGCTACCCAAAATGTTGCATCAATTGCCATAATATTTATCCCCGTTTCTTTTAGATAAATCATCAACGATTGCAGAAATACTACTATTATTAACTTCCGTACCGATTAATTTCACTAGTAACTCTGAAGTAGTTTCGATTGCAATTTTATTAATTTTCTCTGAAGCACCTTTTCTTAGTAAATTTATCTCTTGCTCAACTTTCTTGATTTCCTCATCAATTTGTTTATCTAAAGTTTCCTTTTTTGTATTTATTTCTTTGAGCACATTTTCTCTAGCTTCTTTAAAAATGTTATTAGCTTCCAATTTACTTTTTGAAATAATATCATCGTACTCTTTAAGCTTGGCTTCACTACTTTCTCTCTGTTTTTCTGCTGCCTCAATATTTTCTTGTATTTGTGATTTTCTTAATTCAAGGTTTGCACTTATCTTAGGTAGTATTAGTTTAGATAATACAATGTACAGAATACCAAAAGTAAGTGTTAACCAAAAAATTTGTGAAATCCAAAATTCTGGATTTAATTGAGGCATACCTCCACTTTCAGCTGCAAAAACCTCTTTTAAAAAAAAGAGATTGAAAAATATTAACTGAAAAAATATTTTTTTAACCATCTATTTAAAATGCAAAAAGAATGATTAACGCTACAACCAATCCAAACAACCCAGTTGCTTCTGCTAGGGCAAACCCTAAAAGCAAATTAGGAAACTGTTTCTGAGCCGCGGATGGGTTTCTCATCGCACCTGATAGGTAATTACCAAAAATTATACCTATACCAACACCGGCACCAGCTAGGGCAATAGCCGCTAAACCTGCTCCGATCATTTTTGCTGCTTCTAATTCCATTATATCCTCCTCTGTTAATTAATGGTGTAAGTTTAATGCATCATTCAAATAGATGCAGGTTAAAATTGCAAAAACATATGCTTGAAGAAAAGCAACTAATATCTCCAGGCCAGTTAAAGCAACCGAAAAACTCAGTGGAAGCCATCCACCGACTACCCCAAGGCTTATTACAAAGCCTCCGAATACTTTCATCATTGTGTGACCTGCCATCATGTTAGCAAAGAGTCTGACGGATAAACTAATAGGTCTACTTAAATATGAGATAATCTCAATAACTACAATTAATGGTAATAGCACTATAGGAACCCCACTCGGTACAAATAATTTTAGGTAGCCCAAACCGTGTTTTATAAAACCAATTATTGTTACACCGATAAAAATAAAAGCCGCTAACACAAAAGTAACAATAATATGACTTGTGACTGTAAAGGTGTAAGGAATCATGCCAAACATGTTACAAAAAAGGACAAACATAAATAAAGAAAATATAAAAGAAAAATAAGGCTTAGCTTTAGAGCCTGCCGTATCACTAATCATTTTTGAAACAAATGTATAACTTAATTCAGCTAACAACTGAATTTTGTTTGGTAGCAATGAATTTTTTTTTGATCCGAGATTAAATATAATCAAAATAGCTAGCGAACTTATGACCATAAACAAACTAGCGTTTGTAAATGAAATATCAAAAGCACCTACTTTAATTTCAGGACCAATTCTATAGACTTCGAATTGTGTCATTGGATTTGCAGCCATATATTTTTCGATCTATTTTTGCATTTTCTTTGCAGATTTAATTACATTCATTATTCCTGCGATTACACCTACAAAAAAAAATATTAAAATTAACCAGGGTTTAGTACCAAAGGTCTTGTCTAAAATAAACCCAATAATTGTCCCTACAACTACTGCAGAAACTAGCTCAGTGCTTAGTTTAAAAGCATTACCAATTGGAGAGGGGTTATTTTTTTTCTTATTTTCTTTATCAAAAACCTTTTTTTTTGCAATTTCTAAGCGAGTTTTAAATGGATCTTTGGACATTTGAAATCAGCTTAATTAGGCAACCATACTTTCTGCTTTTTGAAGATCAACAGCTACAAGTTGACTAATACCTTTCTCGGGCATTGTAACTCCATATAGTCTGTTCATTTTAGACATTGTTAAAGCATGGTGGGTAACAATTATAAATTTCGTGTCAGTAATTTTTGTAAGTTCATCAAGCAAATTACAAAATCTTGTAACATTCGCATCATCAAGAGGTGCATCTACTTCATCTAATACACAAATTGGAGATGGATTAGTTAAGAAAACAGCAAAAATTAATGAAAGCGCAGTAAGCGCTTGTTCTCCACCTGATAATAAAGTTATTGATTGGAGACGCTTACCAGGAGGACTCACCAACATCTCTAGTCCTGCCTCTAGTGGATCATCAGCATCTACTAATTCAAGTTTGGCGCTTCCACCATTAAATAGTTTTGTGTAAACTTCGTTAAATTTTCTATCAACTTTATCAAAAGCCTCAATTAATCTTTCTCTTCCTTTTTGATTAAGCTCATTGATACTTTCTTTTAATTTTAGTATTGCTGTAACTAAATCGACCCTATCGCTCTCCATTTTTTTAATTTCAGTTTCATACTTATTTGTTTCTTCATCTGCTTTTAAGTTCACCGAGCCTAGTTTTTCTCTTTCTTGTTTTTTTTTGTCTAGCAAGTCCTCTTGATTTACAGCATCGGGTAGTTCCTCAACTCCGAAAAGATTTGAATTTTCTAAAATATTTTCCTCAGATAAATTTAATTCGGAATTAATTCTATCAATTAAATCATTTTTTCTTTTTTTTAATCCCTCAACTGTTGCACCCGAACTTGCTTTTCTCTCTCTTATCTGAATTGATTGCTCTTGGATTTCATTCAATTGTAATCTTAAATTTTCTATTTTTTCATCTGTTGAATTAATAATTTCTTCATTTTCTTTTTTTTCCTCTTCAGAAATTCTTAACCCTTCAGTTATTTGACCTTTTTTTTCTGCCTGTAATTTTGGTTGATTGTCTAATTTACTTAACTGATCATTCAATTTACTTCTTCTTTCGGTAAGCTGGGAAACCATTTTTTCAGAATTTGATAATAGGTTTTTCCAACTTTCTATCTCTGTATCAATTACTTTAATTCTTTCGTTTCTCTTTACAGACTCTTTTTTTATATTTTCATTTTTACTATAACTCCCAGCATATGCTTCAATCAACAGCTTACAATTATCAAGTGCTGAAATAGCTTCTTGATTTTTTTGTGAATTAATAAGTTCTTTAACTTTCTCAATTTCACTTTGTAATTTATCTTTAGAGGTGTTTAAATCATTATCAGACTGTTTTTCAGTTTCATAATATTTGGAGTCAATTTCTATTAACTCATTTTTTTCTTCTTTTAATCTTTTTTCATTTGAGTTCGCATCGATTACTATTCCTTTTTCTCTACCGATATCTTCCTCAAATGTTTGAAGTGTTTTTTTTATATTTTCAATTTCATCTTGTATCCTTGTGTTTTCTTCGTCCAGACTTTGTAGCTCAAGATTAAGTCTCTGTATTTTAGATAAGTTTTCAATATTCTTTTCCCTTAATGGTGTGACTTTTTCAGTTTCAGTCTTTATTAAATTTTCAAGATCTGCGATCTTATTATTAAAGTCTGTTACTTCAGTCTCTGCTTCAACATTAATCTCATTTTCTATTTTTATTTCTTTATCAATTTCTAATAATTTTAAATAATATAAGCCTGCTTCTATCTTTTTTATTTCTTCAGACATATTTTTATATCTTGCTGCCTCTTCAGCTTGTTTTTGAAGATTAACAAGTTGCCTTTCTTGTTGGCGCCTTAATTCATCCGCTCTTTTAAGATTATTTTCTGCAGCGTTTAGTCGTAATTCAGCTTCATGCCTTCTTACATGTAATCCTGAAATTCCTGCAGCTTCTTCTAAGATTGCCCTTCTATCGGCTGGTTTAGCTGTAACGATTGCACCTATACGACCTTGGCTTATCATCGATGGAGAATGTGCTCCAGTTGATAAATCTGCAAAAAACATTTGAGCATCACGGGCTCTGACTTCCTTATCATTTATATAAAATTTTGAGCCTTTATCTTTTTCTATTTTTCTTCTTACGTTTACTTCATCCAATTCTCTATATTGAATTGGCCCCTCATTTTTTTCATTAGTTACAGTAACAGACACTTCTGCAATGTTCTTGGATGCTTTGTTAGATGTTCCAGAAAATATTACATCCTCCATTCCTGATCCTCGCATACTTTTTGCTGATGTTTCTCCCATGACCCATCTTAAGGACTCAACAATATTTGATTTTCCACATCCATTAGGACCAACTATCCCAGTTAAACCATTTTCAATTAAGAAATTAGTTTTATCAGCGAAAGATTTAAATCCGTTCAATTGGATTTTTTTAAACTCCATTAGGAGTTTATATCAGTTTTTCCAGCGATTTTTTTAAATTTTTATAATTAAGGGGTTTCTCAAACTTTTTGTTATTAATAATAATCGTAGGAGTAGCATTAACCTTAAATTTTTTAGTACCTTCGATTCGATCGTTTAACACATAATCCTCTATTTTTTTATCATTTATACATTTTTCAAAATCCAAATCGAAGCCTTGATTTTTAATGAATGTTTTTAAATTATCATTAATTTCCTCCACATTTTTCCCTCTGACCCATGCTTGTTGATTTGAATAAAGGCTATTTAAAATTTTCAAACTTTCATTACTTTTACATTGAGAAATTTTTGATGCATTAAAAGCGGCTACATCTAGAGGAAAGTGTCTAAATTCAATTTTGACTAAACCAGTATCGATATAATCTTTTTTGAGTTGAGGATATACGTTTTTATGAAAATCTGCGCAATGACTACATGTTAAAGATTCATAAGCGATTATTGTAATCTTCGCATCCTTATTTCCTGCTATGATTCTATTTCCTTCAGCATTTAAAATACTTATCGACCCAAAAAATAAGAATAATATTAAAAATATTTTTTTCATTTTGTTTTAAACACTTTTGATAACTTTATTAAAGATTTCTTTATTTTTTCATTTTTAACACTATTTATCTTTTTTTGATAATCATGATTTGTCACATTATAGGAGCCTTCATCATTTGTAGAGGGGTTAATTTTTTCATCATCAAAACTTGCTAGTTTAATTTTTTCAACAACAGAATAACCAAATAAATTATTTAATTTTTCTAATATATCTTTTCTTGAATATTCCAGTTCAACTTCATGCCCCCTTTTAACGTTGATTAACAAAGTGCTAACACCTAACTTATTAGAATTTTTAAAAGACTTGGGGTAGCAAACTTTAAATAAATTTTCTCCAACAATATATTTCCAATTATTGATAGTTTCAGAGTACACGTGCCCTTTCTTATTGATGACTTTTTTGATATTTTTTGGCAAAGTGTCTTTAAAGGATCTTAAGCCTTGAATGCTATTTCTCTGCTTAGTATATTTTTTGAATTGCATATGAAAGATCAAATAATAACAAAAAAAATTCTTAATTGGTATGATTTTAATAAGAGAACATTACCGTGGCGAAAAAATGTTTCACAATCAAAAAAACATTATTATACATTGGTAAGTGAATTCATGTTGCAGCAGACACAAGTTGTGACTGTAATTCCTTATTTTAATAGATTTATAAATAAAATTCCAAATCTTAAAAAACTTTCAAAAATCCCAGATAGAGAATTGATAAAACTTTGGGAGGGTCTTGGATATTATTCGAGAGTAAGAAATCTAAAAAAAACTGCTAAAATCATAATTAGTAAATATCATGGAGAAATTCCAAATAATTATGAGGATTTAATATCTTTACCTGGTATCGGCAATTACACTGCTAATGCAATTTTAGCTATTGCCTTTAATAAATCCTATATTCCTTTAGATGGAAACATTGAAAGGGTTTTAAAAAAGATATCTTTATTTAAAAAAAGATAAGGAAATACAAAAAGAAAATCTAATAGAAAAAAAATCTATTTTTGGAATTTCATCAAGAGCAAGCGATTATGCTCAAGCTTTAATGGAATTAGGAGCAATGATATGCAAACCAAAAAATCCTGAATGTAGTAAGTGTCCAATCTCAAAAAATTGCAAATCTTATAAGAAGAAAGATTTTGATTTAGCTAAAATTACAAAAAAGAATAAAGAAAAATATTTTATTCTTAAAGTTTATAAAAAAAATCAAAAATACCTGTTAGTAAAAAATACAAGATTTAACTTTCTAAAAAAATTTAGCAATTTTTCCTATGGAAGAGCTTTCTAACCCAAAAAATTTTAATGAAAATCTTAATTTTAAAATGTCAAATATGAATATGAACATAAAAATTGAATATCTCAAAAATGCAAAAAGATTTCCCTCATCTTATTGGTTTGATAAAAGGAAATTAGATAATTATATGCTTCCAACATTCACTAAGAAAGTTGTTAAATATTTAGAAAAAAAATAATGAAAAAAGTAGCTGTAATTGGTGCTGGTATTTCAGGGCTATTCATTGCGAATTTATTTAAGAGAAATGAAAAGTATCAAGTAACTATCTTTGAAAGAAATAGCTTAATCGATTTAAAAGAAGGTTACGGAATTCAATTATCTGTCAACAGTATCAAACTTTTAAATAAAATTCAGTTTGATAAATTAGAAAATAATAAAAAATTTAATCCAGACAAAATAAATTTTTACTCAGTTAAAAATTCTAATAAGATATGTGAGTTAAATATATCAGATTTTAATACTGAAAATTGTAAATATACTACTCTTAAAAGATCATCACTTATTGATTTTTTAAAAAAGGATATAGAGAAAGAAATAAAATTTAACCACACTATTTCAACGATAGAACAACAAGATCAAATCGTTAAAATCGCTTTTGAAAATAATGAAGCTTATGAATTTGACTATTTAATTATTTCAGATGGTGTCTTTTCAAAGAGTAAAAATCTGTTATCAAAAAATCAAATTCAGCCAAAATATGATGATACGTTAGCCATAAGAGGAATAATACCAAGCTCTTCAAATATAGCTGATAAAAAAAACATCTCATTGTTTTTAGGTTCAAATTTTCACTATGTTATTTATCCAGTATCTTCTGATGGAGATTTAAACTTTATAGCTGTAATCAAGTATAAACTTTCAGAGGATGAGCAAAAAGATTTCTCGTTATTTAAAGATGACAACTTTATTAAAAAGATTTTAGAAAAAGTTCCGCAATTAAGTATGGAATTTTTTGATAATATTAATGATTTAAAGATATACCCTGTATTTGTGAGTCATGATTTTTTTGAGTTTAATAATAATAATATTCATCTAGTAGGAGATGCTTTTTTTGCTTTTTCACCATCATTTGCTCAAGGCGCATCACAATCAATAGAAGGTGCATATGAATTATTTGAAAATATAGAGAATAATACTAAGAGTAATTTTTTTAGAAATAGAGTTGATAAAATAAAGATGGTAAATAATCGCTCAAAATTTAATCAATTTGCTTTTCATTTATCTAATCCTTTAACTACATTTTTAAGAAATATTTTTTTGAAAAGATTAGTAAAAAACAAAAAGTTTTTAGAGGGCTACCTTGGGAAAATATATAAAAACTAACTATTAGAAATCAACCTTTGTCTCAAATAATCGATAGGAACTGCGTTTCCATTTAAGTTATAATGCCAATAGGTCCATCCATTACAGCTTTCAGCACCTAAAATTGTAGCTGCTACTTTATGAATTGAGCCTTCAGTTTGAGCATGTTTGATACTGCCATCAGCCATAATTTTTGCACTGATTTTCTTTTTATTATCAAAAATAGTGGTGCCTGGTTTAATTATTCCTAATTCAACCAATGATCCAAAAGGTATTCTCGGCTTAGATCTACCATTTTGCAAAGTATCTAAATAATGATCTTCTATAGGTTTTGCTTTCTTTAATCTTTGTTCGGCAGCTTTAAAATAGGTTTTCTCTTTTTCAATTCCGTAATAATTTCTACCCAATTTTTTTGCAACTGTTGCTGTTGTTCCTGATCCTAAAAAAGGATCTAAAACTAAATCATTTTTATTTGAAGTTGCTAATAAAATTCTGTGAAGTAGAGCCTCAGGTTTTTGAGTAGAATGGACTTTTTTACCATTCTT
>QCOL01000013.1 GCA_003212925.1 Pelagibacteraceae bacterium AG-430-P08 | reverse complement strand
TTATTTCTAAAGTATTTAATTTTCCCACTAATTGTTACCTCTTTGCCAATAGGTAATATCTTTTTAATATAACCTTCATAACTGTTAAAAAAAACACAATCTATCTCACCAGTTTCATCTTTGCATAAAACTCTATTCGGTAAGTTTCTAACTCTTGGGAATGAATATTTTAGAGGTATTACGGTTATGGTCTGTATTTCATCTATTTTTAAATCTTTTATTTTAGATGATAAACTTCTATCAGTATAAGATTTCGGTAATTTCCATAATAAATCAAAAATAGTATTTACCTTTTTTTTCTTTAATAAATTTGAAGTTTTGGTTCCTACACCTTTTAGTAAACTGAGATCAGATAATAAGTATTCATAATTTCTTTTCATATCTATAAACTGATATTATATTCTTATTGTGACTGCTGATATAGAACAAATTAAAAAAAAAATTATTTACAGATCAAATTATCGTGGAACAAAAGAAATGGATAAACTTTTAGGTGCATTTACAAGAAAATATTTAGATCAATTAAATGGGGAAGAATTAAATCAATTGATTAAACTTTTAGAGATTGATGATAATAATCTTTATAATTTCTATAATGGTTTAAATACAGACATAAAATTTGAAGATAATAAGATTAATAATTTATTTAAAAACTTTAAATATTGATAGTTATAGTGGCGGAGAGACTGGGATTCGAACCCAGGAAAGAGTTGCCCCTTTGCCGGTTTTCAAGACCGGTGCTTTCAACCGCTCAGCCATCTCTCCGTGAGCTAGGTTTTATAAGTATAATATTAAAATTCAACAAAAAAACAGAGATATATTTTTTAAAAATTTTTAATTTAATCCTAGTTTGGTCCTAGTTATCCTATAAAATCATATAATAAGAATCTCTCGAAAGATATAACTATAGTAATTTAAATTATGTTTAAACTATTTCACAAATATAAAATAAGAAAAAACATAAAAGATTTAATTAAAAAAAATTTTTTTTTAAGAAAAAAAAATAAGAAAAACAATGGATTGATAATTGTTGAATTTGCTCACTGGACTCATTTTCATCTAACAAGTTTGTATTTATTAAATTCATTGATAAAAATTTATAATTCTAAAATAATTGCTTTTTATAATAGCTGTTACCTAGATAGATATATGAATATTAGTTTATTTAAAAAATTACAAATTTTTTTTTTAAAAATTCTTAAATTAAGAACTTTTAAAATATATAATTATTTACAATGTAGTGACTTAATTTATCCAAATTTATCAAAAAAAAATAGTATTAAATCAAATAAGATATTCTTAAAAATAATAAAATCATTAAATAGTAAACAAGATATTCTTAAAATAAAAATTTCAAGAATTAAGATTGGGGATTTGATTTATGACAGTTATCTTAAAAGATATAAAAAGATTACCATTAATCATAGTTCAGATGAATTTAAAAGTTACTTAAAATTATTTATTGATCTATTCATTTTTTGGGAGAATTTTTTTAAAACTTATAAAGTAAATTCAGTGATTAGCTCTCACAGTGTATATAGTTGTGGAGTTCCTACTAGAATTGCTTTAAAAAGAAATATAAAGGTATTTATACCAAATGTAAATTTTCTCTATCAATTGAATAAAAAGCAGCAAACTACGGATATAGAATTTTTTAAATTTAAATCTGATTTTAAAAAATATTTTAAAAACACAAAAAAAGATTGTTTACTTAAAGGCAAGCAAGCAATTGAAAAAAGATTTCAAGGTAATTTTGATAAGAATATTTATTATTCAACTAATAATACATATAAAAAAAAAATAATTAAAAATAATATTTTAAAAAAGAAAGGTTTTAATATATTAATTGCTGCACATAGTTTTTCTGATGCACCTCATGTTTATGGAGAAAATATTTTTCCAGATTTTAAAGAATGGTTGTATTTTTTAGGAAATTTATCAAATAAAACAAATTATAACTGGTACATAAAAGATAATCCCGATTACCCGGAAAATAATAAAATTTTTATAAAAGAGTTTATTAAAACTTTTCCTAAAATTACACAGATTCCTTCCGATACCTCCCATCATTTCTTAAAAAAAAAAGTAAATCTTTTATTAACATGTTATGGAACAATAGCTCATGAGTATGCATATTTCGGTATTCCAGTTATAAATGCATCAATTAACAATCCTCATATAAACTATAATTTTTGTATTCATCCAGATAATGAAAAAAGTTATCAAAAATTAATTTTAAATGCAAAAAATTTAAAAATTAGAATAAACAAAAAAGAAATTTTTGAATATGTTTTTATGAGATATGTTTTGAATAAAAGTGGTTATTTATTTGATTTAGATAAATTTTTTAAAAAAAACTCATTTAAAGATTTATATAATTTCAAATTATATGAATTTTTTTTAAAAAATTTTGACCAACATAACCATAATATGATTGTTAAAAAATTTGATAATTTTGTAAGAAATAAAGAATACATGTATAAAAATCAATCGTCTTAAGGTTTGTAGGGGATATTTCGCATTTTAAGACCGGTGTTTTTAACCCTCTCAGCAATCTCTTTCTGAAGAGCGTTTTGTAATTATAATTATTTAATTCAACCATAAAATAGTTTATTAAACGTTTATTATCTATTTCATTATTTTATGAACCAGCATTTTAATAAAGGATTAATACTCACCTCTTTGGGATCTTTTTGGTGGGGCTTTATTGGAGTTATATATTTTGAATACGTTGCCTTTATAGGACATATTGAACTAGTTGTTCATCGATGTTTGTGGACAGCTGTGATGTTAGTTTTGACGACATTATTTTTAAAAAAATGGAATCTTTTTATTAAAAGTATTTCAGATAAAAAAAATCTTATTTATCTTTTCATATCAGGTTCATTAATATTTATTAATTGGGCTATATGGATTTATGCAGTAGCTACAGAAAGAATTATAGATGCTAGTTTTGGGTATTTCATTATGCCGATTATTAGTGTTTTGTTAGGATATATATTCTTTAAAGAGAAATTGAATAAGAAAAGAATTTTTTCAATTTTATTAGTAATTATATCTATTTTGGTCATGATTTTTCTAAATATAAAAACTCTTCCATGGGTAGGAATAATCGTAGCTTTGAGTTGGGCATTTTATAATCTAGTAAGAAAAAAAATTGATATAGAAACTGATATAGGACTTTTAATAGAGAGTTTATATATTTTTCCTTTTGCTCTTATTGTCTTTTACTTTATTTTTGATAAAGGATTAAATGACTTTAGTTTGTCTAACCCAGGTCTGAGTATGTTTCTATTATTAGCGGGACCCATGACTGTGATTCCTTTATTTTTATACGTAAGAGGTGTTGAATTAATCGGTCTTGGAGCTACAGGGATGATTTTTTATATTACGCCTACGTTGCAGTTTATTTTAGGTTACTTTTACTACAATGAGGATTTTTCACTAATTAAATTAGTGAGTTTTATTATTATCTGGATTGCTGTAATTATATATCTTAAAGATCTATATGAAACTAATTAGCCAAATATTTTTTTTATTTTTACTAACAATATTGAATTGTTATTCTAGTGAAAATATCAATTTCAATGAATGGAAAAAAAATTTCAAAAAAGTGGCATTAGCAAATGATATTTCAGAAAAGACTTTTGATACAGCAATGCAAAATGCAAGATTTTTACCTAAGGTTATTGAATACGATAGATTCCAACCAGAGTTTTATGAGGACACAAAAACATATATTGGCAAACGCACTTCAACTAAAAAATTAAAAAAGGGTGTAGATTTTTACGAAAATAACTCAAATCTTATAAATTTAGTTGAAAAAAATTTTGGAGTAGAAAAAGAATTACTTTTATCTTTAATGGGCATCGAGACTAACTTTGGCACTTATGTTGGAAAAATGGATATAATATCATCATTAGCAACATTAAGTTATGATAAAAGAAGATCAGAGTTTTTTTCAAATGAACTCTTAACTTTATTGAGATTAATTGATGATAATCAAATAGATTATAAAACTTTGTATGGTTCATGGGCAGGTGCATTTGGTTTTTTTCAATTTATGCCATCAACAATAAAGAATTATGCTTTTGACTTTAATAAGGATAATTTTATTGATTTGAAAAATTCCGAAGATGCATATGCATCTGCTGCTAATTATTTGAATAAGATTGGGTGGAAAAAAAATGATCCTTGTTTTATGAAAATTGAATTAGATGAAAATATTCCAATTAAAGTTTTGAACGTATCAGCTAGAAAATTACATAGTAAAAAGAAAATTAAATCTTTTAAAAAATATATTAAGAACTATTCTGATTTAAACATAAATAACGAAAATCAAAAAATAGCAATTATAACCCCTGACAAAGATATTATCCCTAATGCTCAAACTTTAAGTCCTGCTTATATAGTTTTTGAAAATTACGAAATAATTTTAAAATGGAATAGATCTTTAAGATTTGCACTTGCTGTGTGTACTCTGAAAGATAAATTTAGAAATGAAATTTAATATTTATATTATTTTTAGTACTTTATTTTTGTTATTGAGTTGTGATCAATCAACAATTAATCAAAGTAAAAAAATAGACATACCGTTTGAAAAAAAATATAAAAATAGTGGATTTTCACTAATCTACAACGATCAATTAAAGATCAAAAAAATTGATCAAAGATCATTAACAATATTTCATAAGAATTTAAAAAGAAAATCGTCTGTAAAAATTACTAATCCTTTAAATGGAAAATCACTTATCGCAGTAGTAAAATCAAACAGAGTAAAATTTTCACCATTTTACAATTCAATTATCACTCAAAGAATTGCTGAGGAGTTAGAACTTGATTTAGACGAACCTTATATAGATATAGTCTTGATTTCAAAAAATTCTACATATATTGCTAAAAAAACTAAAACTTTTGAGGAAGAAAAAACAGTTGCTGAAAAGGCACCTATAGATGGTATTAAAATTAGTGATCTAAACTCATCCAATAAAACTAAAAAAAAATTACAAAAAAATAATAAATTTTCTTATTTTATTAAGGTAGCAGATTTTTATTATAAAAAATCTGCTAAAAATATGAGTAATAGAATTAAAAGTGAAGTTAAATTGAAAAATATTAAAATCATTGAACTTACAAAAACTAATTATAGGTTATTATTGGGACCATTTAATGATATACAGTCACTTAAAGACTCATTTGAAAAAATGAATTCTTTGTATTTTGAAAATCTAGAAATAATTAAAGATGCTTAAAAAAATTTTAATCATTATCTCATTATATTTATCTCTAATTTTTTCTGTTAATGCAAATATTGACATAAAAGTTAGAACAGCAATATTACAAGATTTCTTATCTGGAGAAATTTTATATGAAAAAGATCCAGATAGATCAATTTATCCAGCTTCAATGACTAAGATAATGACATCAATAATTGCTTTTGATTTAATAAAATCAGGTGATCTATCTTTAGATGATAAATTTATTATTTCTGAAAAAGCTTGGAGATTATCAACTGCAGGATATTCATCTATGTTTATAATGGTTGGTGATGAAGTTTCTGTAGAGGATTTACTATTAGGTATAATCATTGCATCTGGTAATGATGCATGTGTTGCACTCGCAGAGGGAATAGCTGGTACGGAAGAAGAATTTGCAATCTTAATGACATCTAAAGCAAAAGAATTAGGCATGGAAAATACAAACTTCGCTAACTCATCTGGTATTAATGATCCAGACAATTATTCAACCGTAAGAGATATTTTAATTATGTCAACTTACTTAATAAAAGAACATCCCAAATATTATGAGTGGTTTGCAGAGAAAGAATTTACGTGGAATAGAACTGGAGGTGATCCAATCACACAAGGTAACAGAAATCCTCTTCTTTATAAAAATATTGGTGCCGATGGTATTAAAACAGGCTACTTAGCTGTTGAAAAATATTCGTTAGCATCGTCAATTAATAGAAAGGGGAGAAGATTAATAGCTGTCGGAAGTGGATTCGAAACCAAAAGTTCAAGATCAAGAGAAAGCTCAAGATTAATAACTTATGGATTAACAAATTTTGATCTAGTTGAGATAAATAAAGCTAATAAACCTATTGATAAAATAGAGGTATGGCTTGGTAAACAAAGCTATGTTGATGTGCATGTAGATACTGATATTTATAAAACGATTAAAAAAGCAAAAAAAAGATTATTAAAGATATCCTTGAAATATGATGGACCAGTAGAAGCGCCGATTAAAAAAAATCAAAAAATTGGAACTTTCAGAGTAGTATATGATCAGGAATTGATAGGTGAATATGATCTATTAGCATCTAACGATGTTCAAAAAGTAAATATTTTTACTAGATTAATGAAATCATTGAATTATTTAATCTGGGGCGATGTTTAGAAAACCTGTTATTGTTTTCGAGGGTATTGAAGGAAGTGGAAAGACTCATCATCTAAATAGAATTTCAAGATATTTAAAAAAAAGAAAACTTTCCTTTATCAAGATAAGAGAACCAGGAGGAAGTTTAAATTCAGAAAAAATAAGAAATTTGATACTTAATAAAAAATCCAATTTTAATAAAAATACAGATTTGCTGCTTTATTTAGCCTCTAGAAGTGAAAATATCAATCTACTAAGAAAATATTATAAAAAAAGAATTATATTAATAGATAGATTTGTTGACTCAACTATTTCATATCAACATTACGGTATGGGTGTAAATTTAGATTTAATAAATACTATAAACAAACATATTTTATCAAACTTTAAAGTCTCTTTTACTTTTTTAAACCTAGTAAATCATAAAAATATGGTAAAGCGACTTAAAGTAAGAAAATCTACCAATAGGTATGATAATTTCAAAAAAAATTTTTACAATAAAGTTCAAAAAGGTTTTATAAAACTATCAAATAAGAATAAAAGAAAATATCAAATAATTGACTCAAATTTAGATATTAAGTTAAATGAAAAATTGGTTTTAAAGAAAATTGAAAAATTGATAAAATGAGTCTAAGTCCAATGAATCAAACTAATTTGTTTTCACTCGATAACTATCTATTAGAATTTGTAGAACTTTATAAGAAAAAAAGATTACCTACAAAAATTTTACTTAGTGGTGACAGAGGTTTAGGTAAGTCAACTTTATCATTTCATTTAGTAAATTATATATTGTCCATTAACGAGGAACATCCCTATAATATTAAAGAATTCAAAATTAATCCTGATAATAAATCTTATAAACTTGCAATAAATGGATCAAATCCCAACTTATTATTAGTTGATACCTTAAGTGAAAAAAAAAATATTGATATTAATCAAATTAGAGAATTAATTAATAATTTGAATAAATCATCTTTTAATAATAAGGAAAGATTTATAATTATAGATAATATCGAAACATTAAATATTTCCTCTATTAACGCACTTTTAAAAGTTTTAGAGGAACCACCATCAAATACTTATTTTATATTGATAAATAATGACAGGTTTATTTTACCAACTTTAAAATCGAGATGTATCAATTTTAAGATATCTTTAGATCACAAAACTTCGATTTCAGTTATTAATAAGATTTTAAATAATGATATTATGAAATTTATTAATAAAGATTTGATAAACTACTATTTAACACCTGGACAAATATATCATTTAATCGAATTTTTTAAAATTCAGAAACATGATTTAAAGGATTATGATTTAAAAAGTTTTCTAAAACTTGTTATTAAAGATAATTTGTACAAAAAAAATGCCTTAATTAAAGATATGATATTTGAATATTTTGAGTTTTATTTTCGAAAAAAAGTAAAATTGGCAAAATCAAGAACTTTTCAACATTATGATTATTTTTTAAATAGAATAAATAATACTAAAAAATTAAATTTAGATGAAGAGTCTTTATTTATGGAATTTGAATATAAAATTTTAAATGGATAAAAATTTTTATATTACTACTCCGATATATTACCCATCCGGAAGACCTCATATGGGGCATGCATATTCGAGTATTATTGCTGACTTTTTTGCAAGATTTAAATCAATTGATGATTATAAAGTTCATTTTTTAACTGGTACAGATGAGCATGGTTTAAAGATACAAAGATCAGCTGAAAAAGCTGGTAAGAAGCCTAAGGAATTCTGCGATCAAATTAGTCAAACATTTAAAGATCTCTCAAAAATATTAAATTTATCTAATACTGATTTTATAAGAACTACTGAGGATAGACATAAAAAAACAGTTCAGCATCTCTGGTCTCTTCTTGAAAAAAATGATGATATTTATTTATCAAATTATTCTGGATGGTATTCAGTCTCAGATGAGGCTTTTTACAATGAAGATGAAATAGAGGAGATAGATGGAAAAAAAATCGCAAAATTGTCAAAATCTAACGTTGAATGGATAGAGGAAGAGTCTTATTTTTTTCGACTTTCTAAATGGCAAAAACCTTTACTAGAATTTTATGAAAATAATCCAGGTTTTATATTACCAGAGTCTAGAAAAAACGAGGTAATTAGTTTTGTAAAAAGTGGTCTTAAAGATCTTTCTGTAAGTCGTAAAACTTTTACATGGGGAATTCCAGTTCCTAGTAACGATAAACATATTATTTATGTATGGCTTGATGCATTAACAAATTATCTAAGTGCTTTAAATTATCCAGATACAAATGATGAACTTTTTAAAAAATTTTGGCCAGCATCTATCCATTTGATTGGTAAAGATATCCTAAGATTTCATGCAGTTTATTGGCCTGCTTTCCTCTTAGCTGCTAAAATTGAATTACCAAAAAAAGTTTATGGTCATGGTTGGATATTATCTGGTGAAGAAAAAATGTCAAAATCTAAGGGAAATATTTTAGATCCATTAAAAATTATTGAAGAATACGGTTTAGACCCTTTGAGATATTATTTGGTTAAGGAAGTTTCATTTGGAAACGATGGTAATATTTCTCAAGAAAGACTTGAAGATTGTATAAATAGCGATTTAGCAAATAATTATGGTAATTTATGTCAAAGAGTTACTGCTTTTGCGATGAAAAATTGTGATGGAAAAATTCCTGCAAAAATTGATTTTCAACCAGATGATTTAAAGATATTAAATAGATTTCAAGAAAATTTAGATATTATAAGGTCTAAAATAAATGAACAAAATATAAATTTTTATATAGATTTCATTGTTAATTCTCTGTTTGACGCAAACAAATACTTTAATGATCAAGAGCCATGGAAAAAAAAGGATAACTTAATTAGGTTAAATACTATAGTTTATACAACATTAGAAATAGTTAGGAAAATTAGCTTTTTACTTTATCCAATTATTCCCGAAACATCATTGAAAGCATTGAAAATTTTTAATTTATCAGAAAAAGATATCAAATTAGAAACTATTTCTAATAATGAATTTATTATTAAAGGTAATATGATAAATAAGATAGACATATTAATTAAGAAAATAGAAAAAGAAAATGATTGACTCACATTGCCATTTAGATCATGAACCGCTACTTAGTGATCTTTCAAATGTGCTCAAAAGATCCAAAAATGTTGGTATTAAAAAGTTATTAACTATATCTACATCTTTTGAGAGTTTTTCTAGAATTAAAGATATAGTCAATAAAGATGAGATCATATATGGAACAGTAGGCATACATCCACATGAAAGTGACACTAATACAATAACTAAGAATGAAATAGTTAAAAGTCTTAAAGAAAACCCTAAAATAATTGGAATAGGAGAAACGGGATTAGATTATTATTATAATAACAGTGATAAAGATAAACAAATAACTAGTTTTAAAACACATATTGAAGCAGCAATAGAGTGTGACGTTCCTATTATAATACATTCAAGAGATGCAGAAGATGATACCTTTAATATACTGAATGAGTATAAAGGACATAATCCAAGAATTTTGATGCACTGTTTCACTGGATCAAAAAAATTTTCAGAAAAACTTCTTACATTGAATTCTTATTTTTCAGCAAGTGGAATTATAACTTTTAAAAATTCAGTTGATCTTCAAGAAACCTTTAGATCTCTACCATTAGATAAACTTTTAATAGAAACTGATAGTCCATATTTGACACCTGTGCCTAATCGAGGAAAAAAAAATGAACCATCCTTTATTGATTTTACAGCAGAAAAATTAGCGCAAATTAAAGATGTATCCAAATCTGATCTTATAGAATTCACCTCGAACAACTTCAATAAATTATTCTTTAATTAAGATATTATGAAATTTATCATTCTAGGATGTGGGAGTTCAATGGGTGTACCAAGACCAGATGGTTTCTTTGGAAATTGTGATCCAAAAAACAAAAAAAATTATCGTTCAAGGTGTTCTGGTTTTATAAAGACCTCTTATGAAAATATTCTTATCGATACATCGCCAGATTTAAGACATCAATTACTAAGACACAAAATTAAAAAGATAGATAAAGTTTTATATTCACATATGCATGGAGATCAAACACATGGTATAAATGATTTAAGGGCATTTTATATAAATTCAAAAAAACAAGTGAATGTATATGCTGATAAAGACACTTCTAATTATTTAAAAAAAACTTTTTCATATATTTTTAAAAGTTACTCAAGAGAATATCCAGCAACTTTAAAATTACATATACTAAAAAAAATTTTATCAGTTAAAAATTACAATAAAATTGTAAAGATAAGATCAATCAAAGTTGATCATGGTAAAGTCAAATCAAATTGTTTTATAATAGATAAAAAAATTGCCTATATAAGTGATGTAAGTAAAATTTATAAAAAAGATTACAAATATTTTAAAAATCTCAAATTTTTGGTAATTGATTGTTTATGGTACAAGCCACATCCCTCTCATTTCAATTTAGAAGCATCTTTATCAATGATAAAAAAATTTAACCCCAAGAAAGCAATCTTGACGAACTTATCTCCGGTGTTAGATTATAATGAGCTTAAGAGAGTTTTACCAAAGAATGTTATTCCTGCTCATGATGGATTAACAATTAACTTATAAGATTTTTTCAATTATATTTGTTATTTTCTTAGACATTGGATTTGTAAATGATGAAAAGGTATTTTCAATTTTTCCTTGTCGATTAATTAGAATTTTATAAAAATTCCATTTTGGAATTGCTGAATTTCCATAATTTTCTTTTGCCCACTGATATATTTCATGAGCATTTTCACCTTTTACATCAGTAATTGATGTTAATGGAAAATCTATATCAAAATTTACTTCGCAAAATTCTTTAATTTCAGAATTTGAATTTTTTTCTTGGTTAAAAGAATTAGATGGAATACCTAAAACAATTAAACCCTTGGATTTGTATTTCTCCCAAAGTGTTTGCAAGTCAGCATATTGTTTTGTAAAACCACAATAACTGGCAGTATTTACAATCAAAACAACTTTATTTTTATAGTCATTCAAATCAATAATTTCGCCCGAGATACTATCTACCTTAAAGTCAAAAAAAATCTTGTCATAATTTGCTGTTGCTGAATTTTTAAAAAAAAACATTATGATAGTTAATCCTATGATTATAATTTTTTTCATTATTATAAATTACTTATTTGGAGTGAGTAATATCAAAAAGTAGCCAAATAAAGTTGATAATAATGACCCAGTTAATACTCCGATTTTAACACCATCCATATATTGCATATTGTCAACAAAAGCTAAATTTCCTACAAAAAGACTCATTGTGAAGCCAATACCAGTTAACACTCCTACACCATAAAAATTATACCAACTTGTATTATTTGGCATTTGAGCAATTTTTGTTTTTATAGCAACATATGAAAAAACAAATACACCTAATTGTTTACCTAAAAATAAACCCAAGACTATTCCTAATGGTACTTTATCTAACAAAGAACTAAGAGATAAACCTTCTAATGAAACACCGGCATTTGCAAAAGCAAATAAAGGCATGATACCAAAAGCAACATAAGGACTTATTGCATGTTCAATTTTGATTAATAAAGAAAAATCTTTCTCTTTTTTTCGATGAGGTATTGTCATCGCTAACAAAACACCTGCAATTGTTGCATGTATTCCTGAATTATGAGTAAAATCCCAAAGGAAAATACCAATTATCAAATAAGGTAAGAATTTTTTAATATTAAATTTATTTATTACTAGCAATAATAAAAATGCTAACAACATCAGACTTAAATATTTAATACTCAAGTCTCCTGAATAAAATAGTGCTATAATTACTATAGCACCCAAATCATCAATAATTGCTAAAGCTGTTAAAAAAACTTTTAATGATAAAGGTACCCTTTTTCCTAATAAAGATAATACACCAAGTGAAAAAGCAATATCTGTAGCAGAGGGTATTGCCCATCCATTCATAGTTTCGCTATCTCCAAAATTGATCAATACATAAAATAATGCAGGTACTAACATTCCACCAACTGCTGCAATTATTGGGAGTAGGGCTTGTTTTATATTTGAAAGTTCACCTTGTAAAAATTCTCTTTTTATCTCAAGAGTGACAAAAAAAAAGAATATTGCCATTAAAGCATCATTAATCCAATGAAGAACTGATAACTTTAATCCAAAATTGTTTATGCCAACGAATAAATATTGATTTAAGGTTGAAAAATATAATTCTGATAATCCTGAATTACTTATTATTAATGCAATAATTGCTGCGAATAATAAAACTAAACCACTAGCAGCTTCAAGTTTAAAAAACCAAATAAAGGGTTTCGATAAATAATTAATCATTTAATTTAGATCTTTAGCAAAAAGTATTAAATCTCTCAAGGTTTCATATAAATTATATAATACAAGTTCTAAATTTGGGAAAATATTGCTTAATGGATCCTTGAATGTGTCTAATATAATTATGATTGCAATAAAAGTTATTATAGAAACAATTATATAACTTAAAAATGTTCCAAAGGTAAAATTATATTTTGGTTTATATTTGACTAATTCTGATCCTGGTTTTATAGGTGCTTTTGATACTGATTTATCAATATTTTCATCTTTATATAAAATCTTTTTTTGTTTAGCAGGCTTATCAATTAATGGTTCTGTTTGTTCGCTAACATTTTTATTAAAGAACCACGTTTGATCACATGATCCACATTTTAATAATCTGCCTTTATCAGGAATCAAGTTTTCATCTACTTCAAATTTTTTTTCACCACACGGACAAGCTATTATCATAAGGTCTATATAACAGATTCTGATTAAAAATCCCTTGTTTTACACATCTTTATACATTGAAAAAATAAATAACTACTGTATTAGTACTTCATTCGGAGTGTAGCGCAGCCTGGTAGCGCATCTGGTTTGGGACCAGAGGGTCGCAGGTTCAAATCCTGCCACTCCGACCACCAAT
Organism: Pelagibacteraceae bacterium AG-430-P08; assembly: GCA_003212925.1. GTDB lineage: Bacteria > Pseudomonadota > Alphaproteobacteria > Pelagibacterales > Pelagibacteraceae > Pelagibacter. The sequence goes on along the minus strand of QCOL01000013.1, from coordinate 17,483 downwards.
TATGAAAAAAGCAAAAATTTATAAACCCAATAAAACAGCAATGCAATCTGGTTTAGGAAAAATTGACAAGTGGGTTTTAGAATTCAAAACTAAAGATCCTACTAGAAATCCCTTAATGGGATGGGAAAGTTCATCTGATACTTATACTGAATTAAAATTAGAATTTACCACTAAAGAACTAGCAATAACTTACGCAAAAAAAAATAAAATTGATTTTGAAGTAATAGAACCTAAAGAAAGAAAAGTAGTGAAAAAATCTTATGCAGATAATTTTTTAAACTAAATTTATGTTTAAATTTTTTACAGATAAAAGATGGCATTTATGGAGTATTGGCGGAACAATACTAATTCTTGCCGCCACATGGTATCAAGTACAACTAGATGTAAGAATTAATGAATGGTTTGGTGAGTTTTATGATACCTTGCAAAAAGCTTTAGCAGAGCCAGGTGCTGTAACTGAAAAAGAATTTATTGCATATCTTTTTACATTTGCAAAAATTGCAGCAGTTTACATTTTAGTAGTTATATTTAGTGATTATTTCACTAGCCACTGGACTTTTAGATGGCGAACAGCTATGGCTGATTTTTATCATGATAAATGGAATTTTGCATCATCAATAGAAGGTGCTTCTCAAAGAGTTCAAGAAGATACTCTTAAGTTTGCTAGAATAATGGAAGGCTTGGGCGCAGAACTTTTAAGAAGTATAATGACATTAATTGCATTCACACCTATTTTGTGGGGATTATCTAAAAGTATTACTGTACTGCCATGGATTGGTGAGGTTAATCATGCTCTGGTTTGGGTAGCTATTATTTCTGCTTTAGGTGGTACATTTATACTTGCTGCTGTAGGAATCAAATTACCTGGTATAGAATATGATATTCAAAAAGAAGAAGCTGCATACAGAAAAGAATTAGTTCTTGGTGAGGACTTTAAAGAAAATGCTCAACCGATAAGAATTGATAGTTTATACGGCGGTGTTAGAAAAATACATTACAAGATGTATTTTCATTATCTTTATTTTAATGCTGTTAAATGGAGTTATTTACAAGGAATGGTGATTGTTCCTTATCTTGCATTAGCACCAACAATTGTAACAGGCGCAATTACTCTAGGTTTTGTTCAGCAAATTATTAGAGCTTTCGGTAGAGTAGAGACTTCACTTCAATATTTAGTAAGAAGTTGGCCTATAATTGTTGAGCTTATATCAGTTTGGAAAAGACTAAATGAATTTGAAAATAAATTAAAATTGAATACAGAAAACATCTCTAAAGAAAAAATTTAGTGGCTTTAAATAAAGAATTAATAAACGATATAATTACAGTTACTTCAAAAGCAGCTATTTCTTGCTACGATTTTATTGGAAAAAATCAAAAAAAAAATGCTGATAAAGCTGCAACAGACTCGATGAGAAATGAAATTAATAAACTATCAATTAATGGAGAAGTTGTTATTGGTGAGGGCGAATTAGATAAAGCTCCTATGTTGTATATAGGTGAAAAATTAGGTTCTGGTGGAAATTTAAATCTAGATATAGCAGTTGATCCTGTAGAGGGAACAAATTTTGTTGCAAAGAATCTTCCTGGAGCATTATCAGTAATATCTATTGCAGAAAAAGGGGACCTTTTTAATGCTCCAGAAACTTATATGGATAAAATTGCAGTTTCAAACAAAATACCTTTTGAAGCAACAGATTTGGATTTCTCGGTTGAAAAAAATATCAAAAATATAGCCGATTCTTTAAACAAGAGTCTAACAGATGTAACAGCTTGTTTATTAAACCGACCTAGGCATAAAAAAATTATTGATGAACTTAAAAAAATGAAAGTAAAAATGAAATTAATTTCAGATGGTGATGTGTCTGGGGCATTGATGATAACTGATGATAAATATGATGTAGATATTTTTTTAGGCATAGGGGGAGGGCCTGAAGGAGTTTTAGCTGCATCTGCTATTGATGCATATAAGTGCAAATTTCAAGGTAGATTTATTTTTGATAATGAGAAAGATATAAAAAGAGCTAAACAAATGGGTATTAAAGATTTAGATAAAAAATATGATTTAAAAGAAATCATTAAAGGCGACTCGATATTCTGTGCGACAGGTATAACATCCGGTGATTTAGTGAAGGGTATAGATCTCAAAGATAATAGATATATCACTCAAACTCTAGTTACACATAAAAGCTCAAATACCTGTAAAATTGTTACAAGAGAAGACACTATAAAAACTTGATAAATATAATATTTTACAATAAAAGATCCAAATTTGGTCCCTTCGTCTATCGGTTAGGACACGTGGTTTTCATCCTCGAAAGAGGGGTTCGATTCCCCTAGGGACCGCCAAAATGCCATATTTTGTTTATTTAATAATCACTAAAGATAAAAATAAAAAAAGGATTTCTTACGTTGGTTATACGGGAAACATAAAAAAAAGACTAAATTTACACAACTCTAGTAAAGGGGCGAAGTTTACAAGAGGAAAAAAATGGAAGTTAGTTTATTATGAAAAATACGACTCAAAATCTGATGCAATGAAAAACGAGTACAGATTAAAAAAAAATTATAAATTGAGAAAAAGATTAATTAAAGATAAATGAAAATTTCCATTTTACTTCCCTTAAAAGAAAATTTTTCACCATCATATGCGGGTGCTGTTTCGCTTTTCATAAATGATACTTTAAGATCAAGTAAATTTAGAAAAAATATTACAGTTTTTGGTCATACAAACTATAAAAAAAAATTTAATCCCAAATATTTTAATATTAGTATTAAAAAAAGCTTTTTTCTAAGCCAAAATAAAGAATATGTGAAGAAATTTATCGAGATTGAAAAAAAAAATAACTCCCAAATCATTGAGTTACATAATAGACCAATTTATTTAAGATACTTGATAAATGATCTAAAAAAGAGAGATTATATTTTATATTTTCACAACGATCCTCTTACAATGTCTGGATCAAAAAGCATCAAAGAAAGATCGTTTTTATTGAATAATTGTTATAGGATAGTTTTTAATAGTAATTGGTCTAAAAAAAGATTTTTACAAAAAATGAAATCTGATGCAATTAACAGTGAAAAATTAATTGTAATTAATCAGTCAGCTTCAAAAAATAAAATAAATTTTAATAATAAAAAAAAGCTGATAACATTTGTTGGTAAGCTGAATAGATCCAAAGGATACGATCTTTTTGGTAAAGCAGTATTAAAGATATTAGAAAAATACAAAGATTGGTCTGCTTATGTAGTTGGAGATGAACCAAGAGATAAACTTGATTTTAAACATAAAAGATTGAAAAGTTTTGGATTCAAAGAACATAATGAAGTTATAAAGATTTATAAAGAGACAAGTATAGCTGTTGTTTGCTCAAGATGGGATGAGCCCTTTGGCAGAACAAGTTTAGAAGCTGCAGCGAATGGTTGTGCTGTAATCATAAGCAATAGAGGTGGTTTACCTGAAACTATTACCAATGGTCGAATACTTAAAAACCTAACTGTTAATGAAATTTATAAAAATATTGAAGATTTAATAAAGAATCCATCTATTAGAAAAAAATATCAAAAATTGTCTTACAAAAATTTTTATTTGTCACATGAATATGTTTCTGAACAAATAGATAAGGTTAGAAATAATTTAAGTAAAATAAGCAAACCTTTTTTGTCTAATTCGCAATCGAATTTAAGAATATTACATATTACTAATTTTAATGAGAGACATAATGGTAGACTTTTTTTTAATACTGGAAGAAGACTAAATAACGGTTTCATTAGACTTGGACATAGCGTTTTAGAATTTAGTGACAGGGATATTGTAAGTAGAGGGAAATCCTTAAAAGATTTTGATGGATCAAATACTCTAAATGATAAATTGATTAAAACTTGTTATCATTTTAAGCCAGATTTAATAGTTTTAGGACACGCAGACATGATATCAAAAGATATTCTTTACAATCTCAAAAAAGATTATTCTAATCTAAAAATAGCTCAATGGTTTCTCGATCCATTGAATAAAAATGGTCCTGATTTTCAAAAAAATAAAAAAAGAATTTTAGACAAGGCTGATGTAATAGACTCAAATTTTTTAACAACCTCACCTGATGCATTAAGCTTTTTATCGAAAAAAAAATCAAATTATTTTATACCTAATCCATCAGATCAATCGATGGAAACACTCGATAATTTTAAGAAAGATTGCTCGAATGATGTTTTTTTTGCTTTGAGTCATGGAGTGCACAGAGGTCAATTAAAAAGCCGATCTACAGATGATAGAGAAAAGTTCATAAAATCTTTAATCAATAAATGTAAAAATATCAGATTTGATATATTTGGTATGGATAATATTCAACCAATTTGGGCAGATCAATATTTCAAGAATATATCTAATTCAAAAATGGGTCTTAATTTAAGTAGGGGAACGCCAATAAAATATTATAGTAGTGATAGAATTACTCAAATTATAGGTAATGGTTTAGTTACGTTAATTGATGAAAAAACTTGTTATGGTGATTTTTTCGATGATACTGAGATGGTTTTTTATAAAAATGTTGCAGATTTATCTGAAAAAATTGAGAAAATTTCAGAGGATGAAAAGCTGCGCAAGACAATTGGACAAAAAGGTAAAACTAAATACATGAAATATTTTAACTCAACACTTGTGGCAGATTTTATTATTAATAAGACATATGAGATAAAAAGCACAAAAAAGTATTTATGGCATAAACCATAAAATGATTTCAATAGTAATACCTACTTTTAATAATTTAGATTATTTAAAACTTTGTTTAAAGAGTTTAGAAAAAAATTCTTCTTTTAAACATGAGATAATAATACATATTAACAATGGTTCTGATGGTACATTAAATTTTATCAAAACTAACAATTATAAACATACAATTTCAGGTGATAATATAGGTTTATGTTCTTCAATAAATAAAGCTGCTAAATTAGTGTCTAATCGATATATTCTTTATAGTCATGACGATATGTATTTTTGCCCTAATTGGGATAAAGTTTTATTAGATGAAGTTAAAAATTTAAATCATGACAACTTCTATCTATCTGGTACTATGATTGAGCCTAACTCTGGTCATATAGTTTGTGATTTTGGAATTGATCTAGATACATTTAAAGAAGATGAGTTATTATCCAAATATAAAAGTATCAATTTTTATGATCATCAAGGCACTCATTTTGCCCCTCATTTGGTTTCAAAAAAAATGTGGGAAAAAGTGGGTGGTTTTAGCGAAGAATTTAACCCTGGTATAGGTTCTGATCCAGATTTTAATATGAAATTATGGAAAGAGGGTGTGAGAATATTTAAAGGTCTAAATGATTTCAAAGTTTATCATTTTGGTTCGATAACTACCAGAAAAAAAGAAAATTTTATTCAAAATAGAGGGGATAAAACATTTTTAAAAAAATGGGGTTTTTCTACTAAATTTTTTAAGAAATATTATTTAAAATCTAAAACAAAATATAAAGGTCCTTTAAATGAACCAAAAAAAACTTTCAATTATTTCTTAGATTTATTAATTTGTAAAATAAAATTATTTTTCACATAAAATTTTATGTCAAAATTCATTGATAGATAAAGATTAGATATTTTAAATTCATGAAAGCTATAACTTTTAATCTCTTAGCATGGATAATGCTTCCAATAATGGATGGTTTTGCTAAATATTTAAGTGCAGATCTTCCTGTTTTACAAATTACATGGGCGAGGTATTTTTTCACAGTTGCATTTACTCTTCCAATTATGTTTTTCTTTTTTAGAGAAAATCTTGTTTGGACAGATAAACCAAAATTACAATTTATAAGAGGTCTAATTCTTTTAACAGCTAATATCTGTTTTTTTTATGCAATCTCAGTAATTTCATTAGCAAAAGCATTAACTTTAGCTTTTGTTGCACCTTTGATTGTTACAGCTTTTTCTCCAATTTTTTTAGGAGAAAAGGTTGGTTTTAGAAGATGGTCTGCTGTAATTATAGGATTTATAGGTTCATTAGTGGTTATAAGACCTGGTTTTGTAGAAATTAACTTAGCAAGTTTAGCAGCTCTTGGAACTGGAATAATGTATGGGTTTTATTTAATTATTACGCGTAAATTAAGTACTTCAGATAACCCTTTATTAACTTTATTATTAACTGGTGTAGTAGGGGCCATAATAGTCTCTACAATAATGCCATTTGTTTGGGTTGCGCCTACTTTCAATCAGTGGTCTATGATGGCTGCTATAGGGATTTTTGCCTGTATAGGTCATTTATTTTTAATATTATCTCTAAAATACGCTGACGCCTCAAAATTAGCTCCATTTAGCTATTTTGAGATCATAACTAACATAATCATAGGTTATTATTTCTTTAGTGATTTTCCAGATAATTGGACTTTATTAGGATTATTTATTATTGTATTAAGCGGTATCTACATTTCTAAAAGAGAAAACATAGTTAAAAAAATTAAATAATAGGTATTATTTATTTACTAATATTTTAAGTAATAGTTTAAATATAATATGTAAACTATTGTAATTATTAGATTTTATTAAATTATAAATTTAATGAAAAATTAACCAAAATTTGTTTTGTCCATATTAAAATATAGTTGGCTTTTGTTTAAGTAATAAAATTTTCGACAAAACAGAAAAATATTAAACTGTTATTTAAAATCAAGGCTTTTTGAGCATAAGGACAAAGGAAATCATTAATATATAGAGTTGTTTAAAAGTGTTGATATAGTTGAATAGTAGAGCGATGCACTAATTGAATATACCATTTAAACGTCCAAATAGGGGTCTCTTTTAAGCGTAGACTTATATATGGTACAACTAAAGGGTGAATTATGCTATTTTATATAAATTTAATTAAAAAGATCGAAAAACGTTGATTTTACTGGGATTTTTAACATAAAAAAACGTTAAAATGAGGCTAAATAGCTGCTTTTTCAGATTTAAGTAATTTAAGCTTTTTCTTGATTCCACCTCTTCCAGAGTATCCTCCAAGAGCTCCATCTGATCTAATCACTCTATGACAGGGTATTTTTGGGGCATATGGGTTTTTAGCACAAGCATTAGCGACGGCTCGAGCTGATTTAGGGCTTTTTATGCTAATAGCTACTTGTTTGTAAGTTTTTACCTTACCTTTAGGAATGGTTCTTAGATATTTCCAGACTTTTAATTGAAATTTAGTTCCTTTGAGTATCATTAGAGAAAAACCACTGTTTCCTTGCACTTTTAAGGGTGCAAAGAACAGTTGTTTTGGCACGTCGTTGATGCGCTACCGCCATGCCTCCCGCTCCACATGTTCAGCGATGCTTTGTGAAGCTTTCTGCCCCCTGGAATTGTACCTCTCGGCTTTTCTCCAATTGGCCAGTTAAGAGTTGCCCCTTAATTCATAATTAACTTAACAAATACTAATTTCAAAATGTATCACTTTTTAGGTGATTCTTAAGTTTCTCTAATTTATTTGTGAATAGTGGGGATAAATCAAGTTTTAAAAAGTAATATAAAATAGCTGCATAAAAACAAAATGGCTATTATGCTTAAAAAAAATGTATTAATACTTTTACCAGTATTTCTATATTGAATGAAACTCAAAATAATAAAACCAATTGAGCTTATTAAAAACCAAACAGCTGGAATTTCACCATCAATTGAACCCATAAATTTATAATTTAAACTATTGACATTATAAATCACTTGATATATTACTAACGATAATTAATTGTTATCAATAGTAATATTATGAGTAAGTTAACAACAGACCTAAAATCACTTCACGAGGCAACTTTAAATAACCTCAAAAGCTCTAAGGCAAATAATACTTTAAGAGCTTATAAATCTGATTTTAAAGATTTTGGGGCGTTTTGTGCAAAGCATGGCTTAAATTCATTGCCAACTGAACCAAAAATAGTTTCTTTGTACCTTACTCATCTATCTAAAAACTCAAAAATAAGCACTTTAAGACGAAGATTAGTATCAATAAGCATGGCGCATAAACTGAAAGGGTATTATCTAGATACAAAACATCCGATCATAGTTGAAAATTTAATGGGTATTAGAAGAGTGAAAGGGAGCATTCAGAAAGGTAAAAAACCTTTATTAATCAATCATTTAAAATTAATTATTAATGTAATTAATAAACAAAAAGTTAGTGAAATTAAAAAACTTAGAGATAAATCAATAATACTAATAGGCTTTGGAGGTGGATTTAGGAGAACAGAGCTCATTACCATTGATCATGAAGATTTAGAATTTGTGCCAGAGGGCTTAAAAATTTCTATTAAAAAATCTAAAACTGACCAATTTGGAGAGGGAATGATCAAGGGACTACCCTACTTTACCAATGAAACTTACTGTCCTGTTACGAATTTAAAAAAATTTTTAGAAATTTCTCAAATTAAGTCAGGACCTATTTTTAGAAGATTTTCTAAAGGTTCATCATTAACACATAAAAGATTATCTGATCAATCAGTAGTTTTATTGATAAAAGAATATTTGAATTTAGCAGGTATAGAAAATAAAAATTTTGCTGGTCATAGTTTAAGGTCAGGATTTGCAACAGTGGCTGCGGAGTCAGGTGCTAATGAGCGAAGCATAATGGCAATGACAGGACATAAAACAACACAAATGGTCAGAAGGTATATTAGAGAAGCAAATATATTTAAGAATAATGCTTTAAATAAAATAAGAATATAGATTAATTAAAGTATTTTAAAGCAAAGAATACAACTATTGGAATGGTTATAAAAGACATCAAAGTTGAAACAACTATTGTACTAGCAATACTATCAACAATTTTTTTTGGTGAATACATACTGCCAACTAAATAATTTAATATAGCACTGGGCATTGCACTCTGTATAAGCAAAACACCTGCAGCAAATCCAGACAAATTAAAATTATAAATCACTGCAAATGCTATTAATGGTCCTATTATTACTCTACATAAGGATAAAATAATTGAATTTTTCAATGAAAATTTAAATTTAGTAAGAGCAATACCTAATGACATTAAAACTAAGAAAATAGTTGCATATGTTAAAAGAAATGTTGTGTTCTCAAGAAATAAAGGTGTATCAATTTTAAAATACAAAAAGAAAACAGATATAATAATAGCGTACACAGGAGGACTTTTAATCAAAATATCAAAAGAAAAATTTTTTTTTGCTAAAAAAACACCTAGTGTAAAATGGAACAAAATTATGACAGAAGCTATAGCAGAAGCAACACCAAGACCCTGAGTGCCATATGCAAAAAGGCAAATTGGTACACCCATATTTCCTGTATTTGGTAGAATTAATGGAGGAAGCTCCATACTTAAATCTTTATTAAGAAAAAAGAGAAGCAAAAGCCCAATAATAGCAAAACCAGTAATCATTATTATAGCATAGATAAAATAATGAACAAAAATACTTAAAGTAATTCCAGTTGTTGTTACTGTATAAAAAATCATTGCTGGTGTACCAATGTTACCAGCAAAATTTGTTATGAAATTTGTATCGAATTTAGGGTTTTTTTTACCAAGATAATAACCAACGCCAATAACAAAAAAAACAGGAAAAATAATTTCAAAAATTTTAATATAAATTTCCATTAATTATATAGTCTAATTAATGTTGGAAATTTTAAAATATTTCTATTATTTCTAAATATTGATAAACAATTTCTTGCATTTTTTTCTGTTGTTTTATGAGTAATTATAACAATAGTAGCTGAGTTTCTCTTTTTGTCAGGTGTTTGTATAATTCTTTTTACAGAAATTTTATACTTTGCCAGTCGATTAGTTATAGAAGATAAAACACCTTGCTTATCTTTAACTTCAAATCTTAAATATAATGAGTTTGAATAATCATCATTATTAAAAGCCTTTACAACTTTTCTTTTATTTGAGGAAATTCCAAAAGGATATTTTATATTTCCTCTAAGAATTGACAATAAATCAGATAATAAGGAAGACGAAGTAGGTCCGGGTCCTGCACCCTCCCCTTGAAGTATGCTTTCTCCAACGGGCTTCCCCTCTGTAATAACAGCGTTCATAACACCATTTACATTACCTATATATGTATCTTTGCTAACTAAACATGGATGAACAGTTTCAAATAAACGATTATTTATTATTTCAGATATACCAAGTAACTTAATTCTAAGATTTAATTGATCTGCAATTTTAATATCTTTTAAATCAATATTTTCTATACCTTCCATAATACATTTGTGATTTGAAATTTGATTATTAAATGCAAGAGCAGATAAAATTCTCACTTTTGCAAAAGCATCAAATCCATTTAAATCTAATTTGGGATTACCTGGTTCAGCATAACCAAGTTCTTGAGCTTTTTTTAAAACTTTATCAAAAGTTTCATTTGAATTTTCCATTTCAGTCAAAATATAATTGGTTGTTCCATTTAAAATTCCATAGACTTTTTTTATCTTGTTCGTGGCCAAACCCTCTTTAATTGTTCTAAGTATTGGAATTCCTCCAGCAACAGAGGCTTCAAATTCTAAATTTACATTATTTTTCTCAGCTAATATAGCTAACTCATTTCCATGTTTTGAAATTAAAGCTTTATTTGGTGTAATAATATTAATCTTATTTTTTAACGCCATCATAACAATCTTTTTTGAGATACCATCAGATTGACCAATACATTCAAATAAAACATCTACATTTTTTTCTTCTATAATTTTAAGAGGGTTCGTAAAAAAAATTTTTTTATTAATATTAAATTTTCTTTTTTTATTCCTGTTTTTTGCAGATATTGCAATAATATTTATCTTCTTTCCTGTTTTAATTTCTATTTCTTTTTTTTTTAGTTTTAATTCATTGTAAAGATAAATGCCTACTTGACCCAAACCAACAATTGCAATGTTTACTATCTTGTTCATATTATTCATCTATATTAGGATAATCACTGTTATCTACGTAAACTTTTAAATTTGACTTAAATTCTTCAAAAGTTAAATCTTTTGAAAAGTTTATTTTTTTTTCAGTTTGAACAGGGGTACAAGAAATAACTAGAAAAAAAATTAAAAATGGTATTTTTTTCATATTAATCCTTCACTAATTTTATAACCAAATTTCAAATTCATATTTTGAACTGCTTGACCCGCTCCTCCTTTAATAAGATTATCAATGACTGATAAAATAATGATTTTACCTTTAAATTTAGTTTTGCAGACAGAAATAAAGCAATAATTTGTATTCATAACGTCATTTGTGCTTAAGAGAGAGTTAACACTTTTAATTTTTACAAATTTATTCTTTTTATGAAATTTTTTCAAAATATTTTGCACATTATTTAAAGTAATACCTGGTTTTAAATCCAAATAAATAGTACTTAAAATTCCTCTAAACATTGGAATAATATGAGGTGTAAAAGTAAAATTGATTTTTGAAGAAGTGTGATTTTTTAATTCTTGGTGAATTTCTGAGTTATGTCTATGAAATCCTACTCCATATGCACTGAGGGATTCGTACAAATTTTTATTTTTAAATTTTTGGTGTACTCCTCTCCCCGCTCCAGAATATCCAGATTTTGAGTCTATAATGATATTGTTAAAATTAATTGATCTTTTTTGGATCAATGGAATAAGTGGTAAAAGTATTGATGTAGGGTAACAACCTGGACATCCAATAATACTAAATTTTTTAACTAATTTTCCTGTTATTTCAGGTAAAGCATAAATACTATTTTTTATATTACTTAACGCCTTATGTTTTTGTTTATACCATTTTAAATAATCAGAACCTTTTTTAAGTCTGAAATCTGCAGCTAAATCAATTAAAGTATTTTTTTTTAATAAATCCTTTGAAATTACTTGAGCTTCTCCATTCGGCAGAGCGGTAAAAATAATATTAACATTATTTAAGTATTTCTTATTATATTTTGTAATTTTAGGTAACTTTTTTGACTTTAACGAAATGTCATAAGACGAAATTTTTTTTCCAACAGAGGAATTTCCACATAGATATTTAATATTAATATTCTTGTGTTTAATTAATAATTTAATTAATTGAACACCAATATATCCAGTTGATCCAGCAATTAGTACATTAAGCTTAAGCATTTTATATTATAACAGTTAAAAGTTAAAAAAGAATTATCTTTTAGAAAATTGAAAGCTTCTTCTAGCTTTTTTACGTCCAGGTTTTTTTCTTTCAACTGATCTGGAGTCTCTAGTGGTTAATTTTTCAGTTTTAAGTGTAGATTTCAATTTATCATCAAATAAAACTAAGGCTTTAGAAATGCCATGAACCATCGCTCCAGCTTGTCCTGTCGGACCTCCACCTTTTACACTGCACTTTACATCAAATTCTGTTGCTTGATTTATAAGTTCAAAGGGTCTTACTATTTGCATTTTATGATTATCACTTGAAAAATAATCACTAAAAAGTTTACCATTTACATAAATTTTTCCCGAACCTTTTTTTAACCAAACTTTAGCTATAGAAGTTTTTCTTCTTCCAGTTGCATACTTGCTATCTTTGAAGTCCAGTTTTATTTTTTGGGCTTTAGTAGATGTTTGAGTATTTTCCATTTTAATTTCGTGCAATATTTTTAGAATTTAATTTATCCAACTGTATAATTTGAGGATTTTGAGCTGAATGAGGATGATCATTTCCTACATATATTTTCAATTTAGTAAGTTGTTTTTTTCCCAATACTCCCCCTGGAAGCATTCTTTTTACAGCAAGTTTTAAGGCTTCACCTGGTTTTTTTTCCAATAGTTTTTCTGGTGTAGTTTCTTTTATTCCACCAGGATGACCAGTGTGTCTGTAATATTTCTTATTTTGAAATTTATTTCCAGTAAATTTGATTTGTTCGATGTTTTTAACTACTACAAAATCTCCATCGTCCATATGTGGTGTGAAAGTTGTCTTATTTTTACCTCTGATAATTTTTGATATAACAGTTGCTAATCTACCTACAACAGCATTTTTGGCATCTATTTCATACCAATTTGACGATAATTGATCTTTTTTGAGGAATTTTGTCATTGTGCCAGGATTAATACTATTAATAAGATCAAAGTCAAATTGATATTTTTATTGTTTTAAGCCTTTTTTTTGTTATATTGGATATGCCGATTTGTTCCTATTGCGGGCTTACAGCTAAAAAGGAAATCATCATACAAATTCGGTAGGCATTTGAACTATATTGTGCGCCTAGCATAAAGCTTAAGCACTAAAAAAGGAGTAAAATGAGTAAAAAAAGAAATAATCCTGAAACCATTGCCATACATGGCGGTGATTACAGATCTGATCCAGCAACTAATGCTGTTGCTGTGCCAATATATAGAACAACATCATATCAATTTCAAAGTACTGAGCATGCAGCAAATTTATTCGCATTAAAGGAATTTGGTAATATTTACACTAGAATAATGAATCCTACTAATGATGTTTTAGAAAAAAGAATTGCAGCATTGGAAGGTGGATTATCTTGTGTAACAGTTTCATCTGGACAAACAGCTTCAAGTTTTGCAGTTCTAAATGTTGCTCAATCTGGTGATAATATTGTAAGTTCTACAGATCTTTATGGTGGAACAGTTTCATTATTTACTCATACGTTGAGTAAACTTGGAATTGAAATAAGATATGCCGATCCAAGTGATCCTAAAAACTTTGAAAAGGCAATTGATGATAAGACCAGAGCTTTTTATGGTGAAACATTACCTAATCCATATCTAAGAGTATTCCCTATCAAGGAAGTTTCTGATATCGGAAGAAAATATAATATTCCACTGATAATGGATAATACTGCTGCACCAGTAATATGTAAACCAATAGAACATGGAGCAGCTGTTGTTATACATTCATTAACAAAATATATTGGTGGACATGGAACTGCCGTTGCTGGAAGCATAGTTGATAGTGGTAACTTTGACTGGACTGCAGATACTAAAAGACAACCTTTATTCAATGAGCCTGATGCAAGTTATGGAGGTGTTGTTTGGGGGAAAGCTGTACCAGAATTAACCGGAGCTAATGTACCTTTTGCAGTCAGAGCAAGAGTTTGTTTGCTTAGAGATTTAGGTTCAGCTTTAGCACCAGATAATGCTTTTGCAATAATTCAGGGATTAGAAACCGTAGCTCTAAGAATGAAGCAACATTGTGAAAATGCTGAAAAAGTAGTTAATTTTTTAAAAAAACATAAAGAAGTTACTAAGGTTATATATTCCACTGAACATGAGAAGAAAATAGCTGATAGAGCTAAAAAATATCTTAAAGGTGGAAATGGACCAATGGTTGGTATTGAACTTAAAGGTGGTATTGAGGCTGGCAAAAAATTTATTGAGTCTTTGAAAATGTTCTACCATGTAGCAAACATTGGCGATGCAAGAAGTTTAGCCATACATCCTGCTAGTACTACTCATAGTCAATTAAATGAAAAAGAGTTAGCTGCATCAGGTGTAACCCAAAGTTATGTTAGACTTTGCATAGGTATTGAGCACTTTGATGATATTATTGATGATTTAGATCAAGCTTTAAACAAATCCTCAAAAGGAAATTTAAAAGCTGTTAGTTAAATTTTGTATTTAAATAAAAAAAATAAATACTTGAACTAACTAAAAAAATTGAACTTATTTGGTGCATAGATGCAATATAAATCTGTGCACCATATAATACTGTAAAAATACCTAATATAATTTGAAGGATTATAAATAATCCTAGATAGTTAATAGATTTATAAAAATCATGCATCTTGTTTATATAGACCTTATATAATATCAAAACATAAAAAGCTCCAATCAAATAAGCTAAATTACGATGTATGAATTGTACTAAGGATGGATCACTAAAAGCAGTAACTTTAAAAAGATTATTTAAATTGTTATCATCAGGAAAATATGAGTTACCCATCAGAGGCCAAGAATTATAGATTTTTCCAGCATCCATACCCGAAACAAAAGCACCAATTGAAATTTGTAAAAAAATTAGAATTAAGAACAATAAAGGAATTAATGTATTTAGTTTGTTTGTAATTTTTTTTGATATGTTAATCTTAAGATAATTCCAATAAATTAGAGATAAAATCAAAAAAGCAATAAGCAAATGTGCAGATAATCTAAAGTGACTCACGTCTACCTTTTCAATCAATCCACTACTAACCATATACCAACCAATGAAACCTTGAAAACATATTAGAAAAAATATGAAATATAGATTTAATAATCGAGTAAACTTTATTTTTAAAGAAAAATAAATTAGTGGTATTAAATATCCAAGACCGATTAATCTACCAAGAAATCTATGAGCCCACTCCCACCAAAAAATAACTTTAAATTCATTTAAAGTCATATTGTAATTTTGTAATTTAAATTCAGGAATTTGTTTATAAAGATTAAAATAAACAATCCAATCATTTTGATTAAGAGGTGGGAAAAAACCAGAAAATAATTCCCACTCAGTTATGGAGAGACCAGAGTCTGTGAGTCTTGTTAAGCCACCAACAATTATCATGACAGAAACAATCCAAAACATCGACATTAACCAAATCGATAATTGATTGTTAATTTTAGGATTTGTTGTGTACATGTGAGGATAAATATAATAATTTTCTTATAATCCAAATATATAAATGTCGCCTTTAAAAAGAAAAAAACTCGGTAAAATAAGATCAGAATTAGACAAATTAGATAACTCTTTAATTAAACTTATTAAAAAAAGAACTAATCTTGTAAATCAAGTTTTAAAACTAAAAGATAAAAAAAAAGAAATTATAGATAACAAAAGGATTAATATTATTTTAAGAAATATCAGAAAAAAATCTATTATAAATAAAATAGATCCTAAAATTACCAACCGTATTTGGAAAAATATGATCTGGTCATACATTGATTACGAAAAAAGAAATTTTAAAAAAAAATAATTATTTACTGTGAGGAGGAAGTTTTTTTTCAACAAAAACTTCATGTTTTCTAGTACTTGGATTATATTTACGCGCTGAAAGTTTTACTTTTGCTTTTTCACCTCCTGCTGGTTTTTTTACATAATAAAAAAAGGAACTATCAGGTTTGTTCTCTGGTACTAATCTAACTTTTACGTGTGTTTTTTTTGCCATTATTTATATTTATTCAAATTTTTAACAATTTTAGAAATTTTTAAAACTTTATTTTTAAAATTGTCAGTCCTTATAGAATTATTTGAAATTTCGTCAAGATTTAAAGTGTCGTTATTATTTGGATTATCCAAGATTTTTTTAACTCCACTTATAGTCATGCCTTGATCTTTAAGAAGAAATTTTATTTTTTTTAAAATATCTATGGTTTTTTTATCATAATATCTTCTATTAGAATTTAATAATTTAGGTTTAATTTGTTTAAACTGTGTTTCCCAAAATCGAATGGTGTGAGTTGAGAAAACTCCGACTTTTTTTGATTTTAATTCTAAAATCTCTGCTACTTCCCCAATTGTTTTGTAAGCATTCTCAGATTTATCAGTCATCTTTGTTATTTATAAATTCTTTAAATTCTTTTGATGGCTTAAATAACACTACATTTCTACTGGAAATTACTTTAAGCACTCTAGTTTTGGGGTTTCTACCAACTCTGGAATTCTTTCTTCTTATCGAAAAAGTTCCAAATCCTGATAATTTAATTTTTTTTTCTTTTTTTAAATTAAAAATTATCATTGAAAAAAAATCATTAATAAGATTTTCGGATACTAGTTTTGAAAAACCTAACTGCATATAAATTTGATTTATTAGATCTTTTTTAGTTAAATTTATTCTCGTCATTTAAATATTATATTTTATTTTTTCTATCAAATTCCCTTTAACTATCTTGTTGCAAACATCTAAAGAATTTGAAAAACCTATAAAATCAGTACCACCATGACTTTTAACAACCGGTGAGTCTAAACCTAAAAAAATTGCACCATTATATAGTCTTGGATCAAGTCTTTTTTTAAATTTCTTTAAATTATAAAAATTTAATATTGAAGAAATTTTTCCTATGACCGAACCAGTCATTGCTTTTTTCAACTCTTTAATAATAAAATTTGCAGTTCCTTCAGCAGTTTTCAAAGCTATATTTCCAGTAAATCCATCGGAAATTATTACATTTATTTTTCCATCCATTATTTGGTTACCTTCGATATAACCAGCAAAATTATAATTTTCCGACTTTTTGTCACTCAATATTTTAAAAGTTTCTTTAATTGTTTCGTTTCCCTTAAGTTCTTCCGAACCAATATTAAGTAAACCTATATTTGGTTTTTTATTCGGATATAAAGATGTATAAAGAGATGCACCCATTATTGAAAAGTCAAATAAATTTTTTGAACTACACTCAATATTAGCCCCTAAATCTAATACGACGCTCATTCCATCTTTATTGGGCCATAATGCTGATAATGCAGGCTTATCAATATCTTGGATCATTTTTAAATTTAATTTTGCAATTACTAGTAAAGCTCCAGTATTGCCTGCAGAAATAACTATATCTGCCTCTTTTTTTTTTACACTTTCTATTGATAGCCACA
>QCOL01000012.1 GCA_003212925.1 Pelagibacteraceae bacterium AG-430-P08 | reverse complement strand
GTGAAGGTGAAATAAAGAAAAATTAAATGCTAGATGATTTTTTTATAAGAGCTTTAATAGCAGGTATTGGAGTTGCCATAGTTACTGGACCTCTTGGATGTTTCGTTGTTTGGAGAAGATTATCCTATTTTGGAGATACTTTAGCCCACTCTGCATTACTTGGAGTAACACTGGCTTACTCAATGGAATTCAATATAGCATTCTCAGTATTTATTATTTCGTCCTTAATAGCTTTAACTTTAATACAACTTCAAAAAAGGACTAATCTTCCAGGTGATGCTTTGCTTGGTCTTTTAGCTCACTCATCACTGGCAATAGGTCTTGTGGTCATTGGTTTTTTTATCATTTATTAGATTTGATATTATGGGATTATTATTTGGAGATATATTAGCTGTTACAGTTGATGATCTATTAATAATATGGATTGGAGGAGCATTAATCCTCTTAGTTCTAAAATTAATCTGGAAACCTTTGTTTGCATCAACGGTTAATTATGAATTGGCTGAGGCAGAAGGTTTAAATCCTGATCGTGCAAAAGCTATTTTTACTATTTTGATGGCAGCGATTATTGCTATTTCAATAAAGATGGTTGGTTTATTATTAATTACAGGAATGTTGATCATACCAGCTGCAATGGCTAGAAATATCTCCTCAAGTCCTCAGAAAATGGTAATGTATTCAATTATAGGTGGATTGTTGTCTGTGATTTTGGGATTATTTTCTTCACTTGAATTTAATACTGCATCTGGACCTTCAATTATAGCAGCATCTTTATTGCTATTTATTTTATCATTATTAAACATTAAACAATCGATTAAATTGAAAAATTAATGAGGAATTGGTAAACTAAATAAAATGCATACTCTTTCAAAAAATCAGCGAATTATTTTTGATATAATTGATAAATCACCTGAACCAATGAAAGCCTATTCAATTCTTTTTAATGTTCAAAAAAAAGGAATTAAAGCTCCTCTACAAGTTTATCGAGCATTAGATAAGTTAGTTGAAATTGGAAAAATTCATAAAATTGAAAGTAGAAACGCGTTTATCGCATGTCAAAATTCGAGTTGTCAGGTGTCAAAAGCCACTGCTTTTTCTATATGTGAAAGTTGTGAAAAAGTAACAGAGATTAATAATTCTAGTCTCTCAAAATATCTATCAAATTTTAAAGATAAAGCTGGTATGAAATATAGTAAATATAATCTTGAATTTTTTGGTTTATGCAAAAAATGCACAACCAAATAAATTTGAATTATTAATGATATTTTTTACTTTAAAGATCATACTCGCAGCCATAATTATAGCTTTCGCCAGCTGGCTTTCAGGACAAAATCCAAAGCTTGCAGGTTTTATTATCGCCTTGCCTCTTGTATCACTTATAGCTATCGCTTTTTCTTACTATGAGCATAATGATATAGAAAAAACAATTATATTTACTAAAAGTATATTAGTTGCTGTACCTGTAAGTTATTTATTTTTTTTACCCTTCTTTTTTGCAAAATCTTTAAATATGAATTTCTTGATGATTTATGGCGCAGGCCTAGGATTGTTAATTATTGGTTTCTTTATCCATAAATATATAACTAATTTTCTCTAATACTGTTACTTTTTAATATATTTGTAACATTAATGTAATAATTAATAAAGAAGGAGAAAATATGTTTATAAAAAAATATCTAAAGTGGGTTAGCACGTTTTTAGTTTTAGTAGGAATACTTCTTACAAATTTAAATATATATCCATTAAATATATATTTTCATGGATTAGGAGTTATTGGATGGACTATCGCTGGATTTATGAGCAAAGATAAAGCGATACTAACAAACTTTGGATTACAAATTCCATTATTTGTTATTGGAATTTATAAGATTATTTTTTAAATGAAGAATATATTGTTTGTTTGCACAGGTAATTCAGCAAGAAGTATTATTGCTGAAAGTATAATAAATAACGAGTATGACGATATGTATAAAGGTTATAGTGCTGGGAGTAATCCAACAGGAAAAATTAATGAAGATGTGAAGAATTATTTATTATCAAAACATTATGATCTTTCAAATTATAGATCTAAAAATTTTAATGAGTTTATTAATGGTCAAATTAAAATGGATTATGTGATTACAGTTTGTAATAATGCCAATAACGAAGTTTGTCCTATTTGGCCAAATAAAGATCAGATAATTCATTGGGATATAGAGGATCCTGTCAAATTACTTGATGAAACAAACGACTTAAATAAAAAAGATGAAATAATAGAAAAAGTTTACAATAATATTCATAAAAGAATAAAGGATCTGCTTTATGAAAAATAAAAGCCGCTATTTTCTTGCTGAATTATTAGGCAGTTGTTTTTTAGTAATGATTATTGTTGGTTCAGGTTTAATGGCTGAAAACTTAACTAATGATGTTGCTGTGATGTTAATAGCTAATACTATAGCAACAGGAGCAGGTTTATTTGTGCTTATTACAGTTTTTGCTGATGTATCAGGAGCTCACTTTAATCCATTTGTAAGTATCGCAATGACAATAACAGGCAAATTAAAAAGGAAACTATTACCCTACTATATCATTGCTCAATTGGTTGGTTGCTTAATTGGTGTTGGTTTAGCCAATTTCTTTTTTGAACATGAAATTTATGAATTATCTACTAAATCAAGAGATGGGATTTATATACTAACATCTGAAGTGATAGCAACTTTAGGACTTATAGTGATAATTTTTGGGTCTATGAAGTCAGGCAAAATTGCTGTTGCTGCTAGTGTTGGTCTTTATATTACTGCTGGTTATTGGTTTACTTCTTCAACTTCTTTTGCAAATCCTGCGGTTGCTATTGCTAGAACATTTACAGAATCTTTTACTGGTATTAGTTATTTAAATACTCCTTATTATATTTTAGCTGAGCTTATTGGAATGTTAATTGCTGTACTTATTGTTAAAAAGTTATTTTTAGAAAAAAATTGAAAAATATAAAACTTACTAATCGAATAAGTTTAATTAACAAAAAATTTAAAAAAAAAGAGTTTTATCATTATCTTAAAACTTCTAATCTTTCATTAGTAATACCTAAGATTAAAGACAAATATGTAGTAGTTTCCCAAAAAAGAGTTCCAATTAATAAAATTAATTACGAGTTTCCATCTGGCATAGTGGAAAAAAAGGAAACAACTCTGCAATCAGCATATAAGGAATTAAGAGAAGAAACAGGATATAGATCAAGATCAAAATTGAGTAAAATAATAACTTTTTATACTGAACCTGGAAGACTAACTACTAAAATTACTGGTTATTACACAGAAGACTTAATTAAAATTTCGAAACCAGAACAAGGTATTAGAATTCATCTTTTTAATCAAAAAGAGATATTTAAATTAATATTAAATCAAAAATTCAATAATAGTTCTCATATAGCAATGTTTTTTTATTTAATAACAGTTCTTAAAAAACTATAAACTAAAGGTTGTATCAAAATATCTTTTTTATTTAAGGATTATATGATTAAATCAAATATTAAATAATTCGGAGGCAGTAATGAGAAAAAAACTAAAAAAAAATGAAAAGAAAAAAACAAAGATATTAAAATCAATAGACAAACTTAAAAATAAAATTACAGCAAAAGAAAAAAAATTATCAAGCCTTAATATTAAAATTGCTGGTCTAGAAAAAAAGGTTGCAGAAAAAAAAGCAAAAAAGCTTGCTAAGAAAAATGCAGAGCAGTCTCCTGCATCTATAAATAATTAATTCCAAATCGTCTTTCTCCCTTCTCATTTAAGAGAAGGAAGAAAGTAGTTAATCAACAAAATTTAAACAGGGGAAGAAATAATGAATATTTAAACTTTGATGGTGCTTTATACATAAACTAAATTACAAAATTATTTACTTATTGTTAAAGTTAAATGAATTTAAATTAAAATAATGTTACAAAAAAATATCACT
Organism: Pelagibacteraceae bacterium AG-430-P08; assembly: GCA_003212925.1. Taxonomy (GTDB): domain Bacteria; phylum Pseudomonadota; class Alphaproteobacteria; order Pelagibacterales; family Pelagibacteraceae; genus Pelagibacter. Next base: position 31,112 of record QCOL01000012.1, on the reverse strand, counting down.
CAATTAAAAATAGAATTAAATTTAATTTATCTTGAATTATTTGAGTAAATTACTCTTGGTTCTAAAAATAATTCTCTAGCAAGAGCTTTAAATCTTTTAGTAACTTGTTTTGAGATTATTTCTTGATGTTGTGATGGAATTTTTAAAAATACAGCATTACCTCTTTTATACAATTTAAACTCTTCAAGAAATATCGTAGATATCGAGGTCAATGATTGTGAAAATCTCAATGCTGCTCCAACTTGTTTGCTTGAAAAAATTTCATTATTATTTAAAAAAGTTAGATACTCCATCTTTGGATTATACTTGATACTACAGTACCGCCAATAACATGACAAAGCTAATTGTATTCTTTCTTTATGAGTCAATCTAAGTAAAGGAGTATTTATTGTTTCTTGAAATACCAATTCAGCTTTTTGAAATGCTCCTAATCCCCAATCCATATGACTTAATACACATGCCAGATATAATAATTTCTTATTAAAATGTTCATTGCCTTCAAAAACTGGCTGAATAAAATCATAATATTTTTTATAGTTCGATCCTAGATCACCTCTTTTTTTTGCAATATTCTCAAGTGCTTTATGAAAAATTTCTGATTCTTTTACATCTTTAAAATAGTCAATTGATAAAGAACCTTCACGCAAACCGCTTATAGAACAAATTATATTTCTTGGATTTGTAACTCTCATAATTTCATCAAGTATAATGCAACTATAAGGTAAATACGCTGTTCTAGATTTTGAAATATACTCAACTGTTTTAAGTTTAGATTTATTAAAAGATGAAATTTTTTCAACAAACTTAGATAAAACATTGTTATCAATACTGTATTGATGAATTATATGTACCGGATGATTATTTTGAAAAAGATGTAATTTAAATAATGCTCGCCAAGTACCTCCAACTAAATATAGATTATTAAATTTCTTTTTTGAAAGCCATTTTTCTTCTCTTAATAATTTTTTGATATATTTTGCTAAATTTCTTTTTTTAACTATAGGATTATTTAATAATCTTAAAACACCAATAGGTAATGAGGTTTTATTAGTTACTATATTGTTTTCAACTCGAGCTAGTTCTAAACTACCGCCTCCAAGATCGGCAACTAATCCATCAACATTTTCAAAGCCTATTTTAACTCCCTCAGCTGAGCATTCAGCTTCTTCTTCACCAGATAATATATTAATCTTAGTTTTAAAAAGTTTTTCAACTTCATTAATAAATGGTTTTGTATCAGTTGCTTCTCTTAAAACTGCTGTTGCAATGATTTTAAGATTTGTGATTTTTGAAACATTTAAAATTTCAGAGAATCTTTTTAAAACTTTTAAAGCATATTCGGTACCAGATCTGTGAAGTTTTTTGGATTTATCTAAATTTTTTCCAAGTTCACAAACTGCTTTTTCATTAAAAAAAGGCACACGAGAAGAACTGAAATCTTCATAAATTAGCATTCTTATAGAGTTTGATCCAATGTCAATTATAGCTAATCTTGCCTGTTTTAATTTTAAACTATTTTTACTTTTAATTACTTCCACTTTTAATCAATCTTAAGTGCAGTTGTTTAGGCTGCATTTTTAGTTTAGCTTTACCTCTTCCAGATAAGCTCGGATTATTCATAAAATATTCATGAGCTGAAAAGGAATCGCTCTTACTATATTTAATTTTTTTATAATTGCCATCAGCTTCAAGTTCCCAGCTCTGATTAGTATCAAGATAATTTGCCAACATTATTTGGTCTAAGATCTGTTCATGAACAGTCTCATTTTCAATTGGGACTAGAAGTTCTACCCTTCGATTTAAATTTCTCGGCATTAAATCAGCTGACGAAATATATACTTTTGCATTTCTATTAGGCATTTTTTTTGTACCATTACTAAAGCAGTAAATTCTAGAATGCTCTAAAAATCTTCCTATGATACTTTTTACAACTATGTTTTCTGATCTATCTTTAACTCCTGGTCTTAAACAACAAACACCCCTTACAAATAAATGAATTTTTACACCAGCATTCGAAGCTTCATAAAATTTATCAATAATTTCTGGATCTACTAAAGAGTTCATTTTTGCCCAAATAGCTGCAAATTTTCCATTTTTAGAATTTTTAATTTCAGCATCAATATTTTCATTTAAGGTTTGCCTCATATTTACTGGCGAAATAGAAATTTTATTTAAATTTTTTGGTTTTGCGTATCCTGTTACATAATTGAAAAACTTTTCAACATCTGATGCCATTTTCTTATCACAACTAAATAAAGACAAATCAGTGTAAATTTTAGCATTTACTGGATGATAATTGCCAGTTCCTAAATGAAAATAAGTTTGTATTTTACCCTGTTCTCTTCTTAAAACTAATGATGATTTTGCATGAGTTTTATATTTAGCAAAACCATAAACAATTTGAACACCTACTTTTTCTAAACTTCTTGATAGTTGAATATTAGCTTCCTCATCAAATCTAGCTTTAATTTCAATTAAAGCGGTAACTGTTTTTCCGTTTTCTGCAGCTGTTATTAAAGCTTTAACAATAGGTGAGTCTAGAGTTGTTCTATATAGAGTTTGTTTTATAGCTATAACTTTTTTATCATTTGCTGCTTGGTTTAAAAATTCAATTACTGAGTCAAATGTTTCAAAAGGATGATGAACAACTAAATCTTTCTTTTTAATAGTTTCAAAAAAATTATCATTATATTCTTTTAATCTTTCAACTTCTCTAGGTGTAAAATGTTTAAATCTTAATTTTGGATTTTTTACTTTACATATTTGATCTATATCTTGAATTCCAACAAGGCCAGCAACATCATAAATATAGTCAGGATTTATATCTAATTTATTAGTTATAAATCTTATCAATTCGTTATCACTATTTTCAAGAACCTCTAAACGAACAATATCACCCGTTCTACGTCTTTTTAAAGCCAATTCAAAAGATCTAACCAAATCTTCTGCTTCCTCTTGAATCTCTACATCGCTGTCTCTTATTACTCTAAAAATCATTTTCTTTTCTAAATCATGATCTGGAAAAATTTCATTAGCAAAAAAACTTATTACATCATCTAGAATCACAAATTTCTTATGATTTTTTGAAGACTCAATTTCAATAAATCTAGATAATGCTTTTGGTATTACTATTATTGAGTTTAAAATCCTTTTTTTATTTTTTTTTCTTAACTTCATTACAATTGCTCTTCCTTGATTGATTATAAATGGAAATGGATGTGCAGGATCAATTGCTGATGGTGTTAATAAAGGGTAAATCTCTTCTTTAAATATTTCTAAAAGTTTTTTTTTATCCTTAGTATTTAAATTAACTGGTTTAACTAAATTGATATTATTTTTTTTTAATTCCATAATCAGTTGAATAAAAATTTTGTTCTGTTTTTTTAATAGATTCTTAGTTTCAAGCACTACCTCATCCATTTGCTCTTCAGGTGTCAAACCATCAGAGCTTAGTGAGTCAACTTCTTGTTTTATTTGACTATATAACCCAGCTACACGGACCATAAAAAATTCATCTAGATTAGACCCAGCAATTGATAAAAACTTTACTCTTTCATAAAGAGGATTTTCGATATTTTGCGCCTCTAAAAGTACTCTATCGTTGAATTTTAACCAAGAAAGCTCTCTATTTATATATTTAGATTTCAACTCTTCTTTATGTTGTTTTTTTAAAGCAGTCATATATTTAGATTTTATGTATCAATTATACGTCATGAGACACGCAAAATCTAGTTGGGATGATTTAAGTATTAATGATTTTGATAGACCACTTACTAAAAGAGGCAAGAAAAATGCAAAAATGATTTGTGAATTTTTTGTTAAAAAAAAATTTGAATTTGATTATGCATTAATTTCATCATCAAAAAGAACAAAAAAAACTTTTCAAATTTTATCCAAGAAAATTAATAAGCCAAAAAAAGTTAATTTTTCAAAAGATTTATATTTAGTTGATGAGAATGCAATTGTAAAAAAAATTAAAGAAATATCCAGTGAATATAAATCAATTTTGATTATAAACCATGAACCATCAGTGAAAAATTTAGTACGAAATCTTACAAAAAATCATAATACGAATAATTTTAAATTAATGAATTATAAATTCCCAACAGCAGCATTTGCAAAAATTGAGTTTGATATTAAATCCTGGAATGAAGTTGAGAAAAAGGGAGTATTAAAAAAATTTATAAGACCCAAAGATCTTCAAGATTCTAAAGAATAACCAGCTGATCTTACTGTTCTAATTAAAGGTTTTGTATTTTGTATGTTAATTGCTTGTCTTAATCTTCTAATATGAACATCAACTGTTCTAGACTCAACATATATATTTTCTCCCCAAACATTGTTTAAGAGTTGTTCTCTTGAATAAACTCTTTTTGGATTTTTGATAAAAAAATCTAAGAGTTTAAATTCAGTTGGACCCAAAGTAATTTCTTTATCTTTTCTATAAACTCTTTTTGTAATCCGATCTATTTTTAAATCAGTAAATTCTACAATGTCTGATGATGATTGAGGTTTAGATCTTCTCAATAAAGATTTAATTCTAGCATTCAATTCTTTTTGACTAAAAGGTTTAGTTACATAATCATCTGCACCTGTATCAAATGCTTTTAATTTGTCTTCTTCCTCCCCTTTTGCAGTTAACATAATGACAGGAATATCATTAAACTTATTATCTTTTTTTAAGTTTTTACAAATTTCAACACCAGATAATTCTGGTAACATCCAATCCATTAATATTAAATCTGGCTGTTTTAATTTTATTTGTTTAAGAGCATCTTCTCCATTTTCTGAATGACTGACTTTATAACCTTCTTTTTCAAGATTGTACTTTAACAAACTAACAATTGATGCTTCATCTTCAGCTATGAAAACATGAGCTGACATAAATCATTTTTCTCCGGTTACAATTGGCTCTGTTCCCTTGGGTCTATCACCTTCTAAATATTCGCCTTTAACTAAATAATAAACTTGTTCTGCAACATTTGTAGTATGATCACCAATACGCTCTATGTTTTTAGTTACAAACAATAAATGGGTTCCATCTTCTAAATTTTTTTCATTTTCTTTAAGATATTTTATAACTTCTTGCATACAAAGATTTGTTAGATCATCTATTTGCTCATCACCTTCCCAAACATTTACTGCCATTGGCGCAGATCTTTCTAGATAAGCATCTAATGTTGATTTTAATTGTTTTTGAACATTGGTAGATACTCTATTCAATGAGTCTACCAAGTTCTTTGGAAGATTTTCGTTAAGCAAAAGTGTTCTCTTGGATATATTTTTTGCTAAATCACCTATTCTTTCTAAATCTGAAGACATTTTCAAAGCCGTTACTGTCTCTCTTAAATCAATTGCCATAGGTTGTCTTAAAGCAATTAAATTCACAACTTGCTGTTCAATTAAAGTCTCATATTTATCTATTTTTTCATCTTCTTGAATAACAGCTTCTGCAATATTATTATCTCTTGTTGTAATGGCTTGAATTGCTTTACCTAATGAATCTTCACATGCACTTCCCATTTTAATTATATTAGCATTAAGATTTTTTAGTTCTTCTTCGTAAGATTTGACTGTATGTGGTGCTTCAGACATTATCCAAACCTCCCTGTTATATAATCTTGCGTTTTTTTATTATCAGGATTCTTAAATATTTTATCAGTAGATCCATGTTCAATCAATTGACCTAAATGAAAAAAACCTGTATTTTGAGAAACACGTGCTGCTTGAGCCATAGAATGAGTTACAATTATTATTGTGTGCTCTTTTTTTAACTCATCAATCAATTCTTCAATTTGTGCTGTTGCTATTGGATCTAATGCTGAACAAGGTTCATCCATTAATATAACTTCAGGTCTTACAGAAATCGCTCTAGCAATACAAAGTCTTTGCTGTTGTCCTCCAGATAATCCAGTTCCAGGTTCATGCAACCTATCTTTTACCTCTTCCCATAGTGCAGCCTTTTTCAAACTAGTTTCAACAATTTCATCCATTTCTTGTTTTGATTGAGCCATACCATGAATTGTTGGACCGTAAGACACATTTTCATATAAAGTTTTTGGGAAAGGATTGGGTTTTTGAAAAACCATACCAATTTTTTCTCTTAGTCTTACGACATCACAACTTTTATCATTGATATTAAAATCATTAATTAAAATTTCTCCTTTAACACTACAGATATCAATTACATCATTCATTCTATTAAGACATCTTAGGAAAGTTGATTTACCACAACCAGATGGACCAATTAATGCCGTTACTTGATTTTCCTCAATATCTAAACTTATATTAAAGAGCGCTTGTTTTTTTCCATAAAAAACATCAACATCTTTTGCTTTAATCTTTATCATTTTAACTCCATTTTTTCTCAAACTTATGTCTTATTATTTGGGCAAATAAATTCATTATTATTAAAAAGCCAAGTAAGACCATTATACATGCCGAAACTTTTTCTACAAATCCCCTTTCAGCACTTTCAGCCCAAATATAAATTTGAACTGGTAAGCTTGCAGCAGGATCCATGGGTGATCCAGGTATAGTGTTAACAAAAGCAACCATTCCAATTAAAATTAAGGGTGCAGTTTCTCCTAAAGCTTGAGCTAAACCAATTATTGTACCTGATAACGTGCCAGGCATAGAAAGAGGAACTGTATGATGGATTGTGGTTTGCATTCGACTTGCTCCCATAGCAAGTGCTGCCTCTCTTATACTTGGTGGAACTGCTTTTAAAGATGCTCTAGCAGCTATAATTATTGTTGGTAAAGTCATTAAGGACAAAGTGATACCTCCAACTAATGGGGTAGACCTTGGTAAATGAAATATAGCCAATAAAACTCCTAACCCTAATAGACCAAAAACTATAGATGGAACCGCTGCTAAGTTGTTTATATTAACTTCAATAAAATCAGTAAATCTATTTTTAGGGGCAAATTCTTCAAGATAGATTGCAGCTAGAACCGCAACAGGAAAAGCTATCATTAAACAAACAAGTATAGAAAAAATTGAGCCCATAAATGAACTTGCTATTCCAGCTAGCTCAGCTTCTCTTGAGTCAGCATTTGTAAAAAAACTTATATTAAATTTACTTTCAACCTTACCATTTGCAACAAGTTGATCAAAAATTTTTAATTGATAATCGCTTACTCTTCTTTGGTCTTCAGGTAAATCTCTTGGATAATTTCCTTTAAAGACTTGGTCTAAATCATCTGAAGCAGTTAGATAAACTTCCTTTGTTTTTCCTATTAAATTAGGGTCATTTAAAAGTTCATTTTTAATTTCTTTTTCAAAAAAATAAGACACCATTCTCTTCAATTCATTTTCTTGATCTTCATTGGCGTTTGGATCTAAATCAGCCATTGATTTTAATGCTATATCGTAATAATCAGCGTCCTGTAAATCTTCTTTAGAAGGATTTTGGTCTAACATCATTAATTCAGCATCGAAAGTTACTGGAACAATAAGCCATGTTTTTTGAAAAGCTGAATAGCCAGTTGAAAAAATTTTAAAAATAAAGATTGTTAAAAATAAAAGTGCCATAAAAATTGCACTCAGACCGTAAAAGCGAAATCGCTGTTCAGCTTTATATCTTTTATTTAATAATTGTTCTTTATTTTTATTCATATTTTTCTCTATATTTTTTAACTACTCTCAAGGCCACAATATTTAAACAAAGTGTTACTAAAAATAATGACATACCTAAAGCAAAAGCAGCTTGCGTTTTTGGGTCGCCAAAAGCTTGGTCACCAATTAGAATAACTACAATTTGAGCTGTAATCGTTGAAGTAGACTCTAAAGGATTTAAAGTTAAATTAGCAGCTAAACCAGAGGCCATAACAACTATCATTGTTTCTCCAATAGCTCTTGAAACACCAAGTAAAATAGATCCAACTATCCCCGGCAATGCCGCGGGAAAAATAACTCTCTTAATTGTTTCTGATTTAGTTGCTCCCATAGCGTAACTTCCATCTCTTAAACTTTGAGGCACACTTGTAATTACATCGTCACTTAAACTTGAAATAAATGGTATAATCATAATACCCATTACCCCTCCTGCTGCTAAAGCACTTTCAGCTGAAACTTCAAGACCCATTGAAGTTCCTAATTCTTTCAAAAATGGTCCAACAGTTAGGGCAGCAAAAAAACCATAAACAACTGTTGGTATACCAGCTAAAATTTCAATTAATGGTTTTGCATATTGTCTAACTTTAGTTGATGCATATTCAGCTAAATAAATTCCACTCATTAATCCAATTGGGATAGCAACGCACATAGCAATAAATGCAATAAAAAAAGTACCTGCAAAAATAGGGACTGCTCCAAAAGTATCTGAATACATTGTCGGATCTAAAGCCTCAGAAGAATCTCTAACAAAAGCTTTTGCTGGATACCAGTGAGTTCCAAAGACAAAATCAAATAATGGAATTACTTTAAAAAAATCTATAGTTTGAAATATAAGTGAGAAAACTATTCCAACAGTAGTTAATATTGCAGCTAAAGAAGCTGTAAATAAAACTGCGTTCAAAAATTTTTCAACTGGTTCTCTTGTTCTAGAATTAGATGAAATTCTTTTATACGCATAAGCAACAGAGGCAATAATTGCAGATAATACTATAACAACTTTTGAACTTTGAGCTATTGATCGAAGACTTAAATATTTTTCAGCTGAAGCTTCAATAAAAGGTGTAATTTCTCCAGTGAATTGCCCTCGAGACAATGCTTTTGATTTTTCGTATAATAAATTTAATTCATCATCAAGATAACCTTGATTTGAATAATCACTTAAGATTAATAGTTTTACAATTGTGGGCTCAAAAATTGCCCATAATGAAAAAATTATAAAGGCTGGTATTGCACACCAGATTGCAAGATAATAACCATAAAATTGTGGTAATGCGGTTAATCTTTTTTTTGTAGATTGAATTGTATATGCTTTTTTGCGTCCAAAATAATAGCTTGTGAAACCTAGAAGAACAATAAATGTAAATAATATTAAGTTCACAGAATCTCCTTAAGTGAGGACTTTACTCTTTTTTTAAAAAAAAGGGGTCTAAAAAGACCCCCTTTTTAATCATTTGTTAACTGAGGAATAATTAATTACCCATAGCAACTAGCTTCGTAGCATTAGTTCTAGTTGTTTTATACAACTTAGAGTCTAATGGCACTAAACCAATGTCTGCTAAGTAACCCCCTTTTCCAATAGCTTTCTTAGTTGTGAATTCTTTCACAAACTCATGTAAGCCTGGAATTACTCCAACGTGTGCTTTTTTCACGTAGAAGAATAAAGGTCTAGCAACAGCATAACTGTAGTCTTGAATAGACTTTAATGACGGTTGTCCACCATCAATACTTGCTGCTTGCAATTTATCTTTTGCAGCTAAGAAATAACTGAAACCAAAGAAACCAAACATTTCTTTATCTTGAGTTAACTTTTGGATGATTAAACTATCGTTTTCTCCAACTTCAATAGCAGCACCATCTTCTCTGTAAAGTTTTTGAGGTTTTTTGTATTTTTTATTTCCAGCTTCAAAACCAGCTTTATAAAGAGCTTTAGCTTCTTTAGTCATACCTTTTTTCATTACTAAAGAATTCCAAGCATCTCTAGTTCCTGATGTTCCTGGTGGGATCATCACTGAAATTTTTTGTTTTGGTAAGCTAGGGTCAATTTGGTCCCAAGTTTTATAAATATTTGGAACTAATTTACCATCAACAACTGTATGAGCAGCAAGTGCTAAATATAATTGTTCTTTAGTAAAGTTTACTGGTTTTGCATCTTTGCTGTAAGCTAATGTAATACCATCGTTACCAATTACGATCTCAACGATATCATTAACACCATTTTTCTTACATAAAGCTTTTTCTTTATCTTTCATAGCTCTTGATGCATTTGTAATATCTGGATGTTGTTCACCTACACCAGCACAGAATAGTTTAGCTCCACCACCAGTACCAGTAGACTCGATTACAGGAGTTTTAAATCCTGAACCACCAAATCTTTCAGCAACAACTGTTGCATAAGGGAATACTGTAGAAGAACCAACTATCTTAATTTGATCTCTTGCTTGAGCAACAGTTGCAATTGAAAGTGCAACTAAAGAAGCAATTACTATAGTTAGTTTTTTCATTATCTTTAATCCTTTCGTTATTTATTAATTAAAAGATGATTGACTCGTATAAATTTATTGAATCTTTAATATTACAGAATTGTTACACTTTTGTTAAAAAGGTAACTTTTTAGTTGTATTTTTTTGATATAATTATTTGATCAATATCAGTTTCTAAGCCACCAATACATGAAACAGGGTTTACCTGTTCATTAAGAGCTAGTTCTTTGGTTGGACGTAAAGTTATTTCTAGTTTTACTAAGTTTACTAATTCCTCTCTAATTTCTTCATCATATCTCCAGCTTGGCCATGAACTTGGGGTTGAAAATATAGAGGTTAAATAGCTTGTAGCCATAGTATATCTATAATTACTCAAATTTTCATTCCTCAATAAAAAATCTCTTACAGAATTAAAAATATTCCTACATCTAAAAGAATCTGAAAAATAATTTTCCTTCTTGAGATTTCTATTCATAGGAACAGAAACAATTAAATCAATTGAATTTTTAGAATACGAGGTAACTACGTCTGTATAAAATTCAGCTTCAGTAACTTCTAAATGATCTTTAATAGAAGGATATGAAGTTTTCAAATCTGCCTCTAATCTAAAAATTCCAATATCAAAAACTGTAAGTTGCTGATTTCTTAATAATGTTGTGATATCTTTAGAAAAAACACTTGTTGTTATAGAGCTTAATAAAAAAGCAAAAATCAAAATATTTTTAAATATTTTAACCATATAAAAAATTAATTAAAAGATTAACATTAATCAAGTAAAGAATTGTTAAAAAAACCTTCTAAAACTATTACAATATAATATTTTTTAAATTTAAGTTTTCGCTGGTAAATAAATTTGAATTTCAGTTCCTTGGTTTTCCTCACTTAGAATCTCATAGTGTCCACGATGTTGAGTAACTATATGTTTAACAATAGCTAATCCTAAACCGGTTCCACCAACCTTGTTACTTTGTTCAAGATCTACCCTAAAAAATCTTTCTGTAATTCTAGAAATATATCTTTGAGGAATGCCAACACCTTCGTCTTTAATACTGATCATAAAATTTTTTTCTAACAATTTACCATCGCTAATTTTGCTTGATATAAAAATAGACTTATTTTCCTTTGAATACTTAATTGCATTATCTAAAAGATTAGAAAAAACAGTTTGTAATTTTTTTTCATCTCCAATAACAACTGTTGGATTGGCGAGAGATAAATTAATATTTAATTTCTTTCTTTTTAAAACAATCTCAAAATTACTGATGATTGTTTTGAAAAGATCATTTATATCAACTAAAGAGTTTGGCCTTATGTGTTCTTCTAATTCAATTCTTGTGAGTATTAAAAGATCATTAATTAAATTTTCCATTCTATTTGATTGATCAGTCATTATTTTCATAAATTTTTTTTTAGCCTTTTCATCATCAGACGCTGGGCCCTCAATTGTTTCTAGTGATCCTTTGATTGCCATTAAAGGTGTTCTTAATTCATGGCTTACATTTGCTACAAAATCAGTTTTAAATTTTTGTGCTTTTGTAATTTCAGTAAAATCTTTTAAAAATAACACAACAGAGTCTGGTTCAGTAAACAAATGAGTTGGGCCAGGAATAATATAAATTTTATAGAATTGATATGATGGGAGTTCTATTTCAATGTCAATATTTTTTGTTTTATTTTCAATAATAGCTTTTTCAATATTTTCTATTAATTCTGGTTTTCGAATTATAGAAGATATGTTTTTATCAATTAAATTACTTCCAAATCTTTTTAATGCACTTGGATTGGCATATTTAATTATGTTAAATTTATTTAATGCAAAAAATTGATCCTCAAGCTCATCAATAATTACTCTTTTGGTTTTTTCCTCTCTTTTATTAATTATTGTAGCAGTATTTATTGATTTGTTTTTTTTTTGATTAAGTAAATAGAGGAGATAAATTATAACAACTATAAGTAGAATGATGAAATATTCCATAAATTTAGACGGCTTAATTTTGCATCATTAAACTTTTTAATGCAAATAAATTAAGGAAAAATTAACTAATGATTTGGTGAAATATTGTTAAAAAATATTTTTGCTGTTTCTTCCCAAGTGAATTTTTTTGCAAATTCAAGACAATCATTTCTGTCAACTTTTAAAGCTTTTTGGGCTGAAACTTTAAGATCATTATCTAAACAATTTATTTTGGAACCCTCAAATATATCTTTAGGACCTGGAACAGGATAAGCAGCTACAGGTGTTCCACAATTTAAAGCTTCTGTAACTACAATTCCAAATGTATCTGTTTTACTAGGGAAAACAAAAACATCAGAGGATGCAAAATGTGATGCTAATTCACCATTTGTTTTTTCTCCTAAAAAAATATCTTTAGGGAATTCTTTTTTCAATTTTTTTAAATCAGGTCCTTTTCCTATAATTATTTTTGTACCTTCTAAATCACATTCTAAAAAAGCTCTTATGTTTTTTTCAACTGCAACTCTTCCAACATAAATCCAAATAGGTCTTTTATGAGGTAAATCAATTTTTTTAGGGTTCTTAAAAGCTCCATGATTTCCTCCTCTAGTCCAAGTAATCATTTTATTGTCATCTATACCTATATCGATTAATTCTTTTCTCATAGACTCTGTAGTTACTAAAATTCTCTCAGCCTTATTATGAAAATTTGCTAAGAATTTTTCAGCCCATTTTGCTGGTATAATAGGAAAGTAAAGTTTTAGATATTTATCAAATCTTGTATGGAAACTCGTAGTAAACTTTAGATTATTTTTTAAACAATATCTTCTTGCCATAGTGCCTATCGGGCCTTCGGTAGCGATATGAATTGCATCTGGATTGATTTTCTTTATTAAATTACCAACTCTTGGCCATACATTTATAGACAACTTAATTTCATTATATTTCGGCATCGGAAAAGTAAAAAATAAGTCAGGTGTAATATATTCTATTCTATGACCTTGTTCTTTTAATACATTGCCTGTTTCATGTAAGGTTCTTACGACACCATTTACTTGTGGAAAATATGCATCTGTAGCAATTAAAATTTTCATTAATTATGAAGCTTTTTTTAATTCTTCAGTTTTAATTGGTTCAATCATTTCTTTATCGTCTAAATATTGTTCTCTTATTTTGTCCCAATATAATATTTCAAAACTACCATCATAATTTTCGGCTAATGCGGTACAAGATTCAACCCAGTCTCCACAATTTAAATAATTGACCCCATTAAAGTCTCTATCCTCAGCATGATGGATGTGGCCACAAATAATTCCATCAAATTTTTTTCTTTTTGCATAATCTGAAAGTGTTTTTTCATATTCACCAATATATTTAACTGCATTTTTGACTTTATACTTTAAAAATTTTGCAAGAGACCAATATTCTTTTCCTCTCAATCTTCTAAAAAAATTAATTATTACATTTAATTTTAATAGTAAATTATAGGCTATTGATCCAAGTTTAGATAACCATTTAGCATGTTTCATAACACCATCCCAAGCATCACCATGAACAACAACATATTTTTTTCCTGCATTTGTTTCATGAATAACTCTATTAACCATATGGATGTCACCAAAATGCATTGGAATAAATTTTCTTAACATTTCGTCATGATTACCCATTATGTAGAAAACTTTGGTACCATGTCTAGCTTTTCTTAAAATTTTTTGGATTACATCATTATGTTCTTGAGGCCAAAAAAAACTTTTTTGCATTTCCCAGATATCTATAATGTCCCCTACAAGATAAAGATTTTCGGATCTTGAGTTTTTAAAAAACTCTAAAAGTTTTTTCGCCTGACAACCCTTGGTACCTAAATGAACATCAGAAATAAATATACTTTTATATTTAAGTAAATTAGGCATTTAAAGACCTATATTTTAATACAACTGTAACACGAATCATGTACTTCTTATTTCATTTGAATGTTACAAATTTGTTAAAAATTTTTTAAGGATTAATTATGTTATGTTGTTTGATTTATAATTTGAATTCTTCCTCTGGAAGAAAATCTATATTCATAAATAGGATTTTATCTAAGTTAAAAGAGAATATTTCTGTAGACTACTTTGAAACAAAAACAATAAATCAAGCTAAGAAAATTTTCAAAAATTTTAATCAAAAAAATTATGATCGACTAATAGTAGCTGGTGGTGATGGTTCAGTTTCTTTTGCAATTAATGAATTAATTAAAAATAATTTTGATTTTAAAGACGATTTTGCCATAGGTTATATTCCTGCTGGCACTGCAAATTTGCTTCAAGCTGAATTATCAATGAATAAAAAAGTTGATGATATAGTAAATGTGTTGGTTTCTAATAATTATAAATCCTCTAATCTTGTAAAAATTAACGATAATTATTTCTTTTTAATGGCTGGTATAGGATGGGATGCAAAAATTGTTCATTCAATTAATTCAAAAATTAAAAAGATTCTAGGTAAAATTATATTTGGTATCAAAGGTTTTCAATATTTCTTGTTTATGAATAATAAAAAGTTAAATGTCACTTTTGATGGTCAATTTTATCAAGCAGACTGGATATTATCTTCAAATACCAAATATTACGCTGGACATCATAAAATAAATAAAACAAATATTTTTGAAGAGAAATTAGTCACCTATATATTTAAAGATTTGACTAGGATTAGTTTATTATATTCAATTTTTTTAATAATTCTTAATGGTGATTTAAGTAAAAATAAAAATGTTATTACTACTTATGCACAAAACATTTCAATTGATGGAAATGATTTGATACCTGTTCAAATTGATGGAGATAATTTTGGTTCATATAAAAAAATTCATTTAAATCTATCAAATAAAAAAGTGAATTTTCTTGTAAAATAATTATTTTATTCTTCCATAAATATCTTGGTATCTAACTATATCAGTTTCTTTTAAAATTGAGCCTACTTGTGCTTCAATAATTTTGACTGGTTTTTTATAGGGATTTTCTATTCTATGAATTGCACCTAGTGGAATAAAAATAGTTTCATCAGGTTTCATAGTAAAATATTTCTTATTTAATGTAATTTTAGGCTTACCATGAGTAACTACCCAGTGCTCAGCTCTATGATGATGTTTTTGAAGACTTAATATACCTTTTGGTTTTACATATAATTCTTTAATTAAAAATTCCTTACCGTTAAATAGATTTACATAACTGCCCCAAGGTCTATGAAATACATTCTTCTTTTTATAATAATGTCTTTTATTTCGTCCATACATCTTACAGATTTCTTTCCAAGATCCTAAATCAGACCAAGGAATATCTAATTTGATAGCATTTATATCTTTGGTTTTTTCTAATATTGCATAGTCAAAAGACTTGGCTTTTGCTTTTGTGAAAGATTGTTTGTTTAAATAATATACATTACTTTTATATTTTGCTTTTAATACTGCTTTATTACAATTTCGATAAATATTTGGTTGGTATTTCTTAAAATTATTTATTATTGAGTCTTTTCTCAAATAAAACATTCCAGAATTCCAATAACCTTTTTTACTAATTATTTGTTTAGCTTTAGCCTTTTTGGGTTTTTCTACAAATCTAGTTACTTTGTTACTTTTTGTTAAAAAATAACCAAATTCACTTGAGGGCATTTTGGGTTTAATCCCAAAAATAAAGATATTGTTTTGAGTAAGTTTCTTTTGATTTTTTTTGATAGCTTTATTGAATAAACCAACTTTTTCTATCAAATGATCAGCAGCCAAAAACATTAATGGTTGTTCGTTTGGAATGTCTTTAATTAAAGCCGTACTTAATATAGCGGGTGCAGTATTTCTTTTTGCTGGCTCTAAAACTATCTTGAATTTTCTTATTTTGTGTTTTTTTAAATGTTGTTTTACTTGTCTTAAATATTTTGCATTAGTGCTTATAATTGGTGCATCATATATAGATGCTTTAACTCTTTCTAAAGTTTTACCTAATAAAGTCCAATTACCAAAATCAATAAATTGTTTTGCTTGGTGTTTTTTAGCATTAGGCCAAAGTCTTGTTCCAGCTCCACCACATAAAATGACTGGGCGAATTTTCATTAAATTTTTGAATAATCCTTAACTTCGTTTTTCTTACCCGGATGTGTTGGTGCACCTAAATACGCAGGTCCTACAGTTTGTGCGTATTTCCAAAGAGTTCCTGATCCAAAATCAGATTTTCTAGCCTTCCATTTTCGTCTTCTTGAAGCTAATTGTGCTCTAGTTAATCGAACATTAATTGTTCCCTTCTTAGCGTCAATATCAATAATATCTCCATTACGTAATAGAGCGATCGGTCCACCTAATGCAGCCTCTGGTCCTACGTGACCTACACAAAATCCACGAGTTGCTCCAGAGAATCTTCCATCAGTAATTAAAGCAACTTTTTCTCCTTTACCCTGACCATAAATTGCACCTGTTGTTGAAAGCATTTCTCTCATACCTGGTCCACCAACTGGTCCTTCATATCTAATAATAATTACATCACCATCTTTATATTTTCTGCTCTGAACTGCTTTCATTGCGCTTTCTTCATTATCAAAACATCTTGCTCTTCCAGTAAATTGTAATTTTTTAAGTCCAGCAATTTTAACAATTCCTCCTTCAGGAGCTAAGTTACCCTTTAAACCAACTACACCACCCGTTGGTGATAAAGGATTTTTAAAAGATCTCATTACTTTTTGTTTGGGATTAAATTTAATTCCCTTTAAATTTTCTTTCATTGTCTTACCTGTAACGGTCATACAATCTCCATGGATATAACCACCTTCATAAAGAGTTTTTAAAAGCATTGGTACTCCACCTGCTAACCACATATCTTTAGCAACATATTTTCCACCTGGTTTTAAGTCAGCAAGATATGGAGTTCTTTTAAATATTTTTGCAACATCCATTAAATCGAATTTAATACCTGCTTCATTTGCAATTGCCGGTAGATGTAAACCTGCATTAGTTGATCCACCTGTTGCAGCAACAATTGTTGCAGCATTTTCTAAAGCCTTTCTTGTAACTATATCTCTTGGTTTAATTTTTTTGGCTAATAATTCCATAACCATTCGACCGCTTGCTTTTGCATACTTATCTCTTTCTTCGTACGGAGCTGGTGTTCCAGCTGAATAAGGTAGTGCTAAACCAATAGCTTCTGATACACATGCCATAGTGTTAGCAGTAAATTGTCCTCCACAAGCTCCTGCTGTTGGACATGCAACTAATTCTAATTTTCTTAGTTCTTTTGCAGACATTTGTCCTGATGAATGTTTTCCAACTGCCTCAAAAACATCTACAACAGTCACGTCTTTACCTTTGTATTTTCCTGGTAGTATTGAACCACCATATATAAATACACTTGGAACGTTTAATCTAACCATCGACATCATCAAACCAGGTAAAGACTTATCACAACCTGCAATACCTACTAAAGCATCATAACAGTGCCCTCTAACAGTTAATTCAGCACTGTCAGCAATAACTTCTCTTGATATTAATGAGGATTTCATTCCCTCATGCCCCATAGCAATACCGTCTGTTACGGTAATTGTACAAAACTCTCGTGGTGTTCCACCTGATGCTCTAACACCCTTTTTAACAGACTGGGCTTGTCTCATTAAGGCTATATTACAAGGTGCCGCCTCATTCCATGTTGATACAACTCCTATAAAAGGTTTAGCAACATCTTTTTCTGTTTCTCCCATTGCATAATAAAAAGATCTATGAGGAGCTCTATCAGGTCCTAAAGATGTATGTCTACTTGGTAACTTTTTTTTATTAAACTTTCGCATTATAAACTTTCAATTGTTAAAGATATTTTTTTGATATCATTTTTTAAGTTACTATAGTTAGTTTTTTCTTGTTCAACAATATTTTTTGGGGCCCTATCGACAAATCCTTTGTTTGATAATCGTTGTGAAATCTTATCTAATTCATCTTGGTATTTTGTTTGTCTTTTTTGTAAATTTTCTTTGATTAAGTTTAAATCAACATTTTCATCGAAATAAATCTTGAATATATCACCTGAAATTACAAGAGTTGCAGAAGGTCGATCTTGATCCTTTTCAAAAAAATTATTGATACGACCAAGTTTTTTTAAGATTATTTCATTATTATCCATCAAAGATCGATTTTTTTTAGCTATCTTATTCATAGAAAGATCTACAAAAGAACCTGGGCTGACATTTAGCTCATTTTTAAAAGATCTAAGTTCTGAGATAATATTGATGATTTTCTCTACATCCTTTTGGGATTTGTCTTTTTTGACTTTTCCTGACGGCCAGTTTTTGTACATAAGGAAATTCTTATTCGATTTATCAAACTTATTTTTTAACCATATTTCTTCAGTAACAAACGGGATAAATGGATGAAGCATAATAAGTATTTGTTTAAAAACATAGGCTGATACCTCTTTTACCTCTTTTTTTGATTTTTCATCATCTGAATAAAGGATTGTTTTTGAAAGTTCGATATACCAATCACAATATGAATGCCAAGCAAATTGATAGGCATTTTTGGCTGCCTCATCAAATCGATAGTCTTTAATATTCTTTTGAATTTTATCTTTTATTTCAATCAATTCAGAATAAATCCATTTATTGATATTTAAACTAGTTTTAGGAACTTTATCAGTTTTACTAAAATCACAATTATTTGTGATTAAAAAATTATTTGCATTCCACAATTTATTTAAAAAATTTCTATAACCTTTAACTCTATCTTCAGAAAGTTTTACATCGGTTCCAGGTGACGCCATTGAAAGCAAAGTAAATCTTAAAGCATCTGCACTATATTTTTCGATTAAGTCTAATGGATCAATTACATTACCTTTTGATTTAGACATTTTTTGTCCTTTTTCATCTCTAACTAAAGCATGGACATAAATATCTTTGAAAGGTTCTTTATTAAGAAATTCCATTCCAAACATGATCATTCTTGCAACCCAGAAAAAAATTATATCAAAGCCAGTTACTAAGACTGTTGTTGGATAAAATTTCTTTACAAAATCTTTTTTATCTGGCCATCCTAAAGTTGCAAACGGCCATAAACCAGAGGAAAACCAAGTATCTAATACGTCAGGATCTCTAACTAATTTTACGTCTTTTTTGTAATGCTTCTTAGCTTGCTTACTTGCTTCTTTTTCATTTAAAGCAACAAATATTTTATTGTCAGGTCCATACCATGCTGGGATTTGATGACCCCACCACAACTGTCTAGAGACACACCAAGGCTCAATATTATTCATCCATTGAAAATAAGTTTTAGACCAGTTATTTGGAAAAAAATTTGTTTTTTTTGTTTTAACAATTTTTTTTGCTTTGATAGCTAATTTTTTTGCATCAACAAACCATTGCTCAGTTAAAAAAGGTTCAATAACAGAATTAGATCTATCTCCATAAGGAACTTTATTTTTTATATTTTCCTCTTTAACAAAATAATCTTTTTCTTTAAGTTCATTTAATATTTTTTTACGAGCATCAAATCTATCCAAACCTACATAATCTTTCGGTGCATTTTCATTTATTTTACCCTCTTCAGTAAAAACATTTATTATTTCGAGTTTATTTCTCTGCCCTACATCATAATCATTAAAATCATGTGCTGGGGTAATTTTTAGAGCTCCAGTTCCCTGTTCTGGGTCAGCATAATTGTCTTTTATTATTCTAATTTTTCTACCCACAATAGGTATCATGACTGTTTTACCGACAAAACTTTTATATCTTTTATCTTTAGGATTAACTGCAATAGCTGTGTCCCCAAGCATAGTTTCGGGTCTGGTTGTGGCTATAGTGATAAATTCTGATGATTTATCTATTGGGTACCTGATGTAGTAAATCTTGGAGTTCATTTCTCTTTGATCTACTTCTAAATCTGAAATTGCGGTTTTTAGAACTGTATCCCAATTAACTAATTTTTCTGCTTTATAGATCAATTTCTTTTTATGTAGTTCGACAAATACTTTAATTACAGATTTTGATAAATTTTCATCCATTGTGAATGCATTTCTGGACCAATCACATGAACAACCTAGTTTTTTTAATTGATTGATAATTATATCACCATATTGATTTTTCCAATCCCAAACCTTTTCTATAAACTTTTCTCTTCCGAGTGTATTTTTGTCTAAATTTTCTTTTTCAAGTTTTCTCTCAACAAGTGCTTGAGTAGCAATACCAGCATGATCTGTGCCTGGTTGCCATAGGGTTTCATAATTATTCATTCGATAATATCGAACCAGCATGTCTTGAATTGAATTATTTAAAGCATGCCCCATATGTAAACTTCCCGTTACATTTGGTGGCGGAATTACAACTGAAAATTTTTTAGAGTTTTTTTGAGGTTTAAATAGTTTATTTTTTTCCCAATATGAATAAATCTTATCTTCTACATTGGAATGTATATATTTATCACTCATATTGGATATGATTAGTTTATAATTTATTAATCTAAATTAACAATAATCAAATTAAAACGTTATTTAATAGACTAATCCTAATAATTTTATATAAAACTGAAATAGCTATAAGCTAAAACATAAGGCAACGTGGCGGAATGGTTACGCAGAGGATTGCAAATCCTTGTATCCCGGTTCGATTCCGGGCGTTGCCTCCAAAAAAAATCTTGTTTTAGTTAGAAAAAAAAGTAAGTTTGCCTTTTACATTCCTCGGTAGCTCAGTTGGTAGAGCAGTTGACTGTTAATCAATTGGTCGCAGGTTCGAGTCCTGCCCGAGGAGCCAAAAACCTACCCAACCTTTGAAATATTATTAGAAACTTGTAAAGATTTATTAAATTTCAGTTTTTGATCGTTATTTAATTCTGAATATAACTTTACCAAGAAATTGTAATTAACTGTCATGTGACCTTCTTGAGATTTCTCTAAATTTATTAAATATTCTGAAAAATCCTCAAAAAAATAGTTTATTGGCACTTTTAAATAATTTGAGAGTTGCAATAATCTTATTGAACTCACACCATTTGTACCCTTTTCATATTTTTGTATTTGTTGGAATGTTACGTTGATTGCTTTTGCTACTTTTGTTTGCGTTAAACCTAATGCTAGTCGTCTAAGCTTAAGCTTATTGCCTAAATGCTTATTAAAATTATCTTCCATTAAGACCCCTCTTAATTTTTATTAAAAACAGATTGAACAGGTTTTTAATCTTTACTGCAACAGTATTTTTTTTTTATTTTTTTGGAAATACCTGCTATTCCAACAATATGTCAAGTAATACTTATGATAAAATTTAAGAAAAATTCCTTGAAATTGCTAGTATCTATAGTATCTGGCTTAGGAAAAGTTTGGTCCTATCGCTCTTAGGATTAGCAAAGAATTCCTTGGTATCAGCTTTTTCTACAATCATTCCCTCATCCATGAATATCATTTGATCAGCAACTTCTTTAGCAAAACCCATTTCGTGAGTTACAACAATCATAGTCATACCTTGTTTTGCAAGATTTACCATTACATCAAGGACTTCTTTAATCATTTCAGGGTCTAAAGCTGATGTAGGTTCATCAAAAAGCATTATTTTTGGCTCCATACATAAAGCTCTTGCTATTGCAGCTCTTTGTTGTTGTCCACCAGATAATTGACCTGGATATTTTTGTGCTTGATCAAGAATTTGCACTCTTTCTAGATGTTTCAATGCTAGTTCCTCTGCCTCTTTCTTTGGCATTTTTTTTACCCAGATAGGAGCCAATGTACAATTGTCTAAAATTGATAAATGAGGAAATAAATTAAATTGTTGGAATACCATACCAACTTCAGCTCTTATTTGTTCAATATTTTTTGTATCTTCTGTCAATTCAGTGCCGTCAACAATAATATTTCCCTCTTGATGTTCCTCTAATCTATTGATGCATCTAATCAAAGTTGATTTTCCAGATCCTGAAGGACCACATACTACAATTTTTTCTTTTGGTTTAACCTCTAAATTAATTTTTTTTAAAACTTGAAAGTCACCAAACCATTTATTCATATTATTAATTTGAATGATGCTGTCTGACATAATTTTTTATCTATCTGTTTTATATTTTTGTTCTAAATTATAACTATATTTACTCATTGCGTAACAAATAATCCAGAAAATTATTGCTGCAAAAACATATCCTTCCATTGCAAAACCTAACCATTTTGGATTAGTTTTTGCTAAATTTAACATTCCAACTATTTCCAAAAGACCTACTACAAATATTAAAGGAGTATCTTTAACCAAAGCTAAAAATGTATTTGCAATTCCTGGTATCACTAGTTTAAGTGCTTGGGGAAGAATTACAAATATATGCATTTTCCAATATCCCATGCCTAAAGATTTTGCTGCCTCGTATTGACCTCTTGGTAAAGCTTGCAAGCCACCACGTATAACTTCTGCAACATAAGCAGCTTCAAATAATGAAATAGCAATAATTGCCCTTACTAATTTATCAATGAAGAAATCCTCTGGTAAAAACATCGGAAACATTACTGCTGACATAAATAGAACCGTTATTAAGGGTACACCTCTCCAAAATTCAATAAAGCCAACTGAAATATATCTAATTAGAGGAAAATTTGATCTTCTACCAAGAGCAAAAGCCATACCTATTGGAAAACAGAAAATTAAGCAGAAAAAAGATATTATGAAAGTTAAAGATAATCCTCCCCAAGCTCCAGTTTCAACCCAATTTAAACCGTCTAATTTACCTAGCTCGACATACTCCTCAAAAAATATAAAATACTTTAAAGTTATATAAAGGGCTAAAGGTACAATTAAAAAATAATAGAATTTATATTTAGCGGGTATAAAAAATCCTAAAATAATAGATAAAATAGCTGCAATGATTCCATATGAAAAATCAAAAAATACAGGACCACCAGATATAAAGAAAAAAATAAATAAAAATGCAATCAGGGGATAAATAACAACATAGTAAAGTGTTAAATATTTCTTAAATCTATCAGTTGCAAAATAACCAACTGAACCCATTAATACTAAAGCTATGAATGATAAATTTATTCTCCATTGTTCGGCATTTGGGTACATCCCATACATAAATCTTCTCATCCAGACTTTAATATATGTCCAACAAGCTCCTGAACCAGTGCAAACATCTTTAGTATCTCCTGCGAAACTAGCATCTATTACAAACCAACTAAGAATAGGTGGAAGAGATTTGATAATAACAAATATAATTAGCAATGACAGAACTGCATTAAAGTTGTTGGTATTTATATGTTTATTTAAAAGATCTAATTGTTTTATTCCGCTAAATTCTATTCTTATAAAATAAAGTCCAATAAAACCTAATATTAATGGAAATAAAAAACTTAAAAAACCAGGTAAAAAACCAGTTAAATTTAAACTAAAAAATGAATTGAAAAAAACATCCAATACTCCAATAAAAAATAAAAAAGAACCTAGGTATAAGAAAGTATTTAGATTATTTTTATCAGGTCTTAAAAAATTTATTTTTGACATCATTTTTCCTGTATTGCAATTTTTTTGTTATACCAATTCATTAAAAGTGAAATTGAAATACTCAAGGTTAAATATGTGAACATGGTTATAGAAACTATTTCAATAGCTTTACCAGTTTGCATTAATGCAGTCCCTGCAAATACTAAAACTAAATCTGGATAAGCAATAGCTGCTGCTAAGGATGAGTTTTTTGTTAAATTTAAATATTGGTTTGTTGTTGGTGGAATTATTATTCTTAAAGCTTGAGGCATAATTACAAGTTTAAGCACCTGATTTGGAGTTAATCCTATAGATGCAGCAGCCTCTTTTTGCCCTTTACCTACACCTTGAATTCCTGCTCTTACACATTCTGCAATAAAAGTAGCTGTGTACAGAGATAAAGATAAAGTAAGGGCTATCAATTCTGGGGGTAAACTTACTCCACCTTCATATATAAAAGAGGTTGTAGCTAATTGTTTTAAAACAGGAACTTCAAATGAAATACCTACTCCACCAATCAAAAAACTTAAAAGAGGTAAAATAAATATTAATCCTATTGATATCAAAAATACTGGTATTTGTTTTCCTTGATTTTCTTGAACTCTCTTAGCATGAATACGAATAACAACTATTGCAATTATCGCTGCAACAATTGAATAAAAGAAAACACTAAAATTTTGCCAAATAAACGCTGGAACATATAAACCTTTAATTGTTAAGAAAAAAACACCAAAAATTGCTTCTGCATCTTGTGGAAGAGGTAAAGCTCTTAACGCAGCAAAATACCAAAAAAATATTTGAAGCAATAATGGTATGTTTCTAAAAAATTCAACATAAAAAGCTGCAAATTTATTTATTAAATAATTTGGGGATAACCTTGCTACACCAACTATTACACCAAGAATAGTTGCAATTATAATCCCAATAACTGAAACTAGTATCGTATTTAATAAACCGACTAAATATGCTCTAAAATAAGAATGAGATCCATCATATTCAATTAATGAGAATTGAACATCAAATGAAGATTCTTGAGATAAAAACCCATAACCGAAATCAATCCCTCTGTTTTCCATATTAATCTGAGCGTTATAGGTAAAAAAACCAAAGACTAGTACGACAGCAGTAACTGTAATTAATTGTGGAACAATATCTTTAAGTTTAAAATTCACGATGGAAATAATATAGAAGCTTATAAAAAAAAGGGCTAGAAAAATCTAGCCCTTTTTAATCATTTAATTATGCAATTATCTTGCAGGTGGTACATAAAGAATTCCACCCTTAGTCCATAACTCATTTGGACCTCTATCAGGTAAAATTCCAGTGTCAGCTATATTTCTTTTATAGCTTTCACCATAATTTCCAACTTGCTTAATAATTCTAAGACTCCAGTCGTTATCAAGACCAAAAGCAGCGCCTAATTCACCTTCTGCACCAACTAATCTTTTGATAGCTGGATTATCAGAAGTTTTCATCATATCTGCATTTGCTGATGTAATACCGTATTCCTCTGCTTCGATCATAGTATTTAATGACCATCTTACGATATCTTCCCACACAGAATCACCTTGTCTTACAACAGGGCCTAATGGCTCTTTTGAAACAGTTTCAGGTAACACAATGTGTTCATCTGGATTAGACATTTTTGTTCTCTGTGCAGCAAGACCAGATTTATCAGTAGTGTAAGTATCACATCTACCTGCATCATAAGCAGCTACAACCTCATCAGCTTTTTCAAAAGCAACTGGTTCGTATTTGATTCCTTTAGAATTAAAGAAGTCTCTCATATTTAACTCAGTTGTTGTACCAATGTTAGTACAAGCTGAGATACCATCTTTGAATTGGCTTGTTGAAGTAATACCAGAACTTTTTCTAACCATAAAACCTTGGCCATCGTAGAAATTTACTCCGACGAATGTAAGTCCGATATCAGCATCTCTAGAAAGAGTCCAAGTTGTGTTTCTTGATAAGATATCAATCTCACCAGAAGTTAAAGCTGTAAACCTTTCTTTAGCACTTAATGGTGTAAACTTAACTTTGTTTGCATCACCTAGTACTGCGGCAGCTACTGCTCTACATACATCAACGTCAATACCAGTCCAATTTCCTGCAGCATCAGCATTAGAAAATCCTGGAAGACCTTGAGATACTCCACATCTTACAAAACCCTTCTTTTGAGTGTTTTTAAGTGTTTTAGATTTTTTAGCAGCCATAGACTCTGTTGTAAAAGTGAACAACACAGCTACCATAGCAACTAAAGAAGTTAATTGTTTTAAGTATTTAAACATATTTCTTCCTATTGTTTATTTATTTGTTAACAAATAATTCAAAATTACTTTTGAATATTATTAATTTAAGCATGTTCAAAAATACTCTTCAAGAGAAATTTATTGGTTTTTTTGACCTCATAAAATTCTAGTCAAGAGAATAATTATATTATAATTGGAGAGAAAAATGGTGTCTGGCGCGCCCTGAAGGATTCGAACCTACGACCCTCGGTTTAGAAAACCGATGCTCTATCCAGCTGAGCTAAGGGCGCAAATAGTTTTGACATACATATACAATAATTATCTAATTTTTAAAAAGAAATTTTCTTATAAGAAGTAATATTGTTAACAACTCTATTCTTCCAACAATCATAAAGAAAATAAGACAATATTTTGTAAAAAATTCAAGATTATTAAAATTAAATTCGTTTAAACCATAAATTGAAGAATTAACAGTGTTCATTAAAGTAAGAATTGACAATTTAATTGATTTTACAAAGTCGATTCCGCCTAGACTTAATAGACAAATTAATATGAATAAAGATAGAATAAAAATTGTTATTGTTAAAAAGTATTTATTTATTTCATCAGGATTAAAATTTATTTTTGTAAAGATAAGTTTGTTCATAAAAACATTCTTTGGTTTACTAAAAGATAAAATCTGATTCAAAGAAAATTTAAAAAGTGAATATACTTTAATAAATCTCAATCCAGAACTAGTTGAAAAAAAAGAGCCGCCGATGATTACTAATATTAAATAAACTAAATCTAAATTAGTCTGTTGGGAATTAAGTGAAAAACCAATATTTGATATACTGCTAGTTATAGCTAAAAAATTATATAAAAAATCATAATTAAAACTAAAAAATATAAAAAAGATAGATACTACAGCTATTAAATATATAACTAAGTGTAAATCCTCATAAAAAAAATTAATATTTTTTTTTTTGGAAAAAAGTAAATTATAGATAAAAAATAAACTGAAAAATGAAAAAAGCATTAATAAGGACAGAGCTGTTAATTGATAATTATCTTTTATTATATTAGATAAATCATTAACCGGTAAAAATCCACCAGATGAAATTATTGTTAAAGCAAGATTTAAGGAGTCAAATGTTCTTATGGATAATAGATTCAATGATATGAATATGAAAACTGTGAGTAAAGAATATAATACAAAAATTTTAATTGCTTGTTTTAAACTTTCCGAACTATTAAAAGATGTAAAGTTTGTTAATGTTTTTTTAAAACTTTCATCATAAATATCTATCAAATAAATAATTGAAAATAAAAAATATAAACCTCCAATCCATTGAATTGAAGATCTCCAAAGAATCAAACTTTGGTCAATAAGTTTTATATTTTCAAAAATTGAAAATCCTGTAGATGTAAACCCTGAAATAGACTCAAAATATGAATTTAAAAATGTTAGATCATAAATACTAAAATATATTGGGATAGACAAAACTAGAGGAATTAATAGATAACCTAAAAAAATAGTTAATATTTTTTCAAATATATTTGATTTTTTATTTTCTTTTCCGAATTTATAAAAAATTAAAAAAATTAAAATGGAGGTTATAAATGTGTAATAATATGTGTCTAAATTCAAATAAAGATTAAAATAATATGAATAAATTATATTAAAAAAAGATAAAACTGATGTGATACCAAAAAATAAACTCAAGTATTTAATCTGCAAACCAAACATTAAATTAAATAGAGCTTAATCTAAAAAGATTTTCCATAACTGATATAGTATCTTTTTTGACTATCAAAACAATTTTGTCGTCATTTTGAAAAATAAAATCTGATTTTGGAATAATTACTTTTTTATTTCTCAACACTGCACCAATTCTGATTTGATCTGGTAAATTTGCATTTTTTAATTCTTTATTAATCAATTCAGACGTTTCAATTATTTCAGCCTCTATTACCTCGTATTCACCATTGGATATTGTGTATGCATTCTCAATTGTTCCTTTATGAACATGCTTGAGGATACTTGATACTGTATTCATTCTTGGATCGATCAAGTCATCAATTTTTAAAGAAGATTGTAATAATGAATAATTGGGTTTATTGATTAAAGCCATTGTTCTTTTGTCATTAATATCTTTTTGATCTTTGGCAAATTTCTCCACAAGAACACTCACCATTAAATTATCTTCATCATCATTTGTTAATGCGAGAACTGTCTCTGCTTCATCTAAATTTGCTTCAGATAAAACTTCTTCATCTAGTCCATTTCCATTAATTACAATTGAATTATTTAATTCATTAGCTAAAAATTCTGCACGTGTTTTATCTTTCTCTACTATTTTAACTCTTACTCCTTCAAGAGTTTCCTCAATATTTTTTGCCAAGTTGAAGCCAATATTTCCTCCTCCAATTATCAAAATCTTTTTAGATATTTTTTCAGTATGGCCAAAAGCCTCTAAAGTTTCTACCATTTGAGCAGAATTACTAATTACATAAATTTTATCATTCTCTTGAACTTGATCAGTTTTTTTTGGAATAAAAGATTTATCTCCCCTTATAATTGCTATTATATTAGCCTCAAGGTTAGGAAATTTTTTTGTTAATTCATTTAACTTTAGACCTATTAATTTACAATTATCTTTAATTAATATTTCTAAAAGCCTAATTTGATTATCTGCAAATGGAACGCTATCAAGTGCTCCTGGCGCTTCCAATTTTCTTTGAATTTATTTTGCAATTTCAATTTCGGGAGAAATTATTACATCGATTGGCAAATTTTCTTTATTATATACTCTTGTAAATTTAGGATTTAAATAATCTTGAGACCTTATTCTTGCTATTTTTTTTTGAATATTGAATATAGAAAAAGCAATTTGACAAATTAACATATTAATTTCATCATTTCTTGTGACCGCAATAATCATATCTGTTTCACTTGCATTTGCCTTTTCAAGAATTGAAGGATAAGTAGCTTTTCCAACTATAGCTTTAACATCTAACGAGTCATTTATCTTTTGAATATCCTCACTTGATTGATCAATTACAGTGATAGAGTGACCCTGTTCACTAAGTAATTTTGCAATGGTGAATCCTACTCTGCCAGCTCCACAAATAATTATATTCATTCTAATTAAATTCTTTTATTCCTAGACCTTTAAGCTTTCTGTGAAGTGCACTTCTTTCCATACCAACGAATGATGCTGTTTTTGATATATTTCCATTAAATTTTTTAAGTTGTATAGTTAAATACTCCTTTTCGAATTTTTCTCTAGCCTCTTTTAATGGCACAGATAGATCATTTTCGTTTAATTTATTGTTGTTAATAACACTTTTTAAAGATTCTTTAATAATATTTGAAATTTTATCCTGCGTATTTGGTTGTAAAATTGCGATTCTTTCAATTAAATTCCTCAACTCTCTTACATTACCATGCCACTCATGATTTAAAATATAACTATTGTTTAGATCAATTTCAAAAGTTTTAATATTATAATTTTCTGAGATCTTTTTTGTAAAATATTTAATCAGAAGAGGAATATCTGAAATTCTCTTACTCAAAGGATCAATATTTATTTCAAAAACATTAAGTCTGTGGAATAAATCTTCTCTAAAATTTCCCAGTTGGATTTCATTTTTTAAATCTTTACTAGACGAACAAATTATTCTTACATCAACATTAATATCATTATTTCCATTAACTCTTTTAAATTTTTGATCCGTTAAAACTCTTAATATTTTTGATTGAATATCTAACGGGACTTCTGTAACTTGATCAACCAATAATGTACCTTTATTTGCTTTTTCTAAAGCTCCATAAGATATTGATCCATCATTTTTTTCTTCACCAAATAATTCTAACTCATATTTGTCTTTATCAAGTAAAGCTCCGTTTATTATCACAAAAGGATTATTTTTTCTTTTAGACTTTTTATGAATTTTTCTTGCAATTAACTCTTTACCTGAACCGGAGGGACCATTAATAAATATTCTACTTTCAGTTAATGATATTTTTTCAATTTGATCTCTTATATTTGAAATATTTTTACTTTCACCGATTAATTCAAAGGAAGAAAAAAGTTTATTTTCATAATCTTTATTTTGATTTTTTAAATTCAAATTCTCTACAGCTCTGTTTATAAAGTTTAATAATCTTGTTCTATCAAAAGGTTTTTCTACAAATTCAAAAGCACCATGCTTTAATGAGTTAATAGCCATTTCAATGTTTGCGTGTCCAGAGATCATAATAACAGGAACATTATTATCTTTAGATTTTATGTGAGACAAAAGTTGGATACCATCATTATCACCTTTGTCTAATTTCACATCAAGAATTGCAACATCAGGCATTTTTTTATCTATCTCTTTTAAAGCTTGATTGTAATTTGCAGCTATTCTTGTTTTATATCCAGCATCAATAATAAGGTCATTTAAGATATTCCTTATGTCTGAATTGTCATCAACAATTAAAATTTCTTTACTCATTTAATTAAATATAATTTCTACTTTTGCTCCATCTGAGATTGGAATAAAATTTAATTTTCCATTATGATCATTAATAATTTTATTTACTATTGAAAGTCCTAATCCTGTACCATTTTTTTTAGTTGTTACATATGGATTTAAAATTTCATTTACATTATTTTTGTAAATTCCAAAACCTGTACCATTATCAATAATTATAATGTATATTTGGTTATTTTTCTCGTAAATTTCAATAGTTATTATTTTATTAAAATTACTATGATTTTCAGCTTTTTGTTGAATACTTTCAATAGAATTTTTTATTAAATTTAAAAATACTCTATTAATTTGTTCTTTGTCACTCTCTAATAAAATTTCAGAATCATTTGAAATAAAATTCAATTTTATTGAGGGATCAACCTGAGATAAAAATTTTATATTATCATTAATAATCTTAATCAAATCATTATTTTTAAAAATAGGTTTAGGCATTCTTGCGAAATCAGAAAATTCATTTACTAAATTTTCAATCTGATTTATCTGATTATTTATTATCTTTAAGTTTTCTTCAAAATTATGTTTTTCATTATTCTCCATTTTTTGAGAATATTTTTCCTTAATTCTATCAATAGTAAGTTGAATAGGTGTAAGTGGATTCTTAATTTCATGAGCAAGTTTTCTAGCAAGATTTCCCCAAGCTTCATGTCTTTCATTGATTATCAATTTTTCTTGTTGATTTTTTAATCGTATTATCATTGAGTTAAAGTTTTTATTCAATTTCTCCAAATCTTTATCAGTTTTTATCTCAGGAACTTTAGTATTCAAATTTCCCTCACCAATAGCATTAGATGCTGAGATTAAGTTATTAATAGATCTAAAAAATCTTGAAGAAAACTTTAT
>QCOL01000011.1 GCA_003212925.1 Pelagibacteraceae bacterium AG-430-P08 | reverse complement strand
TACGATTAGAATGCAAATGAAGCTACGAAAATAGATGCTTCCGCGTCTTTGTTTGCACTTCCACCAGCACTTTCAACACTGTTGATAGCAGCTGAGATTGAAATTGAACCCATAGTGTACGATGCTTGTATACCTGTGTTAACTTCATCTTCTCCAACACCATCGAACTCAACTTCTTGTCTACCTGCAGATACAGTTAGATCATCGTTGATCGCTAAAGATACACCCATGTGAGTAGCATCTTGGTCTGTTGCAGTAGTTGCTTCGTAGTCTACATTAGTTGACTGGATAGCAGCTGTCATATTACCCATAGTGTATTTAGCACCAATAGTATCAGCTTCAGCTGTATCACCGTCATCAAACATACCGTAAACTAGTGTTAAACCATCCATTAAACCACTGTAAGAAACTGAATAACCTGTTTCAGCTTGTGCAGCAGCACCTGGTTTCGGGTTGTAAGATACAGATAAATCAAAACCTGCAGCATTTACATCGTATCCCCACTGACCAGTTTGAGTGTTACCTGTTGTATCAAGTAAACCATTGTCAGCAGCACCGCCTTGTTCGTTAGCAGCTTCGTATACTGGTGTATAAGCATTTGGAACGATATCTTTAACAGAGTCTACTCCGCTTCCACTTGATGAAGCACCTGAGAATGACAATGTTCCCATATCACCCATACCAAGTTTTAGATTGTAGTCATCATAAACTTTGTGACCAGAATTAGCACCATCTATTTCGTAATAAACAGATACGCTCATACCATTATCTAGGTCACCACTTCCATTAAACTTAATACTGTCTCCCATTGCCCACGGATTTGTGTCCGTGTTAGTGTCAAGACCTGTATAAGTTAACGACGCACTACCTGAAACACTTAGCTCACCAGCATAAGATGCTGTTGCAACAAGTGAAGTAGCTAAAGCAGTTAAACCTACTTTTGTTAGTTTGTTCATAAATTTACTCCTTTTTATAATTAATTATAAACAGGGTTGTTCTAGCAAAGATTAAGCAGTTTCTTATTAAATTCTAAGAAATTTAACTATAATTTATAATAGTGTTGCATTTTTACATCACTTTTTTTTCCTATTTCCTTGATAATTTGAATACAAGGATATTCTAATTTGAAACATAATAAATTGTGCTAAAAGCTTATATTTTAGTAAATATCATGTTTTCAAAACGCCTTATAATTACTCTTCTATCAGTTCTGGTCCTGTTACCTCAAAGTGCTTGTGGGCCATTTAAACCTAAAAGAGTAGATGCAGAAAAAGATGTTCCTATAAATGTTAGAGACAGAGTACAAAAAAATATTGAAGAGGGAAAAGGGTTTAGACTTATGAACAAAATGCAAAAAGGTAATAACTACGATTTTGCGAGCTCCAATCCACTTTGGAGGGCTACATTAGACACTTTAGATTTTATGCCTTTAGTGTCTGCAAACTACAGTGGAGGTATAGTTGTTACCGATTGGTATAGTGAAAATAATACTCCAAACGAGTCTGTTAAGATTTCAGTAAGATTTCTAACTAATGAAATTAGATCAGATGCATTAGACATAAATATATTTTTAAAGAAGTGCTCAGAAAATTTAACCAATTGTTCAATTAGTAAAAATAATACAGACCTCGTTGCTGACCTAAATCTTAATATACTAAAAAAAGCAACAAAATATCAAAAGCAAAGAATTGAGAAATATAAAAAAGAAAATCCTTACATAATGGGTGATGGTGATACCAATAGAAAAAGCAGAGAAAAAAAGAAAAAATAAAATAATCCAAAAAAACTGTGGAAAGATATAATTTTAAGTTATCAGAAAGTAAGTGGCAGGATTATTGGGACAAAGAAAAAGTTTTTAAGTCAGTAATTAATAAAAATAAAGAAAAATTTTATTGTTTAGAAATGTTTCCTTATCCCTCGGGTAAAATTCACATGGGTCATGTTAGAAACTATACAATCGGTGATGTTCTTTCACGATTTAAAACCCTTAGAGGATATAATGTGCTTCATCCAATGGGATGGGACTCTTTTGGCATGCCAGCAGAAAACGCTGCTAGACAGAATAACTTAAACCCAAAAGATTGGACTGAAAAAAATATTGATATAATGAAATCTCAACTAAAAATGCTAGGCCTTTCAATAGATTGGGATAGAGAAATTTCGACCTGCTCCCCTGAATACTATAAACATCAACAAAAAATCTTTTTAGATCTCTATGACAAGGGTCTTGTCTATCGAAAAGAAAGTTACGTTAATTGGGATCCAGTTGATAAAACAGTTCTTGCGAATGAACAAGTCATTGATGGAAAAGGTTGGAGATCAGGAGCAGTTGTTGAAAGGAAAAAATTAAATCAATGGTTTTTCAAAATTTCTTATTTCTCTGAAGATCTTTTAAATGATCTTAATAAATTAAGTCAATGGCCAGACAAAGTAAAAACAATGCAAAAAAATTGGATAGGGAAATCTTTCGGGTGCGAGATAGACTTTAAAATCGAGGGTTCAAAAGATATAAAATCTATCAAGTGTTATACAACAAGACCGGATACATTGTTTGGGTTTTCCTTTTTAGCATTATCAGTTGACCATCCTTGTTCAAAGTATTATGAAAAAAATAATGATTTTATTAAATTTAAAAAAGAATGTTCAAAAACAGGAACTACTGAGGAATCTATAGCTCAAGCTACGAAAATAGGTTTTAAAACTGAACTAGAGGCTATCAATCCCTTGGATAATGAATCAAAAGTGCCGGTCTACTTTGCTAATTTTGTGCTGATGGATTATGGATTTGGAGCTGTCTTTGGTTGTCCAGCACATGATCAAAGAGATTTTGACTTTGCAAAAAAATATAATCTTCAAATAAAAACAGTAGTAAAGCCTGATAATGAGTCTAATGATTATCAAGTTCAAAAAGAAGCATTTACAGGAGCAGGAGTTATAATTAATTCTAAATTTTTAAATGGTCTATCAGCACCACAAAATTCAATCGATGAAACAATTAAAATTTTAGAGGAAAAAAAATTAGGAAAGAAAAAAACTAATTATAGATTAAAGGACTGGGGTATATCCAGACAGAGATATTGGGGTTGTCCAATTCCGATAGCTTATGATGAAAATAATAATGTTATCAAAATACCAGAAAAAGATTTACCTGTTACACTACCAGAGGCAATTGAACTTAATACAAATGGTAATCCATTAGACTCTCAAACAGAATGGAAGGAAGTTGTAATTGATGGAAAAAAATGTAAAAGAGAAACAGATACTTTAGATACTTTTGTAGACTCCTCTTGGTATTATTTAAGATTTTGTTCAGCCAAAAATACAAATAAAGCTTTTGATATTGAAGATATAGATTATTGGATGCCAGTGGATCAATACATTGGTGGTGTTGAACATGCAATTTTACATCTGCTTTACTCGCGTTTTTTCATGAGAGCAATAAGTCTTAATAATAAAGAAACGAGTTTAAAAGAACCGTTCGAAGGATTATTTACCCAAGGTATGGTTTGTCATCAAACATATAGAGACGATAACAATAATTGGGTTTATCCTGAAGATGTTTTTAGCGAAGATGGAAAAAATTATTATCAAAATAAAGATCCATCAAAAAAAATTATCGTTGGTCCATCTGAATCCATGTCAAAATCTAAAAAAAATACTGTTGATCCAGAAAAAATAATAAAACTTTATGGAGCAGACTCGGTCAGGATATTTATATTATCCGACAGTCCTCCAGAAAAAGATATTCAATGGTCAGACAGTGGAATCTCAGCGTCGTTCAAATTTTTACAAAAATTATGGGCACTTAATGAGAAAATAGTTTCTAATAAAAAAGAATTTTCTGAATTTGATAAAGCTTTAGAAAAATTTACAAATCAAATTGTAAAAAAAATTACTGATGATTTGGACAGATTTGGTTTTAATGTTGTAATAGCTTCTATTTACAAAATTTACACTTTTTATAACAAGCAAACAAACAAGTCAGACTGGGGTAGTAACTTTTTTGAAAATTACATAAAAATTCTAAAGATTATTAATCCTATAATCCCTCATTTTTCTAATGAATGTCTTGAGAAATTAAATCAACCAGTTAAAAATCTTCAATGGCCCTCTATAAATGAAAAATTTTTAAATGAAGAAATCATAAATATTGTAACTCAAATAAATGGTAAAAAAAGGAAGGTTTTTCAAATTGATAAATCAATAGATGAAGAATCTTTAATTAAAAACATTAAAAATGATGATCAAATAAAGAAATATATCGATAATAAAAAAATAATAAAAACAATATATATAGAAAATAAACTAATAAACTTTATTATAGAATAATGATCAAAAACATAAAATACACACTTATTTTTTTATTTTTATTGTCTTGTGGTTATTCGCCAATTTATCAAACTAACCAAAAAATTAATTTTAAATTAGATGTTATCAATTTCTCGGGTGACAATGAAATTGGTAGAGAAATCATAAAAAGTTTAGAAAAATTTAAAGAAGGTGAAAATTCAAATATTTTTAATGTAAATTTAAAGATTAATAAAAGAGAAGTAATAGTAACTAAAGATAAAAAAGGAGATCCTTCAAGTTTCAAAAGTACGATTGAGGTGAATTTAGATTTGATTAATAAAACAAATGCTAGAGTAATTAACAAGAAATTTATTGAAGAAATAACTTATGACTCAATCGAAAACAAATTTGAGTTAAATCAGTACAAAAAAAAGCTTGAAAAAAATATGGTATTTAAAATCGTTCAAGATATAGGCATTTTTTTTAGTGTAATTCAAAATGATATGTAAGTTTTATGAGGTAGGTAAATACAAAGGAAAAGTAAATTTTTATCTATTTTATGGTGAAAATGAGGGTCAAAAAATTGATGTTATTCAATCCAACTTTAATGAATTTACTAAAGAAAATACTTTTAAATATAACGAGAAAGAAATAATCGAAAATAAACAACTTTTATTTGAAAATATTTATTCAAAATCATTTTTTGAAAATGAAAAGTTAATTTTAGTTTCAGAAATTACCGATAAAAGTGTTGACCTAATTAAGCAAATAATCTCAGATAATATTAGTGACGTTGTAATTATTTTGATAGCAAAACGATTAGATAAAAAATCTAAAATTAGAAACCTTTTTGAAAAAGAGAAGATTGCACTAATTGTTCCTTTTTACGAAGATAGTCCACAAACTTTAATAACGATTGCTAAAAAGATTTTAACCGAAAATAAAATTAGTTTATCACAGGAAAATTTAAATTTAATAATTGAAAGGGCTCAAGGTGATAGGATTAATCTTAAAAATGAATTACAAAAAATAGTTCTCTTATCTAAAGACAAAAAGAAAATTGATTTAAATGATATATCTAAACTAACTAATTTGAGTGAGAATTATAGTGCCAATGAATTAGTTGATAACTGCTTATGTAAAAATAAAAAAAAGACTTTAAATATTCTAAATGAGAATATCCCGTCTAGTGAAGATAATATTTTAATTTTAAGAACTTTTCTAAATAAATTAAAAAGGCTAAGAAAATTAAGATTGAGTCTAAGAGAATCCAATAATGTAGATCAAACAATTAATGCGTTTAAACCTCCAATATTTTGGAAAGATAAAGATATAATTAAACAACAAATCAAAATATGGGAATTAGATGATATAGAAACGTTCATTGTAGATTTAAACAACACTGAAAGTTTGATAAAAAAAAATCCTCAGGTCTCTAATCAAATTATAAACAATATGATTCTAGATAGGTTTAAAGATACTAGTATCCGGACTTAATTATATCGATTATCTTATTTAACTGATCAAGCTCTTTGTAATAAAATGATATAGTGCCTTTATTGTTTTTATTATTCTTAATAGAAACACTAAGTCCAATTTTTTCAGATATAGAGTTCTCTAAATCACGAATATTTGAATCACCTTTGTTCGAGGTATTTCTTTTAGTTTTTCTAAATATTTTAACTAAATTTTCTGCTTGTCTTACAGATAATTTTTTTTCAATAAATTTATTTGCCAAAAAAACAGCATTATCCAACCCAACTAATATCTTTGCATGACCAGCAGTAATTTTTTTCTGTTCTACAAATTCAAGAACTTCTTTTGGTAAACTAAGTAACCTTAATGAGTTAGAAATATAACTTCTACTCTTACCTATAAATTTTGATACTTTATCTTGATCATATGCAAACTCATCTATCAATCTTTTATAGCCTTGTGCTTCCTCTAAAGGATTTAGATCGTGTCTCTGAACGTTCTCAACAATTGCGAATTCTAAAGATTTTAGATCATCAGCGTCTGTAACAACTACAGGAATTTCATGAAGTCCTGCTTTTTGCGCAGCCAACCATCTTCTTTCTCCAGCTATAATCTCATATTTAGAATTGTTCGTATTAGATTTTCTAACTATAATTGGCTGAATAACACCCCGTTCTTTTATTGAATTAACCAAATCATTTAAGTTTTCTTCATCAAAATTTTTTCTTGGTTGATATTTGTTCGGGACTATCTCAGCCAAACTTAGATTATTTGTTTTATCCTCAACCTTAGTTTCACCGATTAAAGAAGATAATCCTCTACCCAGTCCTTTTTTAATTTTGTTCATTATGCTGCACTCCCAATTTTATTTTCCTGTGCCATAAATTCATCAGTAAAACTATAATAGGATTTGCTACCTGGACAATTTTTGTCATAAATCAAAACTGGAATTCCGTGCGATGGCGCTTCGGATAATCTTACGTTTCTAGGTATTACTGTTTGATAAACTTTGTCTTTGAAATAATCTCTTGCTTCTTGTTCCACCTGTGATGAGAGTTTATTTCTTCTATCATACATAGTTAAAAGTATGCCTTGGATCTCTAATTCAGGATTCAAGTTGGCTTTAATTCTCTCTATAGTTTTCATTAGCTGTGTAAGTCCCTCTAATGCGAAAAATTCCGTTTGGAGTGGTACGAGCAATGAATTAGATGATACTAAGGCCATTACTGTTAATAGGCTTAGGGAGGGAGGACAGTCTATAAGTATATAATCATATGATCCTCTAGAGTCGTTTAAATAGGAGGTTAATTTGGTCTTAAGAATGAAGGCTCTATCGCTATCACCGGCCGTCTCAACCTCTAAACCGGATAAATCTACATTGGATGATATTAAATCAAGATTTTGAAAGTCCGTTTTTTTAATCACATTTGAAATTGACATTGTGCCATTAAGAATTCCATAAATTGTCTGGTCAGATTGGGAGGTGTTGGATAATCCCAGTCCTGTAGTAGCATTTCCTTGAGGATCTAAATCGATTACTAAAATTTTTTTTCCAAGTTGAGATAACGCCGATGCTAAGTTGATAACAGTTGTTGTTTTTCCAACCCCACCCTTTTGATTTATGATTGAAATAATTTTCATGAAATTTTTTTTTTAATTTTTTTAATATTTAATATAAACGAGTCGTCACTTGTTAAACTTTTTTTTTCTTCATAATCTAAATCCCATTCTTGAAGTGTTTCATTAAGAATTTTTCTTCCACTACTTCCCATAAAAAAAATAATATTTTTAAATTTTATAAAATTTTCATTAACCAAGTTTAAAATGACAGGCATTGGCTTAAACGCCCTGGACATAATTGTTCCTGTTTCAATATTTTTAAGTGAAAAAATATCTTTCTGAATTATTTCTGTGTTTAAATTCAATTTTTTTGAAACTTCTTTCAGGAAAACACATTTATGGTAGCTTTTTTCATAAAGGTTTACTTTAAGGTCATTTTTAATTTTTTTCATGACTATAGCCACTATTAATCCGGGCATTCCACCCCCTGTACCTAAATCTGAGGTTGTATTGCAATTTAAATCAACAAAATCAATAATTTGCGCTGAATCTATTATATGGCGCTCTCTTATTGCCTCTTTTTCAAACATTTTTTTACTTATAATGTTAATTTTCTGATTTTTTTCCTGTATCATTGTAATTAAGCTCTCGAGCTCATTACAAGTTTCACGTGAAACATTCAAATTGGAAATTTTGGAATAAGAATTTAAAATTAAGTTATCCATTAAGCTATATGCTTAATAGACTTTCTTTTGACGTGTGACAACAAAATATATACAGCTGCAGGAGTGATTCCATCGATTCTTAAGGCCTGACCCATTGTTTTAGGCTTTATTTCTTTAAATTTAGCTTTTACCTCATTAGAAAGGCCTGAAAATTGATCATAATCAATATCATCTGGTATTGTTAAATTCTCATCTCGTTTAAAAGCTAAAATATCGGCCTTTTGCTTCTTCAAATATCCTCTGTAATGAGAGTTAATCTCAATCTGCTCATCAATTTCATTCCCATAATCAGCGATTTCAGGCCAAATATTCCTTATTTTTGTCATATCAACACTTTTTTGGGTAAGAATTTCCTCTGCTGATCTAAAAACACCGTCTTTCGCTATTTTTATTCCAAATTTATCTGCTTTAGAGGGTGAAATATTTAAATTAGACATTTGAAGAGATATTTTGCTTAATTTATTAAATTTATCCTCAAATAATTGTTTTCTATTTTCTCCTATTAGACCAATTTTAATTCCTTTATGAGTAAGCCTTAAGTCTGCATTATCTGACCTAAGACTTAATCTATATTCTGCTCGAGATGTGAACATTCTATAAGGCTCAGCAACACCTTTAGTGACTAAGTCATCTATCATAACGCCAATGTATGCGTCTGATCTATCTAAAATAAAAGGTTCCATGTTCTTTAAAGATAGAGCAGCATTAATCCCCGCTATAAGGCCTTGAGCAGCTGCTTCTTCATAACCTGTGGTTCCATTTATTTGACCAGCGAGATAAAGATTTTTTATTTTTTTTGTCTCCAATGTTAAAAAGAGCTCTCTAGGATCAATATAATCATATTCAATAGCATATCCTGGTCTAATTACTTTTACATTATCTAAACCCCTGATATTGTTGAGTATTTCATATTGCACAACCTCAGGTAGAGATGTAGATATGCCATTTGGGTAAATAGTATGATCATTTAGACCCTCTGGCTCTAGAAATATTTGATGTCTTGTCTTATCAGCAAATTTTACTATTTTGTCTTCAATAGACGGACAATATCTAGGACCAACACCTTGTATGCTTCCGGAATACATTGCACTTTTAGATAAATTCTTTTCTATTATTTTATGAACCTTTTCGTTTGTATAAGTCATCGAACAAGAAACCTGCTTGTTTAAATTTTTTTTGGTCATAAAAGAAAAAAAATATGGATCTTCATCGGCAAACTGTTTTTCCAAATTTTCAAAATTAATTGTTCTAGAATCTAATCTAGGAGGTGTTCCTGTTTTTAATCTTCCAATTTTGAAATTATACTTTTCTAATTGTTCACTTAAACCTGTACTCGGTTTTTCATTAAATCGTCCAGCAGGTGTTCTTTCATCACCTATATGTATCAAACCATTCAAAAAAGTGCCTGTTGTTAAAATTAACTTGTTACAACTCACTTTGTTACCTTTAAGTGTTATAAACCCACTTATTTGGTTATTTTCGAAAATAAATTTTATTACAGGATCTGAAAAAATGCTTAAATTACAGTGGTTTACAAGTTTTTCTTGCATATATTTACGATATAATGATCTGTCAGACTGCGTTCGGGGTCCTCTTACTGCAGGTCCTCTACTTCTATTTAATAATCTAAATTGTATTCCAGACTTGTCTGCAACTTCTCCCATAACACCATCTAAAGCATCAATTTCTCTAACTAGGTGACCTTTACCTAAACCACCTATAGCTGGATTGCATGACATTTCTCCGATTGTATTCTTGTTATGTGTAAACAAAGCGGTATTTATACCAAGCCTTGCTGAGGAGGCTGCAGCTTCACAACCAGCATGACCACCGCCAATAACAACTACATCAAATTGTAAATCATTTTTCATGGTCTAAATTTATATTCGATTAGAATATTTACAAGATTTCTGTTTTTTTTCTTAAAAAGTGTTGTTTAGCAACGAAAATCAGTAAAAAGCATCAAAAAAACCCAATAAAACAGCTATTACTTTCCGATACAAAAATCGTTGAAAATACTACCTAATATCTCTTCTACGTCGACTTTACCGACAATCATACCCAATTGTCTTGTAGCTAACCTTAGATCCTCAGCAGCTTTATCAAAATCTTTTTTATCATTTTTATCTGAAAAATTTTTTAAGTGATCAACGCAGTGTAGCAAATGTTGTCTGTGCCTTTCTCTTGTAATTAAGATATCTTCTTCAGATATAAATTTATTTTCTAAATTATTTTTTATTTTTAAAATTAATTTATCTATATTTTGATTGTCTTTGAGTGAAATTAAAACATGATTAAATTTAGAAATTTCAGAATCTAATTTTTCTTTCAACAAATCAGATTTATTAATAACTAGTATCGCGTCCTTTTTTAATAAGTCATTCAAAAAACCGCTTAAATCAATGTTTTTGGCATCAACTACTACTAACTTCAAATCAGCATTTTCTGCTTTTTTTAGAGATAACCTTATACCTTTTTTTTCTATTTCATCTTTTGAGTCTCTTATGCCTGCCGTATCCGAAATAATAACTGGGTACCCATCTATATTCAAGTGTGTCTCTACAACATCTCGTGTGGTGCCAGCGATTTCGGATACTATGGCAACTTCCCTGTTTGATAAATTATTTAATAGACTAGACTTACCGGCATTGGTTGGACCTACAATTGCAATTTTAAAACCTTCACGAATTATCTCACCAACTTTTTGATCATTTAAAATTTTCTTAATCTCATTTAAGACATTCGATGAATCCTCTTTTATCTTTTTTAAATTTTCTTCTGGCAAATCCTCCTCGGGAAAATCTATTTTTGCCTCAACAAATGACAAAATTTTCAATAATTTTTCTCTCAACTCATTAAATTTTTTTGAAGATTTTCCTTTCATAATTTTCACAGCTTGCAATCTCTGAATTTCAGTTTCTGCCGAGATCAAATCAGCTACACTCTCTGCTTTTAATAAATTTATTTTACCATTTTGAAAAGCCAACTTCGTAAATTCACCTGCCTCTGCCAATCTACAATTTTCAATTTTTGAAATTTCATTTTGAACAGCCAATACTACAGCCTTGCCTCCATGGACATGTATCTCAGCCATATCTTCTCCTGTGTAGCTCTCAGGACCTGGAAACCATATAATAATACCTTCATCTATTAGCTCAGAAGTGTTGATATTGTTTATTTTTCGAAGAGTTGCCATTCTTGGCTGAGGAATTTCTTTATTTGTAAGTTTTTTTAGTACCTTAGAGGTCTCTGAGCCTGAAATCCTGATTACTGCAACCCCAGACACACCGGGGCCAGACGATAAAGCATAAATAGTCATAAATTTATTATAACTTTAATTTACTTAGAAAGAAAAAAGAAATTATGATGGTCTATTCATAGAGTTAAAGAACTCTGCATTATTTTTAGTATCTTTTAATTTCGAACTAATAAATTCAATAGCATCCATAGTGCCCATTGGAGCAATAATACGTCTGAGAACATTCATTTTTTGTAAATCATTTTTATCAAAAAGTAATTCCTCTCTTCTTGTTCCAGATTTAGTTATATCTATAGCTGGGTAAATTCTTTTATCTGCAATTTTTCTATCAAGAACTGTTTCACTATTACCAGTCCCTTTAAATTCTTCGAAGATTACTTCATCCATTCGACTACCAGTATCAATCAATGCCGTGGATATAATTGTTAATGATCCACCCTCTTCTATATTTCTAGCTGCACCAAAAAACCTTTTGGGTCTTTGCAATGCATTAGCATCAACACCTCCTGTTAAAACTTTTCCAGAACTTGGAATTACTGCATTGTAAGCCCTCCCTAATCTTGTAATTGAGTCTAATAAAATGACCACGTCCTTTTTATGCTCTGTTAGTCTTTTAGCTTTTTCAATAACCATCTCTGCTACAGCTACGTGCCTTTGCGCTGGCTCATCGAAAGTAGAGCTTATAACCTCACCTTTTACAGTTCTCTGCATATCTGTAACTTCCTCTGGCCGTTCGTCTATAAGTAAAACTATTAGATAACATTCTGGATAATTTTTAGCTATTGAGTTAGCTATACTTTGTAAAATCATAGTTTTTCCAGCCTTAGGTGGTGAAATAATTATTGATCTTTGTCCTTTTCCTATCGGACTTACTAAGTCAATTAACCTAGGTGTTAAATCCTGCTTTTTGTCAGGTTTTGTCATCTCAACTTCCATAACCAATTGTTTATCTGGATATAAGGGAGTAAGGTTATCAAATGCTATTTTGTGCCTAGACTTGTCTGGCTCCTCAAAATTAATCTTACTTACTTGTAAAAGAGCAAAATATCTTTCACCTTCCTTTGGAGCTCTTACAGGACCTTCAACTGTATCCCCAGTTCTTAAACCGAATTTTCTAATCTGACTAGGGCTGACATAAATATCATCAGGTCCAGGAAGATAATTTGACTCCATTGCCCTTAAGAAACCGAATCCGTCTTGGAGTAATTGCAAAACACCAGCTCCAGTAATTTCCTCTTTTTCAGCTACCTTTTTCAAAATAGCAAAAAGAATTTCTTGCTTTCTTAGTGTACTTGCATTTTCAATGCCTAGCTCCTCTGCTTGAGTAATTAATTGTTCAGATGATTTAAGTTTTAATTCTTGAATGTTCATGATTTAAAATTATTAAGGACTTAATAATAATTAGAATATATATGCTATTTATAAATATTCAACCCTAGATAGGCTTAAAAACTACTACAAATATTATTAAAATAAGCAATAATGTGGGTATTTCATTAATAAATCGATAAAATTTATGTGAATGGGTATTAAGATCTAATTTAAATTGTCCTAAAATTCTGCCCAGATATAAATGATAAGTCGTTAATAAGACCACAAATATTAACTTTAAAATCATCCAAGTTTGCCCAAGTTGTTGAAATCCTATTTCATTAATTAGTAATAAACCAAACAACCAAGACAGAACCATTGCTGGTGTCATAATGTAAAAAAAAAGTTTTCTTTCCATAACCTTAAACACATCTGATATAATTGGTTGATTGCTGTTTTGGGAATGGTAAACAAAAATTCTTGGAAGATATAGTAATCCAGCCATCCAAGAAATTACTGCTATTAAGTGTAATGATTTAAACAGTAAATAGGTATTCATTAGTTAAGTGTTTTTTTGAATTAAAGATTTTAATAAAACTATATGATCATCATTATCATTCAAACACGGCACCATATCAAAGTTTTCTCCACCAGATTCTAAAAAGCTCTCTTTACCTTGAATTTGAATTTCTTCTAAAGTTTCAACACAGTCTGAAGAAAATCCAGGGCATATAGCTAAAACATTCTTTTTACCTTCTTGAGGTAAGTTTTCTAAAGTTTTGTCTGTGTAAGGTTGAAGCCATTTTTCAGGACCAAATCTTGACTGAAATGTTGTCTTAATCTCAATTGAAGTAAACTTTTCTGATATCAGTCTGGTAGTTTTATGACAATAGCAATGGTAGGGGTCACCTTTATCAAAGTATTTTTGCGGTATTCCATGGTAAGAAGCCAATATTAAATCTGGCTTCCAATTAATTTCTTTAATTTTTTTTTTTAAAGAATTTACAAGTGCTTCAATGTATAAAGGATCAGATTCGTAATGCGGTACTATTTTGAGTGATGGTTGCCATCTCATTTTCATAAGAGTTCTATATACTTCATCGCAAACGGTCGCGGTGGTTGCAGCAGCATACTGGGGATAAAGTGGAAGTATTATTAAATTTTCACATCCCATTTCATGAAGTGTTGCAATTTTA
The DNA here is from genome assembly GCA_003212925.1 of Pelagibacteraceae bacterium AG-430-P08. GTDB lineage: Bacteria > Pseudomonadota > Alphaproteobacteria > Pelagibacterales > Pelagibacteraceae > Pelagibacter. The sequence continues at coordinate 23,612 of QCOL01000011.1, read as the reverse complement.
CTTCTTATACTTGGATTTCCGTATCGCATTGCATAATCTATCAACAAATTTTTTTCTGACATTAAGTTTGAAAGTTTTTCTGCTTGTTTTTGAGTATAGTGTAAAAGTGGCGAAATGTTTTTATCCTTCATCCATATTTCTTTATAAGCTTTCGCAGTTTTGGATGGTCGGAAAGTTAATATAAAAACATTTAAAATAAATTTCCAAATTATTGGATTTACCTCAATTACTCTTTTATCCGACAAAAATTCTTTTAAATATTTTCTAATATCAAGCCAACTCGTTGAGTCTGGGGTTCCTAAATTTACTATTAAAACTCCAGTTTTTCCAAAATTTACTGGTGGGTGATCTTTTTTGTTTTCCATTAATAATCTTTCACAGTTTTAACTAGATAATCCATCATATTGGGGTCCGTCTCTGGAAGAACACCGTGTCCTAAATTAAATATATATGGGTGATCTTTAAATATATCTAGATATTTTGTTGCCTCCTTTTTCAGGCTTTCTTTATTAGAGAGCAAAAACTTTGGATCCATTCCACCTTGCACAGGAATTTTTATTTCTTTGCTAATTTTTATTGGGTCAATCTCATAATCAATACATATTGTGTCTGGTTTAACAATTTCACAAAAATCTTTGTAATTTTTAATGCCTCTAGGGAAACAAATAACAGGGACATTTAAAGATTTAATATAGTTAACCAAACTCAATGTAGGGTCATAAATATAATAACGTAAATCTTTTTCATTTAGCAGGCCAGCCCAACTATCAAAAATTTGAATTATCTGAGCGCCGTTATCGATCTGATTCTTAATGTGTATTTTTAAAAATTTATCTAAAATTTTAAGAATTTTATCAATTAGAAGTTTATCCTTAAAAAAATTTTCATTTAAATTTAATTTTGGTGACTTTTTATTCATCATATATACCAATAAAGTCCATGGTGCTCCAACAAAGCCTATAGTAGTTTTATTATTGGTAAATTGTGAGTTACTTACTAATTTAATTAATTCGTAAACAGGAGAAAGTTTTTCAACAAAATTAAATTCTTCAATCTTTGAAATTTTTTTTAAATCTAGTTCACCAAGTAACGGACCCACATTTTTTTTAAACTCGACATTTTGATTTAAACCGTATGGTAACATTAAAATATCAGAAAAAATTATTGCTGCATCTAAATCAAATCTTTTTAAAGGCTGAAGGGTAATTTCACTTGATAATTTTTCATTAAGACATAATTTTATAAAATCAGGATTTTTTTTCCTAATTTCTCTAAATTCTGGCAAATATCTTCCAGCTTGTCTCATTATCCAAATAGGATTTATATTACATTTTTTATTTATTATTACTTCCTCAAGTGGAGACATATTAATAATTAAATATATTTAATTGTAATGTTAGTATAATCTGTGAATAGTGGTGATTAAATTTATTAAACATTTTATAAACAGTTTGTTAACATTTAGAGTTTAAATTTTAATAAATATATAGGCAAAATTGAAGCTTATTAACTAAATACATTAAATGATTTTTTTTGACTTCAACATGTTTGATATTGTTAATAAAAGCATTGTTTTACAACATAAATTTAAAAACATGAAAGATGTTCAATATGATAATGATAATACAAATTTATACACATATTATACATGAGTAATTTATATCAAATTTATCTTATATCAGATGCAACCGGTGAAACTTTAGATCGTATATTTACAGCTATTAAAGCTCAATTTAAAAATATAAACTACAAAATACACACTTACTCTTTTACAAGAACGGAAAATCAAATTTTAAAAATTTTAGAAAACGCGGAAAAAGAAAAAAACTCTATAATTTTATATTCTATAGTTGATAGTAATTTAGCAAAATATCTTGCTAAAAATAGTGATATAAAAAAAATTCCATGCTTCGGAGTATTGGGGGATTTAATTTTAAGTTTTTCAAAACTTTTAAATCAAAAGGCCTCACACCAACCAAGTGGCCAATATGCTCTTGACGAAGATTATTATAAAAGAATTGAGGCGATTCAATTTACAATGAACCATGATGATGGCAATCTCGTTAAAGAAATAAAAGAATCTGATATAATTTTGTTGGGAGTTAGCAGAACAAGCAAAACACCTACTGCTATTTTTCTGGCAAATAAGGGACTTAAAACTTCTAACATACCCTTAATTACCGAAGATTCTATTCCTAAAGTTTTAAAACAAAATCCAAAAACTTCATGCGTTATAGGATTAAACACTGAACCAGAAAGACTAGTTGAAATAAGAAAAAATAGAATGAATTCTCTTAAAGAAAATAGTAATAAATTATACACCGATTTGGAGCAGATTAAAAAGGAGGTGGACATGGCAAGAAATACTTTTAAGAAATATAAATGGCCATCAATTGATGTAACAAGGAAATCTGTAGAGGAAACAGCTGCTTCAGTAATAAAAATATACGAAATTTATAAAGGAAATGCTTAAGATTATTCTAGCTTCTCAAAGCAAAGTTAGAAAGAAAATTCTTGATGATCACAATATTTTAAATGAAGTAAAACCATCCAATGTCGACGAAGATGTTGTTAAATTAAGTTTACTAAAAGAAAAAGCATCACCAGAATTAATATCTAAAAACTTAGCTGAATTAAAAGCTAATAAGATAAGTGGAAAATTTTCTGATAAATTAGTTTTAGGCGCCGATAGTGTTATCGATTTAGATGGAGAATTAATATCAAAACCAGAAAATAGAGAGGAAGCTTTAGAAATTTTAAAAAAACTTAATGGTAAAAAACATCATTTAATTAGTTCAGTATGTATATCTAAAAATGGTTCTATGGTATGGAATCATACAGACAAAGCAATTCTGACAATGAAAAAAATGGAAGAAAATGAGCTTAAAAGTTATTTAGCAAAAATTTCTGATGAAGCGCTATATTCTTATAATGTTTATCAAATAGAGGGTGAGGGGCGAAATTTATTTTTAAGCATTAATGGAAATGAGAATACAATAATGGGGCTTCCAGTTGAAAAAATTAAAAAATATTTAGATAATTATAAATGAAAAAATATCTAGTAATTGGAAATCCTATTGAGCATTCGCTCTCACCTAAATTACATAATTATTGGTTCAAGAAAAATAATATCAATGCGAATTATGATAAAAAGAAAATAAAAAAGAGTGAAATCCAGGAGGTTGTCTCTAAAATTAAGGATAATAAATTAGATGGATTAAATGTTACTGTACCTTTTAAAAGCGATGTAATTCCTTTTTTGGATGAACTAAGTGAGGAGTCGAGGATTACTCAATCTGTTAACACCATATATATGCATGATAAAAAACTAATAGGTCATAACACTGACATAAAGGGTTTTGAATTAAGTTTAATGGAAACTCAATTTGAATTAAAAAATAAATCAATACTCATATTAGGAGCTGGAGGTGTAGTACCTTCCATAATTTATGCTTTGGAGAAATTAGGAGTTTCGAAAATAATAATAAGCAATAGAACAAAGCAAAAGGCTGAAAATTTAAAGAAAAATTTTTCAAATATAAATGTAGTTGATTGGGGAGATCAACCAGAATTTGATATGATTATTAACGCTACCAGCTTGGGCTTGAGCAACGAAGATAATCTAGGTTTGAATTTTAATAATATACATAAAGAAAAACTATTTTACGATGTTATTTACAACCCAAAAGAAACTAATTTTTTAAGGACTGGAAAAAACTTAGGCTGTAAGGTTTCTAACGGTAGAATGATGTTTATTTATCAAGCTTTTGAGGCATTTAAATTATGGCATAAAGTTCAACCAGAAATTAACGAGGACTTAATAAATTTTTTAGACGCATGAAAAGAATAGGTATTTTAGGTGATATAGGGTCTGGTAAAACTTATGTAGCTAAATGTTTTGGTTTTCCAGTATTTATCGCTGATTTAGAGGTAGCAAAAATTTATAAAAATAACAAAAAAGTATTTTTTAAGTTAAAAAAAAAACTTCCTTTATATTTTGACACTTTTCCAATTAAAAAAAAGGAAATCGTTAATGCAATTTTATCTAATAAGCAAAATCTAAAAAAAATTGTTAAAATCGTACATTATGAAGTTAGAAAAAAAATGTATATTTTTTTAAAAAAAAACAAACATAAGAAAATTGTAGTTTTAGATATTCCTCTTCTTTTAGAGAATAAGATTAATAAAAAAAAAGATATATTGATCTTTGTAGAATCTAAGAAATCAGAAATTCTAAATAGATTAAAAAAAAGAAAAAACTTTAATACAAAACTATTAGATAATTTTAAAAAAATTCAACTGCCACTTGATTTTAAAAAAAAGAAATCTCATTTCATAATAAAGAATAATTTTAAAAAAAAATCTGTTAAAATAAGAGTAAAGAACATAATAGAAAATTTAATATGAAAGAAATTGTTCTAGACACAGAAACAACAGGTATTTCAGTTAAAGAGGGGCATAGAATTGTTGAAATTGGGTGCATTGAATTAGATAATCTAATACCAACAAAAAAAAAATTTCATTGTTACCTAAATCCTGAAAGAAAAGTATCTGAGAAAGCTTTTGAAGTACATGGTTACTCGGATAGTTTTTTATCAGACAAAATGAAATTTAGAGAGATTGCTGATGATTTTCTCCAATTTATAAAAGATAAAAGATTAATAATTCATAATGCAGAATTTGATTTATCTCATTTAAATAATGAACTTAAAATAATTGGAAAAAACAAAATCGATAATGAAGTAGTGGATACGGTATCACTGGCTAGAAACAAATTTCCAGGCTCCCAAAATAGTTTAGATGCTTTATGTAAGAGATTTAGAATAGATAATTCCAAAAGGGTCCAACACACTGCACTTATTGATTGCGATCTACTAGCCAAGGTTTATATAAACTTAATTGATCAAAAAGAACCAACTCTAGATTTTAAAAATAAAGAGGAAGACGTTTCAAAATTAAATAATGGAAAAGTTATTTATTCCACAAAAGTTATCAAACCATCTCTCGAAGAGCTTAAAAATCATCAAACTTATTTAAAGACATTACTTAAAAAAAACTATTTTTAATTTAATCTTTCTAAATAAAGTTTTGTGAAATCAATTTTCTTTTCTAATTTAATATTAGGAAATCCAGAATTGTGCATCATATCCGTAAACGATTTTTCTATTTCTGAAACAACTGAATTAGGCACGTCGCATAAGACAATTTTTTCTAAGTCTTTTTTTTCTTTAATAGACTCATCAATTTTTACAGCCACCGCGTATACAATTTCAAAATGAGATTTTTTGACTTGAGTATCTTTGTGTTGAAATTTTAGTGTTATAATTACTTCAATCATTTTATTTTTTAGGGCTATTGATTTGATATCTATATCTAATTGATATTTACCTATATTATTTCCGGCAGATATATAAGTTTCAACATTAGGTGTTTCGCTAGACATATCTTTTATGTATTTTGCTAAAATTTTAAATTTTTCTGTCATTGTCATCTTCTATATCTTCAAACTCTCCCTCAATAAAATCACTCTTCTTTACATCTTTATTTTCAAATTTTTTGTTAAATTTTCCTAATATTAATTTTCGTGTTATTGGTAGGATTAAGAGGAAACCAATCAAGTCAGTTGCAAATCCTGGTATGATTAACAGAACAGCTGCAAATGCTATTGCAGCACCAGAAATTAATTCGTGGGCTGGAATTTGATTCTTAATTATTTGCATCATTCCAGATCTCAGAGTGTTAATTCCTTCGTATCTGGCATAATAAACTCCTACAACCGCGGTAAAAAATACCAAGAATATGGTGCTGAAAGCTCCTATTTGAGACCCGATCTTTATAAAAAGGTAAATCTCCACAATTGGGATTAAAATAACAGCTAAAAGTACTGTGTTCATTTGTCTTTAATGTAATTGTTAGTTGAAATTAATCAACATAGTAATTAAGTTTAGACTATGAATTATAGTTTTGAGTACATCGATATTATTTTATTAGCAATGATTGCTGGCTTCATTTTTTTAAGACTTAGAGGGATTTTAGGAAAAAGAACAGGTTTTGAGGGAAAAGCTTCACCTCAGTTTGAGGAAATTATGAAAAATATAAATCCTGAAACAAAGATAAACAAAAAAAATGATTTCGATGAAAATGCCAAAAAAGACTTCTTAAAGGGTGCTAAGATAGCATACGAAACGATCATCACAGATTTTGGTGATAGTGACAATAAATTGACTACAAGCAAGCCTCTATTGAGTAATAAAATTTACGATCAGTTTAACACCGCACTAAAAGAAAGAGGTAAAAGGGGTCATTTTGCAGAAATCACTTTTATTGGAGTAAATTCTGCAAACATTAAAGAGCATAAGTTTTTAGGAAAAATTTTAAAGGTAACCGTAGAATTTGTAGGTGAAGTAATAACCTGTATCAGAGATAAGGATAAAAAAATAGTTTCTGGAGACCCAGAAAAGATTAAGAAGATTTATGATACTTGGGTATTTTCAAGAGATACAAGCACTAATAATCCAAATTGGCAATTAGTTGATACTCTCACGTAATTGACAAGTAATATTTCAGATAAAGATCAAAAAGATTGGAAAAATTTTTTAGAAAAAAATGAAAAGTTACCTAATAAAGATTTAGAAAATAAAGAGAATAAATTTCATATTACTAAATCATTAGATCTTCATGGTTACACACTTGATGAAGCAAACAAAAAAGTTGAAAGTTTTATAACTGATTGTTTTGATCAAAAAGTCTCTAAAGTTATCATAGTTACCGGTAAAGGACTGCATTCTCAAAATGATAAAGACCCATATATTTCAAAGAAATTTGGTATTTTAAAAAATTCTGTTCCTGATTTTATTAAAAATAATTCAAGCTTAATGAAAAAGATAAAAACTATAACTGATGCTGAAATTGAAGATGGTGGCAGTGGGGCTTTTTATATTTTTTTAAAAAAAAAATTATAAAATAAATTTTGATAGATCTGTATCTTTAACAAGATTATCAAGATTTTTGTTTATATATTCTTTATTTATTGAGATTTTTTCACCAGATCTGTCAGTTGCAGTGAAACTAATTTCATCAAGGATTTTCTCTATTATTGTGTGTAATCTTCTAGCACCAATATTTTCAATAGTTGCATTTACCTCCGACGCAATATTTGCGATTGCATCAATTCCATCTTCAGTAAACTCAAGCTCAACATTCTCAGTCTTTAACAAAGCCACATACTGTTTAATTAAACTAAAATCAGGTTCTTTAAGAATTCTTTTGAAATCCTCACTTGATAAAGCCTCTAGCTCAACTCTGATTGGCAGTCTTCCTTGTAACTCGGGGAGTAAATCAGAAGGCTTGGCTAATTGAAAAGCACCAGATGCAATAAATAATATATGGTCAGTTTTTATAGGTCCATATTTTGTATTAACTGTTGTTCCTTCAATTAAAGGCAATAAATCTCTCTGAACACCTTCTCTAGATACATCTCCTCCAACCCTGTCTGTTCTTCCAGAAATTTTGTCTATTTCATCCAAAAAAACTATTCCATTATTTTCTGTAGAGATTTTTGCAGCTTTAATTATTTTATCTTGTTCAATCAACTTATCAGATTCATCATTTATCAAAATTTCGTGAGATTCTTTTACTGTCATTTTTTTCTTTTTTTCATGCTTACCCATAGACTTTCCAAGCATCTCTCCAATATTAATCATTCCTACATTGGCACCAGGCATTCCAGGAATTTCAAATGATGTACTATTACCACTACCTTCGCTAACAGCTATTTCTATCTCGTTATTATCTAAATCTCCGTCTCTAAGTCTTTTTCTAAAGCTTTCTCTTGTAGCCGCACTTGCTTTCTTTCCAACTAAGGCATCCAATACTTTTTCTTCAGCTAATTTTTGAGCTTTTGCGTAGACCTCTTTTCTTTTTTTTACTTTTTCCATTGAAATTGCTATTTCAATTAAATCTCTGACAATTTGCTCTACATCTCTTCCAACATAACCCACCTCAGTAAACCTAGTTGCTTCAACTTTTACAAAAGGAGCTTCTGCTAATTTTGAAAGTCTTCTTGAAATCTCTGTTTTTCCAACACCCGTTGGACCAATCATTAAAATATTTTTAGGTAAAACTTCATTTCTCATTTCACCTTTTAAAGCTTGTCTTCTCCATCTGTTTCGTAAGGCAACAGCAACTGCTCTTTTAGCTTTATTTTGACCGACTACAAACCTGTCTAATTCAGAGACAATTTCTCTTGGTGACAAGGAGCTTACTAATGAAGCCTCCTCTTTTTGCTGATCTCCTTTAGGATGCAATTGAGTTACGTTTGATTTATCCATTATATTTTCTCAACTTTGACATTTTCATTTGTAAATACGCAGATATCAGCTGCAACTTTTATTGCTTTTTTTGCAACTTCTTCTGCTGATATATTACTTTCAATTAAAACTTTCCCTGCAGCTAAAGCATAATTACCACCAGAGCCAATACCAATAACATCTCCCTCAGGTTCTAGAACGTCACCAGTGCCTGAAATTATATAACTATTGCTCTTGTCACCCACCGCCATTAGTGCTTCTAATCTTCTTAGATATTTATCAGTTCTCCAATCTTTAGCTAACTCCACAGCAGCTCTAGATAAGTTACCAGCATGTTTTTCTAATTTTCCCTCTAATCTCTCAAATAAAGTTAATGCATCAGCTGTTGATCCAGCAAAACCAGCTACTACATCTCTCTTCTCAATTTTTCTGACTTTTGAGGCAGTGCTTTTTACGACAGTATTGCCCATGCTTACTTGGCCATCACCAGCTACTACCACCTCGTTGTTTTTTCTAACTAACACAATCGTTGTCATAGCTTATAAATGGATACTAAATTCGATACTTCAAGCCCAAGTTTAGTATTATTGCTATAATTGAATAATATATGTATACCTGTTTTTAATTATGAAGCGTAAAGGCAAAATAAGTAGGAAAACAAAAGAAACAAGCATAAGTGTTGATTTAAATATTGACGGTAAAGGTAAATACAAAATTGACACAGGAATAGGTTTTTTAAACCATATGCTTGAACAACTATCTAAGCATTCTTCAATAGACATGAGTATAAAAGCTAAAGGAGATACTCATATTGATCTACACCACACAACTGAAGATACAGGAATTGCTATTGGTGAAGCCTTAAAAAAAGCTTTGAAAAAATCTGTTGGAATAAGAAGATATGCTCACGCAATGATTCCTATGGATGAAACTTTATCACGTGTTGCAATTGATATTTCAAATAGACCTTATTTAATTTGGAAAGTAAATTTAAAAGTAGAAAAACTTGGTGAGATGGATACAGAACTTTTTAAAGAATGGTTTCAAGCGTTTTCTCAGGCTGCTGGAATTACTCTACACGTTGAAAATATTTATGGGGACAATAGTCACCACATTATCGAGTCTTGCTATAAAGGATTAGCAAGGTCTCTAAGAACTGCATTGGAAATAGATCCGAGGAATAAAAAAACGATACCTTCTACAAAAGGTTCTTTATAAGTTTAATGAACGTCACAATTGTTGATTATAAATCGGGCAATATAAGCTCGGTAATAAACTCTTTTAAAGAAGTTGCAAAAGATAAGGTAACTATAGGGGTTACTTCTGATTTAAATAAGATAAAATCAAGTGACAAAGTAGTTTTACCGGGGCAAGGTTCATTCAAAAGTTGTGTGGATGCCCTGAATAAAATTAAAGGTCTTACAGACACTTTAAATGAATTTGCAATAGCAAATAAAAAACCTCTACTTGGAATTTGTGTTGGTTTACAAATGTTTGCCGATATTGGCTATGAAGAAACTGAAACTAAAGGCTTAGGATGGATTTCAGGTAAAGTTTCAAAAATAGATAACCAAAATGGAAAATTTAAACTTCCTCATATCGGTTGGAACCAAATTAATATTGTCAAAGATAGTAAAATTTTTAAAGATATAGAAAATAATTCACACATGTATTTTGTTCATAGTTATGAATTTGTTCCAGAAGATAAAAATGTAATTTCAGCAACAACAGATTATTCATCAAATATTGTTTGCTCGGTTGAAAAAGAAAATATTTTTGGAACCCAATTTCATCCAGAGAAGAGTGATAGGATCGGGCTTAAGATAATTGATAATTTTATAAATTTGTAAAATGAAAATATTTCCTGCAATAGATATTAAAGATAAAAAGTGTGTAAGATTAGTTAAAGGAGATTTCGATAAAAAGACTGAGTATGAATTGTCTCCAATTGAACAAGCAGGAAAATTTAAAGATCATGGATTTAAAAATTTACACATAGTTGATTTAGATGGTGCTTTAACTGGCGAAACAGTAAATTTAGATATTATTCAGAATATAGTTGGTAAATTTAATTTAAAAGTTGAAGTAGGTGGTGGTATTAGAAATTCTGACAGTATAAAAAAATACATTGATGCTGGTGTTGAGAAAGTAATTCTGGGAAGTGCTGCTATTAAAGACAAAAATTTCTTAAAAGAGTCATGTGAAAAATTTCAAAATCATATTGCTTTAGGTTTAGATTCTAAACATGGACATTTGTCAGTATCTGGATGGAAAGAGAACTCTAATCAATTGACTTTAGAGTTTTTAAAAGAAGTCAACGATTATGGTGTTAGTAGATTGATTTATACTGATATAGATAGGGATGGTATGAAACAAAGTCCAAATTTAAAAGAAACAATAAAAGTTGCTAAGATGTCAAAGTGCCCCGTAATTATATCAGGTGGGGTTTCATCTATAGATGATATTAAAAAAGCGAAGAATTTAAAAAATGTTGAAGGTATAATAGTTGGTAAAGCTATTTATGATGGAGATATAAAATTAGAAGATCTGGTGAAAGAAGATGCTTAAAAATAGAATAATACCTTGTTTAGACGTAAAAAATGGTCGTGTAGTTAAAGGAATAAATTTTGTTAGTCTAAAAGATGCAGGAGACCCTGTGGAACAAGCCGAAATTTATAGTGATGGTGGAGCAGATGAAATTTGTTTTTTAGATATTACCGCCTCTAATGAAAATAGAGATACTATTTACGATGTTGTGGAGAAAACTTCAAAAAAATGTTTCGTGCCATTAACTGTAGGAGGTGGCGTTAGAAGTATTGAAGATATAAACAAATTACTTAATTGTGGGGCTGATAAAGTTTCCATAAACACTGCAGCGGTTGAAAATCCAAAAGTTGTTATTGATAGTTCAAAAAAATTTGGGTCTCAGTGTATTGTAGTTGCAATTGATGCTAAAAAAAATGGAGATAAGTGGGAAGTGTTTACTCACGGAGGGAGAAATAATAGCGGTATTGATGCGCTGGAGTATGCTGAACAAATGGAAAAGAATGGTGCAGGGGAGTTATTAGTAACTTCTATGGATAGAGATGGAACACAAGTAGGTTATGATATTGATCTCATGTCAAAAATTTCATCTAAAGTAAATATTCCAGTCATTGCATCTGGCGGGGTGGGTAATTTAGATCACCTAGTGGACGGAATTAAATTAGGAAAAGCTAGTGCAGTTTTGGCAGCTTCTATATTTCATTATGGAAAACACTCGGTAAAAGAGGCCAAGGACTATTTGGACTCGAAAGGAATACCTGTTAGAATTTAACATGCTTAATACTTTAGAAAGCTTATTTAATCTTGCAAGACAGCGTAAAAAAACTCCAGTAGATGGTTCTTACACTAATAAATTACTTAGTGATAAATCTTTTAGCAAAGAAAAGATACTAGAGGAAATTAATGAACTTATTGAGGCAGTAGAAAAAAATTCAAATAAAATTCATGAGGCAGCTGATGTTTTCTATCATTTGATAATGTATCTAGAGGCAAATGATGTGAAAATTGAGGATGTAATGGAAGAGCTAAACAAAAGAAAAAAATGAGCTACGATGATAATAATATTTTTGCTAAAATCTTAAAGGGAGAGATTCCGTGTAAAAAGATTTACGAGGATGATTACGTTTTATCATTTCATGATATTAACCCACAAAAAAAAATTCATGCACTGGTAATACCTAAAGGAAAATATATTGACCTTGATGATTTTAGTCAAAAAGCCTCTCCAGAGGAAATGGTAGGTTTATTAAAGGGTATAAATTTAGTTGCAAAAAAACTTGGTATATCAGTAGACGGCGGCAAAGGTTATCGCGCTTTAGCAAATATTTCTGAACATGGCGGTCAAGAAGTACCTCATTTACATTTTCATCTGTTTGGAGGTGAAAAAGTTGGAAAGATGGTGGAGTGAGTACTAAAGTTGAAAGAAATTACCTAGAAATCAATTCACTTAAAGATTTAAAAAAATTAAAATTTTCTCCAGATGACTGTTTAATTGATCTTAGTGATCCAACAGATTTTCAAATAAATAAGTTTTTTTATAAAAGTATTGGTAAAGAACATCGCTGGACGGATCGATTAGTTTGGACAGATAAGCAGTGGATGGAATATATTTCTGACCAAAAGGTAAAAACTTATATTCTTAAAAAAGCTGACGATATGGCTGGATACTTTGAACTTATTTTTCATAAGGAAAAAAAGGAAACAGAGATTGCTTATCTTGGCTTACTTAAAGAATATCAAAATAAGAAATTAGGCTCTTTTCTTTTGACATCAGCTATAAAAAAATCTTTTTCTGAAAATATTAATAGAGTTTGGGTACATACTTGTTCTTTAGACCATAAAAACGCATTAAATAATTATATCTCAAGGGGTATGAGAATCTATAAAACAGAGTCTATTTCAATTTAATTTTGTTGAGGCAAAACAAATAAATCATCATTCAATATTTGATTTTTTTTAACTGAATCTAAAAAAGTAATACTAAGATTTTGATAAATATCCGTAGTTTGCCATCCGATTAAATCAAGGGTGTTATAATCAAAGAAAATATTCACCTCAAAATCTTCTTCAAAAAACTTAAAATTTATGAATTTTTTATCTAGGATCCTCTCATTTAAATTTTCTATTTTATTAATTAAAAATTTTTTGTTTAATATTAGATTTAATGGTGTTCGTTCAAGGGGATATAGGTAATAGCTACTATTAGTTTTTATTACTATAGATTTTCCATTCGAAACTAAAATTTTATTATTTTTTAAATTGTATTTACAAAATATTTTTTGTGGGTATGAAAGAGCACAATGACCATTTTCTGTTTTACCATTAACGTTTTGCTCAAAGTTAAATGTCAAATTATTAGTAGTTTCTAAATTTTGAATAATTTTTTCTTTAATATTTGCCGCAGCCTCAACAATTGAAAATAAAAAAAATAAAAAAATTAACTTATTAATCATCAAAGAACATCACGTTTTCCAACATGATTGGCCTTACTCACAATTCCCTCTTCTTCCATCATATCAATTATTCTTGCTGCTCGATTATATCCAATTTGTAGTTTTCTTTGTAAAAAAGAGGTTGATGCTTTCCCTTCAGATTTTATGATTTCTACAGCTGTTTGATAGAGCTCATCTTTATCACCCATATTTTTAGATCCATCACCTATTTCTTTTTCATCTGCAAAATTTAGAATTTCGTCTACATAATCTGGTTCTGCTTGAGATCTTAAAGAATTGTTTATATTTTCAATCTCATTGTCGGATACAAATGGAGCATGTATTCTTACGACTCTGTTAGCAGATGACATATACAACATATCACCTTTACCTAATAATTGTTCAGCACCTTGTTCTCCTAATATTGTCCTACTATCTATTTTGGACGTGACTTGGAAAGATATTCGTGTAGGAAAGTTTGCTTTAATTGTTCCTGTAATAACATCGACACTCGGTCTTTGAGTAGCCATGATAATGTGTATTCCAGCAGCTCTTGCCATTTGAGATAATTTTTGAATATAGTTTTCAATTTCTTTTCCTGCTACTAGCATTAAATCTGACATTTCATCAACTACTACGACTATATAAGGCATTGGAAGTTTATGTTTTGCATTGTAACCATCAATATTTCTTACTCCTTCTTTTGTCATTAGTCTGTATCTACTTTCCATTTCTTTAACCACCCAGCCTAAAACTGAGGCTGCTTTTTTTGCTTCTGTTATCACTGGACATAAAAGATGAGGAACACCTTCGTATGTAGATAGTTCAAGCATTTTGGGATCAATCAAAATAAATTTGCATTTCTCAGGAGTATGACGATAAAGCATTGATAATATTATTGTGTTAATGCAAACCGATTTTCCAGACCCAGTTGTTCCAGCAATTAATAAATGAGGCATTGAAGACAAATCGCCTACTATTGGATTTCCAGATATACTTTTACCTAAAGCAATCGGTAATTTTATTTCTTTTTTTTTGAAATCAGGACTATCCAATATTTCGCTTAAGTAAACATTCTCTCTTAATGAATTTGGTAATTCAATACCAAGTGTATTACTTCCTGGAATAGTAGAAATTCTAGCTGACTCAGAGCTAGTATTTCTAGCAATATCATCAGATAAATTTATAATTTTTGAAACTTTAACACCAGCAGCAGGCTCAAATTCATTTAGAGTAACAACAGGACCATGACTTACTTTTTTTATTTTTCCATTAACACCGAAGTCTAATAAAATTTTTTCTAAAAATTCAGGATTACTTGATTGATTTTTTTCAGTACTCTCTCTTTCTTTTTTTGATGGAACTTTAAGCAATTTTAAACTGGGTAACTTAAATTTTAATTTTTCTGCTTTTCTAATCTCATCAGCTTTTATGAAAGGTAAATCCTCTTGAATAAGATTTTTAATTTCCTCTTGTGGGATATATTCATTTATCACTTCACTTTTATCAGTGTAGTTTTGTTTTTGTTTTGAGAATAAATAACTTATTTTTTTTAAAAAATTTAAAAATTTCTTCAAATTAAAATTTATACTTAATAAAAAAAACACAACTATAAGGATGATTAAAAAGTAGAAAGAAATATTAACATTTAGAGTAATTATTTTACGTAATAGATTCTCATTTACGTAACCTCCGACAAACCCTCCATTACCATTTATAAAAAGTGCAAAAGCACTATCATAAAAATGATTGAAAAATGATGAGCCTAATACTAAGTATAAAATTGAAAAAAAAATACTTTCAATAATTAAAAAAAAATCTTTTGATAAAGTTATATTTAATCCTGTAAATATTAGCGTTATAGAAAATAAATAAGAAATTAGACCAATTGATTGAAAAAAAAGATCAGAAACATAGCTACCTCTAAAGCCAAGTATGTTTTTTATATCTGTATTTTCTGGAAATATAAAATTAGGATCCTCTGGAGAATAGGATATTAGAGAAGTTAACAAAAGAATACCCGAAATTAATATTAAAATTCCGAATATTTCTGCCAATCTTTTTACAATAAAAAGCAATATCGAATTCGTAATTTTCTTTATATTCATATTGATTGAATCAAATATATCACTTTGTATCATCTAATTTTTCTTGTTAAAATTAAATTAATTATGAAAGTAGGTATAATTGGAAATAACTTGACTTGTCTGGTTTTAGCAAAAGCTTTAGTTAATCAACAGATTTTTGTAGATATTTTTTATAAAGATAAGAAAATTATTGTAGATAAAACAAGAACTATAGGTATTTCAAAATCGAACGTTGATTACTTTAATAAAAATATATCAAATATTAACAAGTTTTTATGGCCAATTAAAAAAATAAAAATTTATTCAGAAAATTCTAATAATAAAGAAATTATTGGATTTGAAAATCAAAATGAAAATCTATTTTCAATCGCAGAAAATTATAAAATATTTAATCAATTAATTACTGAGCTTAAAAATAACAAATTTTTTAAATATAAAAATACTGTCAGTTATAAAAATCTATATAAAATAAATTGTGATTTAATGATTAATTGTGATCAGGAAAATGAAATCACAAAAAAATTTTTTTTTCAAAAATTTGAAAAAAAGTATGAAAGTATTGCATATACAACATTAATTGATCATAAAATTTTACCATCAAATGATGTAGCAATTCAGATATTTACAAAAAGAGGTCCAATGGCTTTTTTACCAGTATCAAATAAAAAAACATCAATTGTATACTCTGTGCAGAAAAAAAAATTTGATAATGTGTTTGATATAAAAAATTCAATAATGAAATTTAATTTGAATTATCAAATTAAAAAGATAAATAAAATTTCAAAATTTAATTTAAAATCATCAAATTTAAGAAAATACTATAAAGATAATATATTAGCCTTTGGTGATATACTTCACAAATTACATCCTCTAGCTGGGCAGGGTTTTAATATGACTTTAAGAGATATTAAAAATTTATTAGAAATAATTATCAACAGAATTGAACTTGGTTTGCCATTAGATCAAAGTGTCTGTATTGAATTTCAAAAAAAAGTTAAGAGTAATAACTTAATTTTTTCTGAGGGAATTAATTTAATTTATGAGAGTTTCAATTTTAAAAATAAAATCAAAGGTGATTTTATTGATAAATCTGTAAAATTAATCGGTAAAAACAAATTAGTAAATAAGTATTTAAGAAAGATTGCTGATAAAGGTTTGCAAATATAATTTATTGCAGTGTATTGTTATCAAATTGATCGTATGTATAAGTATTTAGTATTTCTGCAATTTTTGTTTTTCTAACATTTAAATTTTTAGCCTCTAATAGAACTTGTTTTTCTTCTAAACTGAAAGGTGAGGTCATTGCTAATGCATTAATAGTCTCATCTAAACTTTGTTTTTCTAAAGCCTTCCAATTAATAATGAAACCCCTTTTTTCAAATAATGATTTAAAATCTTTGAAAATAAGTTCCAGATCTGAAAATTTAAGATCCTCTTTTTTTTCGTCTAGATCATGTAAGTAATCATCAAAACTGACTTCAGCTTCTCTGTAATTCTTATTATTAAAGATTTCGTTGATAATTTTAAACCTGATTAAGCCTTTTAACTCAATTAGATAACGCCCATCATCAGTCTCTTTAAAACTATTTATCTTGCCTAAACAACCAATTTTATGAAGCATAGGTAATTTTGAGTTATCAAAATTTTTCATAGTTTTTGGTTGTACCATTCCAATGAATTTTTCTGCTTTCATGCTTTCATTAACCATTTCTAAATATCTAGGTTCGAAAATGTTTAAAGGCACCGCGGTTTTTGGAAAAACAATAAAATTGCTCAAGGGGAAAATAGGTATAATTTTTGGAAGTTTCATAATTAAAATAAACTATATAATAATAATAAAAGTATTTAAAAGATTAAAAATATGATTATTTGGTTGTCATCATATCCAAAAAATGGAAACACATGGTTAAGATCATTAATAAGTGCGTATTATTATACAAACGACGGTCTTTTTTTGGGTGATAAACAATTACAAAATATTCAGCAATTTCCCACTAAAAAATATCTAAAAAATTTTGATTATAATTTAGAAAAACCTGGAGAGACTGTAAAATATTGGGTTGAGGCTCAAGAAAGAATTAATTTAGACAATAAAATCAAATTTTTAAAAACACACAATGCCTTGGTTAAACTTGGTCAGAATGATTTCACAAATCGTAAAAATACACTTGGGGGAATATATATAGTTAGAGATCCCAGAAATGTCCTTGACTCTATGTCAAGACATTTTCAAATTAATCATGATAAAGCTTTAAGTGTGATGCAAAATGAAAGTAATTACATTTATGATTTCAAAAAAAAAAATGATTTTAGTGATTATCAATTTACCAGTTCGTGGGAAAAAAACTATCAATCTTGGAAAAATAATAAGCTTATACCCGTTAAATTCCTTAGATATGAAGATCTTTTAAAGGAAACTTTTTTTGTATTCAAGGAGATAGTAGAATTTATAGATAAATTAACAAATAATAAAAATGGATTTAGTAGAGAGAAGGCTAAAAATTCAGTACAAAGTACATCGTTTGAAAATCTAAAAAAAATAGAAGACAACAATGGTTTTAGTGAGTCGATTATTGCTCGTGAAAACAAAAAAAACATACCCTTCTTTCACTTAGGACCCAAAAATGATTGGCAGAAAAATTTTGATGATAGGTTTATTAAAAAATTAAATGATATTTTTAGAAGAAATTTAAGTGAATTGAATTATCAATAATTGAAATTCCTTGAAATTATAATTTACATTCTTTATATTAATTTAATTTTGCGGGCATAGCTCAGTGGTAGAGCGTCTCGTTGCCAACGAGAAGGTCGAGGGTTCGACCCCCTTTGCCCGCTCCATTTTTAAAATATGAACGATTTATTGGATAAAAAATGTGTACCATGTGAGGGAGGAGTTAAAGCTTTTGATATTTCTGAAATTCATAAATATCAAAAAAAAGTTGATGGCTGGAAAATTATCCAAAACGATAAAAAAGTTTATTTTTTAGAAAAAAAATTCGATTTTAAAAATTTTTTAGAAAGTCAAAAATTTGTCAATGAAGTTGGAAAAGTTTCTGAGGAAGAGGGTCATCATCCAGATATTGTTTTTGGATGGGGTTATGCTAAGATTAATATTACAACTCATGCCATAGAGGGTTTGTCTGAAAACGATTTTATATTAGCTGCTAAAATTGACAATATAACTAATGTCTAAAATGTCGAGTTTTTGAAAAAACTAAAACAGTATTTGTCTCGTTTGCAAATTTTATAATTTCTTTATCTCTTATTGATCCAGCAGGCTGAACTATTGCACAAGCACCTGACTGAACTAATTTTTCTATTCCGTCAACAAATGGGAAAAAAGCATCTGATGCAGCTACTATTTCGTTTTTGATTTTTGAAAACTTATTCATTTTATTTATTGCAATCTCACAACTGTCTAATCTACTAGGTTGTCCTGAACCAATGCCAATTGTAGATTTATTACTAGCTAGAACGATAGCATTCGATTTTGAATATCGACAAACATTAAATGCAAATATTAAATTATCAAGCTGTGATTTACTAGGTTGTCTTTTCGAAACAATTTTAAAATCCTTTTTTGAAAATTTTTTTTTATCTTCTGATTGTATAAGTGTAAAATTGTCTAGAGAATTAAATTTCCACACTTCACTGAACGAAATTTTTGAGGAGTTTATCAGCCTAAGATTTTTTTTCGATTTTAATATTTTAAGAGCTTTTTTATCAAAACCATTGGCCACAACCACCTCAAGAAAAATTTTATTCAGCATTAATGCGAGTTTTTGAGTAACTTTATAGTTACACGAAACAATACCACCAAATGCACTTATTGGATCGGTCTCTAACGCAGATTTATAACTATCGATATTATTTTTCAAAGCTGAGACACCACAAGGATTTCCATGTTTAACAATAACTGTACCAATATTTTTTGGAAATGATTTTGAAATTGTAATTGCAGCCAAAATATCACTGTAATTATTATAACTCAGAGTTTTTCCATGTAGTTGTTCTAATTTATTTTTTACATTTTGAGAATAGAAAGCACCCATTTGGTGAGGGTTTTCTCCATACCTAAAATTTTCTATTAAATTAGTGTAAAGAATTTTTCTTTGAGGGAAATTGATATTGTTAAATTTATTTAAATAATCTGAAATTACAGCATCATAATAAGCAGTTTCACCAAAAGCTAACCTAGACATTTTTTCTCTAAATTTAAGAGAAGTATTACCTTTATTTTTTTTTAATTCATTAATAAGCTCTGAATATTGATCGGTAGAAGTTATTACAGTTACATCATTATAATTTTTTGCAGCAGCCCTAACCATAGTTGGCCCACCAACATCAATATTTTCAATTATTTTTGAATGGTTTTTTATTTGTTCAATCGTTTTTTCAAATGGATAAAAATTTACTATTACTAAATCAATATTCTCAAAATTATTTCTTTTGATATCACTTAAGTGAGATTTGTTACTTCTTTTGTTTAAAATTCCAGCATGTATTTTTGGGTGTAAAGTTTTGACTCTTCCACTAAGTATTTCCTCAAATCCTATAAAATCTGAAACATCTAAACATTTAAATTTAAGTTTCTTAATTAATTTAAATGTTCCACCAGTACTAATTATCTTGATATTATTTCTCCTCAACTCTTGTAATAAAGGCTTAAGATTAGATTTATCAGATAATGATATTAATGCTGATCTAATTTTTCCCATTATATCTTTTTAATTTCCCATTTAATATTCTCTTCATTATTATTTAATGTTCCAGACACAAAAATATTTTGGTTATCAATATATGAATTTTTATTACCGAAGTATAATCCATTATCAATATTAATTTCATAATTATCACAAGTAAATTTCCAACCCTCATCCTCTAATTCTATTAAAATGGATTTATTATCTTGAGTTTTCATTAATTTAATATTTGGCTCTAAATGAAATCGAATATCAAACTTGAAATTGTAATTATTTTTTTTTCTAATAATTCTATCATTACCAACAAATTTCATTTGTTCAGGAAAAAATTCAATATTTCTCTCATGAATTGATTTAAATTTTTTAAAATATCCATCATGAGCAGCATTGATTTTCCAATAATTTTTCTCAAACACAGAATTTTTTTGTGTAATTTTAAAACCTGATTTTAAAATTAACTTATCTTTCTTTTTTGTAAATTTGCACGAGGAATTATTATCAATTATTAAAGTACTGTGTGCAGCCGAAGATTTTGATATTTCATTAAGATTTTGATTATTTTTTTTGTAATAACCACAATTGGTTATAAGTTTTCTTCCGTTTGAAATTATTTCAAATGAGAGAGCGCCTGATTGATAGTCTTGAGTATACTTAGGATTTGGTGAAGATCCTGCATCCATTGCCAGGCAAATTTTTTTATTCTTTAAAATTATGTAACCGCCACAGTCTTTATTTTCATTTTTAAATTTATAACCAAGTCTTTTTAAGTAATGATCGAAATCATGCGTATTAGACTTATTATTACCATTAAACAAAAGATCGGCGTTTATATTTTGTCTTATGAAAGCATAACTTTGTCCTAAATAATAAATATTTTCTTCTATGTGTTCTGGAACCTCAATTTGAGACTCCTTAAACCATTCTCTAATAATTATAAAATATTTTAAAAAAAATATTAATTGTTTTATGTTCCGTGAGTTTGTAAAACCTTGTTTGTCTATTGAGGAATTAGTAATTTTTTTCAGAAAATTTAAACCAACATTTAAATAATTCTTCTCAATTTTGTAACATAATCCTGTCAATATTATTGCAGAGCAACCAATTATTTTATTTTCTAAATCTTTAGAGTTTTTTATTTCGTTTAATAAATGATTTGTTTGTTTTTGAATCATATGATCAAACATAGATCTATATTTTTCATCACTTTCGTTATAAGAAAGTTGGTGGTTAGATAACCATGAAATTATTCTTTTTGCAGTAATATTAAATTCCCAACTCTCTTTTTTAAATTTATTGTTTTTATTAATCCAATTTAAGATGACTTCTTGAGCTGTTTTTTTTGAAGATTTTAAATCAAGACTAAAAAACCAAAAAAAATTATTTAGTTTTTCAAAATCTTTAGGTTTTATTTGGCTATTCCAAACTGTCTCTAGTTCAAAATCTTCAATTTTATATTTCTTATTTTGATATTTGATTATCGATGAAAGTAAGTGAGGACTTGGTTTGTAGATAAACTCATTATTAAAAGTTTTAGAAATCTTTTTTTCGTATAAACTTGATTTTTGATAAATACCTCTGAATTTTTTTTTTATTATTCCTGTAAACTCATTTAAAGTTTCAAAAATTTCATTTACCAGCATTCTACACTTCTTTAAGTGTTTCTATATTCTTTTTAATATTTCCGTTGTTTTCTTTAAATATTGTAGTTCCTGATACAAGAATATTTGCACCTGCATTTATTACATCTTTTGAATTTGAAAAATTTATTCCACCATCTACTTCAATATCGTACTCATAATTTTTATCGTCTTTAAGTTTTTTTAATAGTTCAATTTTTTTAATAACGTCAGGAATAAATTTCTGCCCTCCAAAACCCGGATAAACACTCATGACTAAAATCAAATCCACATTTTTTAGTTCATTTTCAATTATGTTGACTTCTGTATTTGGATTTAGAGAAATACCAACCTTTTTTTTAAAACTTTTAATATGCTTAATTGATTCTGCTAAATTATCAGTGGCTTCAGGGTGTATAGTAATTATATCAGCTCCTGCGTCTGCAAAATCTTTTATATATTTATGGACAGGTGAAATCATCAAATGAACATCAAAGGTTAATCCTGAATGTTTTCTAAGAGTCTTAATGACAGGAGGTCCAATAGTTAAATTTGGAACGAAATGACCATCCATTACATCGACATGTATCATATCTGCACCAGCGTCCTCGAGCCTCTTAATTTCATTTCCTAATTGACTAAAGTCAGCAGATAATATCGAGGGGGAAATTTGTATTTTTTTCATAAGTTATTAAATTAACTAGTACCAAATTTTAAAATCTAATTTAATTAAAAAATTGATAAATTTGTCTTGAAATCTCACTTTCTAACGGAAACGATAACATACCCATCACCGAGTATCCTAGGACCCAAGGCATAAAGTAAAACCTTATCATGAAAAAAAACCAAGCAACGTAAAGAGGCACGATTGGTTGTATGATAAAAGATGGAGTTATAGGTTTAAATAAGTTGATCAAAGGATTAGTAAATTTAACAAAGACTCTCATAAAAAAAAAATGAGAATCTTCTCTTTGAAAAATATTCATTGCAACTCTTCCAATCAAAGTCCACATGATTACCCCAAGAATATAGTCAATTATATATACTAAAGGATGAAAGTTAGCCGACATTGAGAAATTTATATTGGAAAAAGATCGAAATTAAAAGGGGCGAAATTAATCGCCCCTTAAAAAGATTATTTAGTGTTGTTTGCCAAGGATCGATTTACCAGCTGGTACACGAACCTCATCAACCATTTTCTGCGTTGCAGCGTTTGGTGCTTGAGTCATTAAACTCACTACAACCATTGCTACTAAGCTGACAGCCGAACCAAAGATACCAAACGTTAACTGAGTAATTCCTAAGAATCCACTTCCGCCTGTTCTTACCCAAACTAGGTAAGCAGCACCAGAAACTAATCCTAAGAACATACCAGCAATAGCACCTTCTTTGTTAGCTCTCTTCCACCATACACCAAGTACAAGTGGGAAGAATAGTCCTGACATCGCAAAGTCAAAAGCCCAGATTACTGAACCTAAGATACCTTGGATCTCAAGAGCTGCGATTGTTGCTCCTGCAAAACCAATTACTACAAGTAATACCCTTGCAACAACTAGTCTCTTCGCAGTCTCAGCTTTTGGATCGATGATCTTATAGTAAACATCGTGTGAGATTGCGTTTGCAATTGCTAAAATCAAACCATCGGCTGTTGACATGGCAGCGGCCATACCTCCAGCAGCAACCAGACCTGAGATTACATATGGTAATCCAGCTATTTCTGGTGTCGCTAACACAACGGCTTTACCACCCATGAAAAACTCGTTTAATTCAAGAGTTCCATTTCCGTTAAAGTCGCTTACAAACATTAAGTTTGCTTGGTTCCAGTTTTGATACCAATCTATCGATTGAACTTCAGCTATTGATTTACCGATAATACCTGTTGGTAGTGACGGATCAATCAATGACAACTTAGATAGTGTCG
>QCOL01000010.1 GCA_003212925.1 Pelagibacteraceae bacterium AG-430-P08 | reverse complement strand
ATTTCTGAACTTCCATTATTTATCGATGAAACTCCAGCAATAAGTATTGCAGCGATGAGCAATAGAGCAAGAAGAATCAAGAGACTTCATGGACTAGATCTAATTGTGGTTGATTATATTCAACTTATGAAAGGATCATTGAATAATAAGGATGGAAGGGTTCAAGAAATTTCTCAAATTACTCAAGGTCTGAAGGCAATTGCAAAAGAACTGGGCGTGCCTGTTTTAGCATTATCACAATTATCAAGACAAGTTGAGCAAAGAGATGATCACAAACCGCAACTCGCAGACTTAAGAGAATCTGGTTCAATAGAGCAGGATGCAGATGTTGTAATGTTTGTTTACAGAGAAGGATATTATCTTCAAAGAAAAGAGCCTAGAGAAGCAACAGTAGAACATGCAGAATGGCAGGCTAAGATGAACGAAGTTGCACATTTGGCTGAAATTATTATAGGGAAACAACGACACGGTCCAATAGGTAAAGTTACACTTGAGTTTGAAGAAAGATTTACAAAATTTAAAGATACTCAAAATAATTAATTTACAATATAAGAGGGTAAATGATTGATCATTTATACCAAAATTCAATATTAAAAAATCCAAAATCTATTTTGATAATTTTATTTATTGCTTTAATTAGTTTTGGATATCACTCAAAAGATTTTAGACTTGATGCCTCTTCTGAAACTTTATTAATTGAGGGCGATCCTGATCTTGAATATTTAAAAAAAATAACAAAAAGATACGGATCAAAAGATTTTTTAGTTTTAACTCATACACCTAATGATGGTATGGTAACCGATAGTGCGATTAACAATCTTCTTAGTTTAAAATATAAACTTCAAAGCTTGGATTGGGTACACAGTGTTATCACTCTTTTAGATATACCTCTATTAGATAATTCTGATGCACCTCTTCAAGAAAGGCTAATGAACTTCAAAACACTAAAAGATGAAGGTGTGAATAAAGAAAGAGGTTTTAGAGAGATTTTGGCTAGTCCAGTTTTTAGAAACTTTGTCATAAGTGAAGATGGTAAGACAAGTGGAATTATTGTTAACATTAAAGAAAATGAAAAATTAGAAAATGTTGAAAATAAATCTGACAAAGAAATACAAATATTTAGAGATCAAATTAAAAAAAAGAATCATAATAATATCTTAGAAATTAGAGAGGTAATCAAAAGCTATGATGATATAGGTAAAATTTATTTAGGTGGTATACCAATGATAGCTGATGACATGATGAGCTTTATTAAAAGCGATATTATTGTTTTTGGTTTAGGTGTACTTGCTTTCATTGTTGCAACATTATGGATTGTTTTTAGAAATTTAATTTGGATTGTTGTTCCAATAGGTAGTTGTTTTTTCTCAGTAATAATTATGACAGGTCTTTTGGGTCTCATTGGCTGGAAAGTTACTGTAATTTCCTCAAACTTTATCGCTTTAATGCTAATTTTAACTATGGCAATGAATATTCATATGAGCACTAGATTTATACAATTAAGAAAATTTTATCCTAATAAAAATAATCATGAAATAATAACTTTAACTACAAAAAAAATGTTCTTGCCAATTCTCTACACAGCTTTAACTACTATCATTGCCTTTTTATCTTTAATATTTAGTGAAATTAAACCAGTAATTGATTTTGGTTTGATGATGACTTTTGGATTAATAACATCTTTTATTATTACATTTACATTACTTCCTAGTCTATTAAGTTTTGTAAAAGATAATAATACTTTTGTAAAAGATAGTGCTGACTCCAAAATAACTTCTTTCTTAGGAAAAATTTCTATCAATTTTAAAAATCAAATTTTTATAATAACCGGGATTGTAATTATTTTAAGCATAATCGGAATTAGCAGATTAGAAGTTGAAAATAGTTTTATTAATTATTTTAGTAAAAAGACAGAGATTTATAAGGGTATGAAATTAATTGATGAAAAACTAGGTGGAACAACTCCACTAGAAGTGATCTTAAAATTTCCAGAAAAAAAAGTAGAAAAATTAGAGGAAGATGATGAATTTGAAGATTGGGGTAATGAGGAAAAAAATGATGAGAAATATTGGTTCACAAAAGATAAAATAGAAACAATTTCTCAAATACATAATTATCTTGATAGCCTTCCTGAAACAGGAAAAGTCTTGTCGTTTTCATCAATTGTTGATGTTGCAACTCAATTAAATAATAATAAACCTCTTGGAACTTTAGAGATGGGTGTTTTGTACACTAAAATTCCTGAAAATATTAAAACTGAGATAATTGATCCTTACATTTCAATAAAAGATAATGAGGCTCGAATA
The DNA here is from genome assembly GCA_003212925.1 of Pelagibacteraceae bacterium AG-430-P08. Classification (GTDB taxonomy): domain Bacteria; phylum Pseudomonadota; class Alphaproteobacteria; order Pelagibacterales; family Pelagibacteraceae; genus Pelagibacter. The sequence continues at coordinate 39,617 of QCOL01000010.1, read as the reverse complement.
AGTTTGAGAATAATTGACTCCCAAAAAGATCTTAAAAGAAATGAGCTTATCAAAAAAATAAATCATGACCTACAAAATGAATTTGGATTAAACGAAGATCGATACAAATTAGCTGGGGTGATGATATTGTTTAATAATCTATTGCAAAGCTTATTTAAATCTCAAATTCTTACTTTGGGACTTGTAATGTTGGGTATTTTTGGAATGTTTGTTATCTTATTTAAAAACATCAAATTATCTCTAATCGGAGTAGTTCCAAACTTTATTGCAGCATTTTTTATTTTAGGAATAATAGGTATGCTAGAAATACCTTTAGATATGATGACTATTACAATCGCTGCTATTACAATAGGTATAGCTGTTGATAACAGCATACATTATATCTATAGATTCAAAGAGGAGTTTAATAAAATTAATGATTATAAAAAAACCCTTAAAACTTGTCATTCCACAGTTGGTGTTGCAATCTTAAACACGTCTATAACAATAGTATTTGGTTTTTCTATTTTAGTTTTATCTAAATTCATACCTACAATCTATTTTGGAATATTTACAGGATTAGCAATGTTATTAGCAATGATTTCTGTATTAACTTTATTACCATCTTTAATATTAGTTTTTAAGCCATTTGGAAAATAAGAATATATGTTTGAGGTAATCTTAGAATTTTTCAAAGAAATTCTTAATATGATTTCCTCAATTGATTTGCTGTATATATTGATAACTATTCTTTCACTGATAAAATGCTACAGAAAAGGATTTGTCTTGAGCATACTTTCAATGTCAAAATGGTTATTTGCATATATTATTACTTTAATACTATTTCCTAGAATCAAACCATATATCAAAAATGTAATAGATAATGAATACGTGCTAGATGTAGGACTTGGAATAACAATCTTTATTATAGTTGTCTTTTTAATATTGTTGATTAATAAAGCCATAAGTAGAGCAATCCAATATACCGGTCTAGGAAGTTTAGATACTGTATTTGGATTCTTTTTTGGGTTTATCCGAGCATATGTTATCTCAATATGCATATTTTCAGGAGTGCATATCGTATATAATTATGAAAAATGGCCCCTAAATTTAGATAAATCATTCACCTTTCCATATCTTGAAAAAGGTAGTAATTATTTATTGAAAGTTTTTCCTAATGAAAAAACATATCAAGAGTCTAAAGAAAAAATTGAGGATTTATGATCCAAAGTTTAAAGAGGAATGTGGTGTATTTGGAATTAGCAATGTAAAAGATGCATCTGCCTTGACAGCTCTAGGGCTTCATTCACTTCAACATCGTGGACAAGAAGGTTGTGGAATAGTTACATTTGATGGCGAAAGATATTATTCTGAAAAAAGATTTGGATTAGTTGGTGACAACTTTAATAAAGAAAAAGTTCTAGATAATCTTAAAGGAAATTTTGCGATTGGCCACAATCGATACAGCACAACTGGAAACAATACATTGAGAAACATTCAACCTTTTTTTGCAGACACTAACGCAGGTGGAATAGGAGTTGCACATAATGGAAACTTAACAAACTCAATTTATTTAAGAAATAAGCTTGTTGAGGAAGGGGCAATATTTTACACAACTTCTGATACTGAGACTATTGTGCAACTTATTGCAAAATCAAAAAGATTAAAAACTATAGATAAAATTATTGATGCAATATTCCAAATTCAAGGAGGATATGCGTTGGTTATGTTAACTCAAAATTTGCTTGTAGGAGTAAGAGATCCTTATGGAATAAGACCTTTAATAATAGGTAAATTAAAAAATAGTTACGTTCTTGCGTCTGAAACCTGTGCTTTAGATATAATTGGTGCGAAATTTATTCGAGAAGTTGAAAATGGTGAGATTGTATTAATAGAAAATGATAAACTTCAAAGTATTAAACCATTCCCTGAAAAAAAAATTAGACCTTGTGTTTTTGAATATATTTATTTTGCAAGGCCAGACAGTATTCTCAACGGAAAAACTGCATACGAACATCGTAAGAATTTAGGAAAAGAGTTAGCGAGAGAGAATGATTTTGATGCTGATATTATTGTTCCAGTCCCAGATTCTGGAAATGCTGCAGCTTTGGGTTTTGCTCAACATTTAAATAAAAATTATGAACATGGATTAATTAGAAATCATTATGTTGGAAGAACTTTCATTGAACCAAGTCAAAAAATAAGAAGTTTGGGAGTTAAGCTTAAATTAAATGCAAACCAAACAACAATAGAAAATAAAAAGATTATTCTTGTTGATGATTCTTTGGTAAGAGGAACAACATCTCATAAGATTGTAAAAATGCTTTATGATGCTGGAGCAAAAGAAGTTCATGTTAGAATAGCTTGTCCTGAAATTAAATACCCAGATTTCTATGGAGTTGATACACCAACAAAAAAAGAATTATTAGCTGCAAATAAAAATAATGATGAAATCTGTGAATACATTGGTGCTAAGTCATTAAAATTTTTATCTATTCAAGGTATGTATAAAGCTATTGGATTTGATAAAAGAAATGAAAATTATCCGCAATTGACTGATCATTATTTCACTGGAGATTATCCTGTAAAACCTATAGATGAATTGGGTGACAGTAAAATAACTCAACTTTCTTTGTTAAGCACAGCATCAAATAATTAATTTATGAAAAAAGTAAGCTTTACAGAAATGAAAAATGGAACCAAAGAGGATTATCTTTTTCTTGATAAGCATGAAAAAGATTTTGCAAGTAAAACAGCTGATAGGATATTAAGATTTATGTCTGGACTTACTGAAACTTTAGAAGGTTACCAAGTTTCAAGATTAGAACATTCGCTTCAAAGCGCATCAAGAGCTTATAGGAATGGGGAAAGTGATGAAATGGTTGTAGCTGCTTTATTGCATGATATTGGTGATGAACTAGCGCCAATGAACCATTCAGAATATGCTGCAGCGATACTTAAACCATATGTGTCAGAAAAAACTCATTGGATCGTTGAGAAACATGGTGAGTTTCAGATGTATTATTACGCTCACCATTTAGGTGGAAACAAAAATAAAAGAGACGAATATAGAAATCATAAATATTATCAGGACACAGTAGATTTTTGTGAAAAATATGATCAAAACTCATTTGATCCAAATTATAAATCGTTACCATTAGATTTCTTTAAACCCTTTGTGAAAAAAGTTTTTTCAAGAAAACCTTACTCTTCACTGTAAAATTTTATAGGCTATATTCTTCAAAATGAATCTTTCTAAAGAACATATAATTAAATACTTCAAATCTGGAATTAAAGAAAAGAAAGACTTCAAAATTGGCATTGAACATGAAAAGTTTTTATTCGATAGCAAAAAAAACAAAAGAATTGATTACTCAAAAATAAAAGAAATGTTTTCTGCTCTCAATGAATTTGGTTGGAAACCGATTAAAGAGGGTGAAAATATTATTGGTTTAAATAAAGGAAGTAAAAACATTACTCTTGAACCTGGTAACCAAATTGAGTTATCTGGAGAAAAGCTTAATAATATTCACGAAGCATGTGCTGAGTCTTATGATTATTTGTTTGAACTTAAACAAGTCACAAAAAAACTTAATATAAAGATTGTAAGCACTGGTTTTGATCCTATTTCAAAGCTTGATGAAATTCCTAATAATCCTAAACAAAGATACAAACTAATGACAAATGACATGCCATTAGGAGGAGAATTAAGTCTAGATATGATGTATAGGACTTGTGGAACTCAATTAAATATTGATTATTCTTCAGAGGAAGATTTTTTCAAAAAATTTAAAATAGTTAATTCTATAGTTCCAATCTCTATTGCTTTATTTGCCAATTCCTCAATTGTTGAAAAAAAAAAGAGTAATTACTTATCTTATAGATCCAAAGTATGGCAAAATACTTCCCGGGGAGGGCTTCCAAAATTTTTTTTTGAAAATTTAAATTTCGAAAAATATACTGATTTTATAATCGATTTCCCAATTTTATTTATACAAGATAAACAAAATTATTTGTCAGGAAATAAATACACTTTTAAGGATTTTATGAATGGTAAGATAGGTGAAATAAAAAATCGTCTTCCGACTGAGAGTGATTTATCATTACACTTAAGCACAATATTTACTGAAAATAGATTGAAAAAATATATTGAATTAAGGTCAATGGATACATGTGGATGGGATTGTCTTTGTGCTGGGCCTGCATTTTTTATTGGTTTGTTATATGGGAATTTGGAAGAAGTTTATAATTTAATTTCCTCATGGGATAAAGATAAAATAATTAATGCTTATCTAGATGCTCCTCAAAAGGGTTTTAATACTCAATTGATGGGTAAAGACCTTTTTTACTGGGCCTCAACTTTGTTAGAAATCTCAAGAAAAGGATTGGATAATAGAGATATACTAAATAAAAGCGGAAAAAATGAAACTTTATTTTTAAATCATTTGCAAAAAGTTATTGATAATAAAACTACGAATGCAGATCATATGATTGATAAATTTTCTAAAAATGAAGATTTAAAAGATTTGTATGACAAATAAAATTGTTGCTATACAAGGAAATCACCCTTCTAAACTAAATCCAAAAACAGATACAAGTGTTTTTTTAGCCAATGAAATTCAAAAAAAGAAATATAGAATTTTTTATTATGACCCTAAAGATTTATCTATTATAGATTCAAAAGTTATAGCAAAAGGTTTTTTTATTAAGTTTAATTATAATGATAAAAAATTTTACAAAATCTTAAAAAAACAAAAGTTAAATCTTATTAAATGTAAATATATATTAATAAGACAGGATCCTCCTTTTAATCTAGAATATATATCTACAACTTTTATTCTTGAGACAATTAAGGAGAAAGTAAAAATTATAAACAATCCCACTTCAATTAGAAATATTTCTGAAAAACTTTATTCAGTCAAATATCTAAGATTTATGCCAAATACAATTTTTACTCAAAACCTTCATGAAATTAAAAATTTTTTCAAAAAAAATAAAAGTGTAATTTTAAAACCTATCCACAGCTTTAGTGGAAACGATATTCATTTACTGAATAAATTTAAATTAAACTTTGTAAAAAAATTTATTAAAAAACATGATCATATAATGTGTCAAAAATATTTACCTAAAATTAGCAAAGGGGATAAGAGAGTATTTTTGATTAATGGAAAAATATGTGGTGCGATTTCTAGAGTGCCTAAAAAAGGATCATTTCTAAGTAACATGAGTAAAGGAGCAGCACCAATAAATATTCAATTAACAAAATTAGAAAAAAGAATATCAAATATAATTGCAAAAGATTTAAAGAAAGAAAAAATTTATTTTGCTGGGATCGATTTTATAGATCAAAAACTAAATGGTGATATCAATGTTACATCTCCAACTGGATTAAAAACTTTATTCGATATATCTAAGATTAATCTTGCCAAAATTTTTTGGAAAGATTTAAAAGCATGAATAATTTAACAGATCAGCAAAAAGGATCATTGCTTGCTTTCGTAGCTGTAATGTTTATTACACCTGACTCTTTGTTTATCAGGCTTTCTAATATCGACACTTGGGGTCTTGTTTTTTATCGTGGAATAATTCCATTCTTAACAGTTTTTTTTGGAATGCTATTAATTTATAAATTAAATTTTTTTAAAATACTTTTTACAAGTGGTTATCATGGTATAATTTACGTGGCTACTTTTAGTATTACAAACATTACATTTGTAGTCTCTATTCAAAATACAAATGTAGCAAATACTTTAGTAATGATAGCAACCGCACCAATGCTATCAGCAATACTTGGTGCCATCGTTTTAAAGGAACCCCCTGACAAAAAAACTTGGCTTTCTATAATTGTTACTTTTTTTGCAATTATCTATATTTTTTTCGATTCTCTGAAATTAGGTAACTTTTATGGAGATATTTTAGGATTTATCACTGCAATTGGTCTTGCCGTAGGTGCTATCACAATCAGATCTGCAAAATCCAAAAATTTAGTTCCAGCAGCGGTAGTAGGCAAACTATTTGTTGCCACTTTCGCTTTATTCTTTATTGATAGTTTTGCTCTTTTAGAAAAAGACCTGATTATAGTGCCTTTAATGTGCATTTTGTGTGTTGCTATACCTTTTGTTTTAGTGACTATTGCTCCAAGGTTTATCCCTGCTGCAGAGGTTAACTTGTTTTTTTTGCTAGAAACCATAATTGGTCCTATTTGGGTTTGGTTGATTATTAAAGAACAACCAAGTATTGAAACTCTTTATGGTGGGATTGTTATTATAACGACCATTGCAATTCACTCTTTTTTAAAGCTTAAAAATTCTTAAGCTTGTCACAATTAAGACTTGATTTAATAATACATCGCGAATACTTACCGCTAGTTTTATGGATAAAGTTTTAAAAAATTCGTGGGCTCTATTTTTGGGCATGGGATGCATAATGATGGCCTATGGCTTTCAAGGATCTTTACTTGGAGTTAGAGCTGTGCAAGAAGAATTTAGTCTTACTTCCACCGGCTTTATGATGTCAGGATATTTTGTTGGTTATTTCATAGGAGCTGCAACTATACCAAAAATTATTTCCAGAGTTGGACATATAAGAGTTTTTGCTGCATTTGCTTCTTTAGCATCATTGATAATTCTAATTCATTCAATATTGGTAAATCCATTTATATGGTTTTTACTCAGAGTGCTTACAGGAATAAGTATGGTTTGTATTTATACTGTTGCAGAGAGTTGGCTAAACGATAGATCAAGCAACAAAAATAGAGGAAGTGTTTTATCTGTTTATATGGTCGTTCTTTATGGAACAATGGGAATTGGAATGTTCTTGCTTAACTTTAGCAGTCCTAAAAATTTTCAACCATTTATTTTAGTTTCTGTAATTACTTCAGCTGCACTAATTCCTATTTTGCTAACTAAAAAAAAACCACCTACTTTTAAAAGTATTAAAGCTATGAAACTTAAGGAACTTTATCATGCATCTCCATTTGGTATGGTAAGTTCTCTTTTTTACGGGACTATTCAATCTGCATTGTTTACTTTATTGGCTGTTTATGCAACCTCAATGAATTTTACTATACTAGAAATTTCAATTGTGACTTTCCTTTTAGCAGTCTCAGGAGCAATAGCTCAATTTCCAATAGGAAAAATATCTGATATGTATGATAGAAGAAAAGTTATTGTTTTTAGTACGTTTGGTGCTGCGATGTTTTCAATTTTTGCAATATTAGTATCAAGACAAATGTATTTACCTGGGAGCCTTGCAACTAGCAAAACATGGTTTTATATTTTTTTTATTTTATTTTCTTTTTGTAGCTTGCCTATGTTTTCATTAATTTTAGCTCATACAAATGACTACATATCAAAAGATAAATTTGTTGCTGCTGGTGCAGGACTGCAGTTTGCATTTGGATTAGGTGCTATGAGTGGACCATTTTTGTGCTCAATATTTATGGACTTAGTTGGATCGAATGGGTTTTTTGTATTTTTATTTTTCTTTCATTGCATTATAGGTTTTTTTGGTATTTATCGAATGAAAGTAAGACAAAGTGTTGATAACCCCGATTCCCAATTTGTTGCTATGCCGCAAACAATTACTCCAGCTGGAATAGAGTTAAATCCAACAACGGAACATATTGAAGAACCCTACTCAGATAAAGTAAAAGAAATATTAGAGAGAAAAGGTGTTAAATATAAAAAAGATGAAGATGAAATGAAAGCTTAGTTTAGGTTTTCAATATATTTAGACATTTTATTTAAAACACCTCTTTTCGAAAGTTTGTCAGTTCTAATTAAAATTGCATCTTTGACTTTAACAAGTGGACTATTTTTTCTAGTTTTATCCATTTTTGTTCTATTTTTTAAGGATTTTTTAACTTCATTTAAGGGCACTGTCTTTTTTAAATCTAACCATCTTCTGTAACTAGAAACACTTAAATTACATTTGAAATAAAAAGCTAGGTCGTATTTTGGATTTTTAGCTAATATTTTACTTGCTATATCTCTACCCTCTATACAAATCTTTTTATTTTTTTTTATCAATGTCTTTTGAAATGTATTTATTATTTTCCGGATATTTCTATTTTTAGCTAAAATAGCAACATGGTTACTAATTTGTTGTGAGTGTAAATTTAATTTAACTATTTTTTTATAGGAAATACTTTTAAATCTTTTTTTTAAGAAATTAACAATATCTTTGGGATTATTTTTGATTATTTCTTTACTTGCATATCTATATAGTAATCCTGAATTGATAAGTAACAATTTATATTTTCTAGAGATGAGCTTTGCTGCAGTACTTTTTCCACTTGCTGACTCCCCGTCACAGGCAATTATTAATTTTTTAAATTTTTTCATGCAACTTTAATAATATTTACGTTCGATTTATGCAAAAAGATTATGAATTTTGTTATTTTTAACAAGTATTAATCACTTACAGGTTGAAACTCAAAATAAGCACTAAAGAGCAAAAGTGAAAATTGAAATATTGAAAATATATAAAATATTTGTTCTTATACACTAATAAAAAAATGCCTAAGAAAAAAATTAAACAAAAAAAAATAAAAAAAAAAATTGGGGTTGCAAAGCTTGCTAATTTTTCTACTAAATCCTTTTTAAGTAATGCAATTTCTAATTACAAAAAAAATAAAGAACTTAATAAAATCAAAGCTATTAAATTAGAAAAACTACAAGAAAAAAATCAAATCCTTAAAGAGAGAAAAGATCTTAAAATTTGGGAAGAAAGACTCATTAAAGAAAGCAATAAATTAAAATTTAATGAAGATGAATTAAGATTAAAAGAAAAAGAAATTAAAATTAAAGAGGACGCTCAAAAGTTAGAGTCAACTCGATTAATGAAAAAAGATGAAGAGTTAGTACTCATAAGTAAAGAATTAAGAGCTAAAGAGAAAGAACTAAAATTAAGAGAAGAGTCTCAAAATAGAAAAGATATTGATTTAAAGGTTCGAGAAGAAGAGCAAAAAAACTTTGAACTTAAAGAAAAAAGAAGAAAAGAAAGAGCCTTAAAAATGATTAAAGAAGAAGAAGAAAAACAAAAAGAACTTGAGTATATTAAAATAAAAGAATGGGAAGAAAAATTTGATAGAGAACAAAAAGCAAAAGAACATAGAGAAAATTTAAGAGAAGAGAGATTAAGACAAAGAGAATTAGAAAAACTTAAATCATTCGAAAAAACTGAAAATCCTGTTGACAAAAATCTTTCATCAGGATTAGAAAAATTTGAAGTAGATATTACAAAAGAAAATTAATTTTTCTGAATAGGAAAATAATCTTTTAAATCACCTTCCCTATAAACATCAGCTGTACAACAATGAATACCACCACCAAAGGCATAAGCATCTCTTAATTCGACAGGAACAACTTCCATTCCTAATTTATCTAATTGTTCAGCTTGGTAGACTTCACTTTTTTCAACACAAACTGTTTTTGGATCAAGAACTAAAACATTCATAGATAACCATACTGATGAATAACAAAGTGGTGGTGGTTCATTATGTGCTGGTTGAGCGCTATCAATTATTTTCCATCCATTGTCCTCAAATAATTTTCTTTGTTCTTTTGGTAGTCTTCTTTGAGGATTATTTATAATTAAACCTTCTTTAATGGGTGTAAAAGTTGCATCAATATGAATTGGATATGGATCACCTGGAAAATTAACAGCATGAACTCTATGATCTTTAAAATGTCTTCTTAACCAATCAATTCCTTTTAAATTTGTTGTAAAACCATGTTGTACAATTAAGTCCTTCCCGAACCTCAAAACATCTGCAGCATCAAATAAAGGTTCCTCTTCTGTTGTTACAAAGAATTTTTCTTCAGTCCATTTAAGTCTTTTTTGAATACCAATCTTGTCTGACAAATAATCTTCACGGTAATCTGCGTCTGTTAATCTTGGTTTTGGTGCAGTTTCGTGACGCATATTCTTGTCCAGTTCAAAATATTTTTTAATAAGTGGTCTATAATTTAGATATTCAAACCATCTACATCTATAGCTCATTGTTGCTTCAAGCATTTCATTTCCAACTGTAAGTATGATATCTCTAGCTGGCATACATCCGAACATACTATCAACTTTCCAATCGGGAGTAGAAATTTTTTGATTATGATTAAGTGGAACTGGTCGGTCAACTTTAATGCCTCTTTTTTCCAAGATTGAAGCAAAATTATTTAATAACTCATTTGCTTTATCAACTGTATCTTTAGTACGAGGTCCATGAGAACCTTTCATATCTGAATCCTCTGGTACTTTAGCATCTAAAGCAGGTTCTGGTGCAGGTATACAACAACCGTCTGCTTTTCCAACTATAACATGTTTAAGTGGATCCCATTCGTTCCAACTATTTACAATAACTTTGTCCTTACTCATGTTTCAAGATCAATTTAAAGCTATAAATCTTTTATTCCATCGCATTAACAAACTGTAATAAATTAATGAAATAAATAGAAAAAATCCTCCAACTATAGTGTAAGTATCAGGCACCTCATTTATGCCTAAGATAGGTAACCAAACCCAAAAAATTCCCCCAATAACTTCAGTTAATGATAATAATGTTAATTCTGCAGCAGGAATAGCTTTCGAACCAATAGAATATAAAATTAGCCCTAAACAAACTAATGTTCCATGCAAGGAAAATAATGCTCCATTATAACTTGTTGAAAAGAATACTTGTTTAGTGCTCAAAAGCATTATAGCTGCAAAAACAAAACAAAAAAAACCTGAAAAAGCAACGGTTGTAAATTTTGGAGTTTGTGTTCTCCACCTAAGAGTTACAGAAAAAATAGAAAATCCAATTGATGAAAGCATTCCAAAAATAAAACCAACGAGAGAATTTGATCCAGTACTTCCAAACGCCATAATTATAATTCCTATCGTTGCAATAAAAATAGATATCCAAACATTTAATGAAATTTTTTCTTTGAGAAATAAAAAAGCAAGAAGTGCAGTAAAAAAAGGCATTGCTGCCAAGCAAAGCAAAGTGATTGCAGCTGACGTATTGGTAATTGAGTAAATAAAACTTATCATCGCAATTCCTAATCCAGTTCCACCAATAATTCCTGAGTATCCCATTTTTAAATAATTTTTATAAAATTTGATCCCCTCTTCAAAATAAAGATAAAGATTTAAAAGAATAAAAATTGTTAATCCTCTGCCAAAAATATATTGCCATGGCACCTGGTTAGGATTATCCATATATCTCACAACAAGAGGGCCAAAAGACCATAAAATTCCTGCGAACAAAACTACTGGAACTGCGATTTTTGGATTTTTTAATTCAAGCATTCGGGAAGATTAAATCTAAAAATTTATAACTACAACAAAAATGAGATAGCTTTAATCTTAAATTTAACTTTTCCATTTAAAGTTGTGTTCAGCCTATTTCTATTCTTGATTGGTTTTTATTTGTCATGTAATTAAAAATTAATATGGATTTAGAAGTGCTAAGTATTGCTGCAAACACAGATAACAATCGAAATATTGAGAACCGGACACATGTCTCAAAGTTAAAAAATTCAGTGTGTGGGGATGAAATGCAAATAGAGCTTATATTAAAAAATGAAAAAATTTTAGACTTTGGGTATCAAGGTAAATCTTGTGTATACTGCCAGGCATCAGCCAGTTTATTATCGAAAATTTCTATAAATAACCAAAAAGAAAAAATTAACGATTTATGTGATAAAGCTGAATTATATTTTAATGATGATGTAAAAATTATAGATAAAAAATGGAATTCTTTGAAAAAATTGATAAAGAAGAAAAATATCAATAAAAAAGATTGTATATTGTTACCTTTCAAAACTTTAAAAAAAATAGTATCAAATTAAATTATGGGTAATCTTAAACAATCTCTTTTAGCTGGTTTATTTTCAATAATTACAATTGGAATTTTAACTTTCTTAACTTACAGAACAGAATTTGGGATCTTTCTGTTAGCCTCATTTGGATCATCTATGGTTTTACTTTATGGATATCCTGAAAGTCCATTTGCCCAACCAAAAAATGTTTTTTTCGGTCATTTAGTTACCGCCATCGTAGGTTTGCTTTTTTTAAACTTTGTTCCATTACCAATCTTTTTAACTATACCATTAGCAGTAGGAGTTGGGGTTGGATTAATGATCCTATTAAATGTTACTCACCCACCCGCGGGTGGTAATCCAATAATAGTTATTATTGGTAGTGTCTCTTTTGATTACTTGCTAAGTCCTGTAATATCAGGATCAGTTATAATTATTATTTTTGCAATAATTGTTAACAAATTTATTTTGAAAAAATCTTATCCAAGCCAAAAATAATTTTTTATCAAATTATAAAATTATTTTCAATAAGAAGACCTATTAATATTCCTATTGCTAATGCTATAATTAATTTCTTCTTATTCACTTTTTTAGTATTGGAGATTTAACACCTTTAATACCTGATGAAGATAATTTTGATCTCATACTTTGCTTAAGATTTTCCCAAAGCTTAGCCATTCCTAAAGGTTCATAAATCATAAATATTATCATCAATAGACCAAATATTACCTGTTCGATTGATGAAATGATTGTAGCATCAATAGCTCCGTGAAATACGTTGTTTCCTATAGCATTTAAAAGAACTGGAAAAAGCAAAATAAATGCTGCCCCTATAAAAGCACCATTAATAGTCCCAAGTCCGCCAAGAATGCACATGAATAAGATTTTAAAAGATAACTTAATATCAAAAGCAACTGGTTCTAAAGATTTTAGATAACAAAATGCAAAAAGAGCACCAGCCACACCACAATAAAACGCACTGATAGCAAATGCTTGAACTTTAGTTCTTAATAATGAAACTCCCATGGATTCAGCGGCTATATCCATATCTCTTACTGCCATCCAATTTCTGCCTGTACTCCCTCTTGCCATATTCATAGCTAATAAAGTTAAAATAGTGGTCACAGCTAAACATACAAAATACATAGCTAATGGTGTTGTAAATGGTTTTCCTAAGATAACTATATCTTGAGCGGTTATAATTCCTGAAGAGTCATAGTTTTTAAACCATCCAAATTTATCTATCATCCATATAATAAAAAACTGTGAGGCTAATGTTGCTACCATAAGATAAATTCCTCTTACCTTTAAACTTGGTAAACCAAACAAAATTCCAAAAGCTGCAGCTATTAAGCCTGATACTATTAGTGAGCCTACAAAACCAAGATCAGGCACCCGTAAAATAAGATTAAACATAGCAAAAGCACCTGCAGCCATAAAACCAGCTGCACCCAAAGCTAATTGCCCTGTGTAACCCATTACAATTTGTTGTCCAATTGTGGCTAAAGCTAAACAAAGCCAAGGAATTAATATAGAGGTATACCAATATTCTGTTTTAATAAATGTCGGTATTATTAATACACTTAAAACCATACAAACAGCTAAGTTGATCAGGTCTTTTTTTGTGTAAGTCATAAAAATTGGTTTCATAAATTAAACTCTCCTAATTATTTTTTCTCCAAATAAACCTTCCGGTCTATATAATAAAAAGAATATCGCTAATACATATGGAGCCCATCCTTCAATAGCTCCTCCGAAAAACGGTCCAATATAAACCTCTAATATTTTTTCTACTGCCCCAATAATTAAACCTCCAATAATTGCGCCTGGAATTGATGAAAAACCACCTATAATTAAAACTGGCAAAGCTTTTAATGCAAGATCAACAAGAGCAAATTGCACTCCAGCTCTCGCTCCCCACATCATTCCCGCTACTAAAGCTACAACACCTGCAGCAGACCAAACTAATAACATTATATGTTTTAAAGGAATTCCTATTGAACTCGCTGCTCCTGCATCATCTGCAACAGCTCTCAAACCTAATCCAATTTTTGTGTATTTGAATAATAAAAATAGACCGATAATCATTATAGCAGCAACTAATCCAGCTGTGATATCAAGTGCACTAATAAATAATTTTAAATTGTCTGCGATCCATGGCACTGGAAAATCTCCTATGCCTAAATCTAATCTTCTTACTTCTACTCCCCATGCTGCTTGAGCAAGTCCTTCTAAAACATATCCTAAGCCAATTGTGGCCATTAACACTGTATCTTCGCTGGCATTCATCAAAGGTCTTAAAACCAATCTTTCAGTACAAAGACCAACAACAACCATCAAAAAAGCAGCTAGAATAAACGCGAGTACAAAAGGTATATTAAAATCTTGCATGAAACCACAGAAAGCAAGCACGGAAAAAAAAACCATGGCTCCTTGTGAAAAGTTAAAAGTTGCTGAAGCTTTAAAAATAAGAACAAATCCTAAAGCAACTAAAGAATACATTGTACCAGCAAGTAGTCCACCAACCAGAACTTCCATAAAAAATAATAATTCATTCGCCATATTATAATCCTAGTGTTCCACTCCTAAGTAAGCATCTATTACTTTTTGATTTGCCATTATTTCATCTGGTGTTCCATCACCAATAACCTTACCGTAATCAAGTACAACCACTCTATCAGATATATCCATTACCACTCCCATATCATGCTCGATTAAAACCATTGTTGTACCAAGTTCATCATTTACCTTTAAAATAAATCGACACATATCTCTTTTTTCCTCGACATTCATTCCAGCCATTGGTTCATCCAATAGAATTATTGACGAGTCAGTCGCAAGGGCTCTACCTAATTCAACTTTTTTTTGTAATCCATAAGGAAGTTTTCCAACAGGAGTGTCTTTAATGTCTTCTATCTCTAAAAAACTTATTATTTCTTCTGATCGCTCTCTATTTAATTTTTCCTCTTTTTTTACTTTTGGAAGTTGTAAAGCTACCTCAAGGAAATTTGTTTTTGTGTGAAGTTTTCTACCTACTAGAATATTATCCAGTACTGACATTCTTTTAAATAGAGCTAAGTTTTGAAATGTTCTAGATAGACCCATTTGAGCCATAATATTCGGGGTTATATTAGGTACTACTTGTCCTCTAAAAGATACAGTTCCTTGTTGAGGTTTATAAATTCCATTAATACAGTTTAACATCGAGCTTTTTCCAGCCCCATTAGGTCCGATTATTGCCCTAACCTCGTGCTCGAGAACGTTAAATGAAGTGTCAGTAATAGCCTTAACACCCCCAAAAGCGAGTGAAATATTATTCACCTCTAAAATTGGCTTTCCTATTTTAAACTTTCTTTCGTATGCCATCTTTAATTAATTTTTTTGTTTAAACTTTCCTCTTTAAGAACATCTCTAAAGTTTTTTCTACCTTTTTTTGATATGCCTAAGTATAATTCTTTTACTTTATCATTGTTTAATAAACTTTCCGCAGTCCCCTCGAGCATCACTTTTCCAGTTTCAATAATATAACCATAATCAGAATTTTTTAATGCAATATTTGTATTCTGTTCAGCAAGCAAAATACTAACTCCTTCTTTTTGATTTAACTCTTTTACAATATTAAAAATCTCAGCAACTAATTGAGGCGCTAGACCCATTGTTGGCTCGTCTAGTAACAACATTTTAGGTTTTGCCATCATTGCTCTTGCAACTGCAATCATTTGTTGTTCTCCACCTGATGTAAATGCTGCTTGACTTTTTCTTCTTTCTTTTAATCTTAAAAAATAAGTATAAATTTTCTCTAATTCTTGATCAATATCTCCTTTAGATAATTTTCTTGAATAAGCTCCTGAAATAATATTTTCCTCAACAGTTAAATGACCAAAGCATCTTCTGCCCTCTAATACTTGAACCATTCCAAGTCCAACCATTTGAGATGGATTTTGTTTTTCTATTGAGTTTCCATCATAATCAATTGAGCCTTTGGTAACTTTACCTCTTTCGGAGGCTAACATAGTTGAGACAGCTTTTAATGTCGTACTTTTACCTGCTCCATTTGCTCCTAATAACGCAACTACTTTTCCTTTGGGAACTTTTAAAGAAACGTCATGTAAAGCTAAAATAACATTGTCATACATTACCTCAATATTTTTTATATCAAGAATGTTTACAGAATTATCACTCATTAATTTTTTTTCTTAAAATACTATTTAAATGGGAAGCTTGAAACAGTTAAAATTGTTTAAGCTTCCCACTCATGTAAATATTAATTGATTAAATTAATTATCCACATTTTTTTGGTGTAATGTTGTTTTCTTTAGCAAATTTTGCTGCAGAGTCTTCAACTAAACCTCTAATAAATTTAGGGTCTAATGGAGCTTCCCAACCAGTTACCTGATTGAATTTTTTTCCATCCCACTGCATTACAGCAAATTTACCGGCACCTTCATGGTTTGCACATGAAATAGCAAATGGAGCTAACATTCCTCCAACTCCAAGTTCAGTAAGTCTAGCTTCAGTCATGTTTAAAGCCTCATAACCATCTCTAAACTCGGCACCAGTTACTGCTTTACCAACTTTGTTATGCATCTTTTGAGCATTTTTCAAAGCCTCAATCCACATAACTGCAGCACCTAGTCCTCTATTCCAGTAAACTGAACCAATTCTATTTGGATCAGCTAAGTTACCTTTTCCAGAACCATATACTTTGTCTTTGATGTCTTTAACTAACGGATATTCGCCTGGTAAAGCATTAGCAACTGCGTAAGTTCCTATTGCAGCATCACCTGCTGGATACATATCCTCTTCAGCAGCACCGAATGTTACGTACATCATCCTATCTCTTGGGAAATTAATTCTAGCAGCATTAGTCATTGCTGTTGAATTCATTCCAGAACCTGCTCCCCAGAAAGTAACCCAATCAGGATTTTCTCTTCTGATTTGCAGCCACTGAGATTGTTGCTCAAGACCTGGAGGTGGAATTGAAATTTCAACTAATTTCATTCCCCAGTCAGAAGTTATTTTTCTCATTGCCGGTAATGGCTCTCTTCCGTAAGCAGAGTCAATGTGTAAGTGAACGATCTTTTTACCTTTCATCTTATCAATTCCGCCCTCGATCTCAGCCATAAATTTTAATTTAACAGCTATTTGTGACCAGTAGTGACTTGCAGCATTAAATACCCAAGGCCATACTCTTCCATCAGCACCGTCAGTTCTTCCATAACCATATTGAGCTAAAACGACATTGTCTTTTGCCATACGGTTAATAACTGCATATGCTCCTGGTGTTCCTAAAGTATCAAACACAACTATTCTTTGACCATCTTTTTCAAGTAGTCTTTGATAACACTCAACTGTTTTTACAGCGTTGTACTCAGTTTCACATTCTTGCCATGTAAGCATGACTCCGTTCACTCCGCCTGTCATATTGACATAATTCATGTAGTCAATCTGAGCCCCATAGTAACCAGTCCCCATTGCTGAATAAGGTCCAACACGGCTACTAGCTACAGGAAAGTATTGAGTTTCTGCTCCAAATACTTTTTGAGGTAAAGCGAGTGAAGAAAATAGAGCTACTACTACTGTTAAAGTAGATGCTAGATTTTTTAACATTTTTTTTAACATTTCTATCCCTCTTAATTAAAGTTTAAAAAATAATTATAAACATATGCTGGAAGTTTGTGCAAATTTAAATCATTCCAATTTGCATTAGATCTCTTTTACCAAAACTTTTGATAGCTTTTCTACAACTCTTAGATGAAATAAAACTTCAGATTGAAAAAAATTAATTTTTCTAAATTTTTGCTTCTCTAAAAAAGGTAAGCATTTCTATGTCTGTTTTTTAAGAGTTGGCTTAATAATTTTATTTAATGTTACTAACTCTATGGCATAAAATAACTCAATATAAGTCATTTAAATAGTGTTTCATCTTTAACTATTCAGCAAATCATTAACAATTATTATTTTTGCAAAGGTTATTTATAAATTGATTTTTTAAAAAGTCTCACCCATCCAAAAATAATTCATTGCTTGAGATCCTAAAATAATGTTAGATGCGCTTAATAAATATATAAATATACAGGAGATTAAATGAAGATACTATGCGTATTATATGATGATCCAAAAGGTGGTATGCCAAAATCATATGCACTTTCAGAATTACCTAAGATAGAAAAATATCCAGATGGAATGACTTTGCCATCTCCTAAAGGAAGAGACTACACTCCGGGACAATTACTAGGATGTGTGTCTGGTGAGTTAGGATTAAGAAAATTTTTAGAGAGTAATGGTCATGAGTTAGTGGTAACTAATAGTAAAGATGGGGATGGATGTGAAGCTGACAAACATATTGTTGATGCTGACATTGTAATTTCTCAACCTTTCTTTCCATATTATTTAACAAAAGAGAGAATTGCGAAAGCTAAAAATTTGAAAATGGCAATCACAGCAGGAATTGGTTCAGACCATGTTGACTTACAAGCTGCAATGGATAATAAAATTGATGTTGTAGAGGTAACTTATTGTAATTCAAGATCTGTAGCTGAACATATTGTCATGATGATTGTTTCAATGGTAAGAGATTATCATAATCAACATAGAATTGTTAATGAGGGTGGCTGGAATATTGCTGATGCCGTTCAAAGATCATATGATGTTGAAGGTATGCATATTGGAACAGTTGCTGCTGGACGTATTGGTTTAGATGCATTGAGAAAAATGAAACCATTTGATGTTCATTTACACTATTTTGATAGACATAAACTACCTGACTCAGTTGAAAAAGAATTAAACCTTACATTTCATGAGTCTGTAGAGTCAATGGTGAAAGTTTGCGATGTAGTGACAATTAATTGTCCGCTTCACCCTGAAACTGAGAACTTGTTTGATGAAGCAATGATAAGTAAAATGAAAAAAGGTGCTTATATTGTTAACACTGCAAGAGGAAAAATCTGTAATAGAGATGCTATTGCTAATGCATTAAAAAGCGGTCAATTAAGTGGTTACGCTGGAGACGTATGGTTTCCTCAACCAGCACCCAATGATCATGTATGGAGAAGTATGCCACATCATGGTATGACACCTCATACTTCTGGAACATCTTTGACTGCACAATCAAGATATGCTGATGGTGTAAGAGAAATATTAGAGTGTTTCTTCGAGGGTAAAGAAATTAGAAATCAATATTTGATTGTAAAAGATGGTCAATTAGCTGGTATGGGTGCTCACTCATACAGTAAAGGTTCGGCTACTGGTGGATCCGAAGAAGCAGCAAAATACAAAAAAAAATAATTTCAAATATAATTTATAAAGGTGGCTACTTATAAGTAGCTACCTTTAAAATCTGGACTTATCATAACGAATTTGTTTATGATAATTAATGAGGTATTTTTTCATAATTTTCTTTTTTTTAGTTAATATAAATTTTTCATATTCTGCTCAAAAAGATAAGGCATATTTCGCTGGGGGATGTTTTTGGTGTGTTGAGGAGTCATTTGAAAAATTAAAAGGTGTGGAAGAGGTAATTTCTGGTTATTCTGGAGGTATTACTGAAAACCCAACTTACAAAGAAGTTACTTATGGAAATACTGGTCACTTTGAAGTTGTAGAGATAATCTATGATAAAAAAGTTATTTCATTTAAAGAATTATTAGAAAATTTTTGGCTTAATATTGATCCATTTGATGCTTACGGTCAATTTTGTGACAAAGGATATAGTTATAGATCAGTTGCATTTTACCAAAATGATGAAGAAAAAAAATTGATAGAAAAAGATGTAAAAGATTTACAAAATAAATTTAACAAAAAAGTTGTTACATATATTAGAAATTTTGAAAAATTTTATAAAGCAGAGGAATACCATCAAGATTTTTATAAGATTAAATTAGAGAGATATCTTAGATATAAAAAAGCGTGTGGAAGAGAAGAACTATTAAAAAGAATCTGGAGTCAATAAATCTTTATGAAGAATAATATGAATTGGAATTTTGATAACTCTTATTCAAGATTATCTAATACATTCAAAGAGCATATCGAACCTATTGCTGTAAAAAATCCAGAATTAGTTTTGATGAATAAAGATTTAGCCGAAGACTTAAACCTGGATTTTTCCAAAATTAATGAAAATGAATTAGCAGCTTTATTCACCGGTAATATTCTTCCAGAAGGGAGTAATGCTATTGCTCAAGCTTATGCTGGCCATCAATTTGGACATTTTACAATGTTAGGAGATGGAAGAGCAGTTTTAATAGGAGAGCATTTAACAAAAAATAATAAGAGATACGATGTACAATTTAAAGGCTCAGGTAAAACAGCATTTTCAAGAAATGGTGATGGTAGAGCTGCACTAGGTCCAATGTTAAGAGAATATATAATTAGTGAAGCAATGCATAATCTAAATATTCCTTCAACAAGAAGTTTAGCAGTAGCTAAAACAGGTGAGGAAATAATGCGAGAGACTCCTTTGCAAGGTGCTATCTTAACGAGAGTAGCTTCAAGTCATATTAGAGTTGGAACTTTTCAATATGTTGCAGCACGTAATAAAAAAGATGAGTTAGAAATCTTACTAAATTATGTGATTAAAAGACATTATCCAGAACTAATAAATTCAAACAATAAAGCTTTAGACCTTTTAAAAGTGCTTATAGATAAACAAATTGATCTTGTAGTTAATTGGATGCGTGTTGGTTTTATTCATGGAGTTATGAATACTGATAACATGGCAATTTCTGGTGAAACAATTGACTATGGTCCATGTGCATTCATGGATACCTATGACCCAAAAACTGTTTTTAGCTCAATTGATAAGATGGGAAGATATGCTTATTGTAATCAACCGGCTATTACAAAATGGAATCTTTCTAGATTTGCTGAGTGTTTAATACCCTTAATTGATGAAGATGAGGATAAGGCGATTAAAAGTGCAACCGAGTTAATTGAAACATTTGGTAAAAAATATGAGGAAAAATGGTTGAATATGATGAAAAGTAAACTTGGATTGTTAGGTGAGGATAGCAAAGATAAATTTCTAATTGTTGATTTGCTCACTTGGATGCATCAAAACAAAGTAGACTACACTAATACCTTTTGTCATTTAATGAATCTTAAAGACTATGATGATGGTTTATATAAAGACGATAATTTTCAAAACTGGAAAAAAAATTGGCAAAAAAGACTAAAATTAAATAATAATACTCCAGAAAATTATATAAAATTAATGAGAAGTGTTAATCCTCTTGTGATTCCTAGAAATCACATAATTGAAAATGCATTAGAAAAAGCCAACGATAGTAATCTCGAGCCATTCAATGAACTTTTAGAAATTTTAAAAGCACCATATAACCTGCAAGAAAATATTTCGCATTATCTAAAAATGGACACCTCTTTTAAAGATTACAAAACTTTTTGTGGTACTTAACTTTATTAATTAATTAGAAAATTTTTTCCAATTTTCGACTGGGGGAACTAAATGTTCAAGTGTTGATGAGTCTTTTGCTAAAAATACTATATCTGCTGAAATTGATATCCTTTCAGAATTAGACTTTCCTTGTTCTGTGCCATGAATTGTTTTAGAAGGAAATATCAACAGATCATCTTCTTTAGTATCAAATACAACTTTACTTGAATTTAAAATATCTCGCTTTTTAAAAATATTTTCTTTTGCTAATGATCTTGAGTCGAATAATTGAGGAATAAATTCATTATGCTTAGAAGTATCAAAAAACATGATCTTAGCATCATTTTTTTGTTTCTTTAAATAAAATGCAATGGAAAGATGCGACTGATCATGTGAATGATTATCAATATGTTCAGTTTTTTTTGAAATTGTTGCCCACGATCTTTGAAAATAAAGATCAAGCTTTGTATGGTTCACTGATAAACTTTCTAAATATTCTAAAATACAATTATTAATTTGAATAAATAAATTTTTAAATTTTGGATTATTGTGCAAATACTCAAATCCTTGAGTATCTCCTGTCCAAGCTCCTGTTGCAGATTTATAATCTAAATTTTTACTTTTTTTTTCCATTAATCTAACTTCTTCAATCATTTCATTTTTTTCATTTTCTGAAAGCGAGAGTGTCGACTTATAGACTGTGAGAGGAAAAAAATTAAAAATTTTTTGCATTTAGAATTTTTTATAGCACGTAAGGTTCTGGTCTTGCTTTTGCACCTAATACTCTTTCTACTGCCATATTTGAAATATCAATCGATTGATAGGCGCCTGTTGTAATTAGTTCTGTTAAAGCTCTACCAATTCCTGGTGCTTGCATCAATCCTCTTCCCGTAAAGCCAGTTGCTAAGTATACGTTTTCAAATTTAGGATGTTTTCCGACAACAGCATTATTATCTAATCTATTACAATCATAATAACCTGCCCAACCACCAGTTAACTTCAATTCTTCAAATGCAGGAATTCTTTTAGCTAAAGCGGGCCAAACTAATTCCTCAAAATCATCCCAAGCTGGTTCGAGATCTGTGGCATCAAAAACTGATTTTGGTGAACCAGCTAAATACTCTTTACCCTCAGGTCTCCAATAAACTCCTGTTGTTAAATCTCCAGTTAATGGCATTTCAGGAATATGTTTTGGACACTTAACTCTAAAGACTGTATGCTTCTGAGGTTCAACTGGAATATCTTCCAATAATTCTTTTGTCCAACATCCAGCAGCAGAAACTATTGTTTTAGCATTAATTTCCGATAAAGATTTAACTTCACCTTTAACAAATTCTGCACCTTGCTCTATTGCTTTACTTTTTAGAGCTGTATGAAATAGAAAAGGATCAATCCACCCTTCACTTTTGTTGTCAGTAAATGTTGCAGTTTCTATTCCTTCTTTATTAATATAGGGAAAAAATTTATCTAAATCAGAACCTTTAATATTCTTAGTACCTGCCCCACAGGCTTTGTGATTTTCTAGAGCCTTATATTGTTCCTCAGCATGTTCTGGGCCAAACATTAATAAATATCCATTTGGGACCATACTTGCTGTAGGATTGGGATTTTTTTCTGTTTTGAGTAACTCTGGTATTTGGAAAATAAATTCTCTAGCGAACTTACCTAACAGAATATTTTCGGTTTGAAAAAATTGCCTTCTAAAACCTCCTAACGAAAGAGGAAAGGAAGCTGATTTATAAGTTGGGTCTCTTTCAATTACTTTTACTTTTCTTCCCTCTTTGGATAAAAAATAAGCTGTCGCTGCACCAATAATTCCACCACCGACTATTACAACATCATCCATTTAATTTAATACCAACAGGTTATAATTAAGAAATAATGCATAGAAACACCAAAGTAAATATGGAATCATTAAGTAAAAACTTACAAAATTGACACGTTTAAATCTAATAATCAGGACTATTATGAAAGTTATCAAAATAACAAGAACAACCAATGCAAAAAATATTTGATGTAATCCAAAAAAAATAATACTCCAAGTTGCATTTAAAACTATATGTATAAAATAAATGTAAATTGTATTTACATCTCTTTTTTTACTATGCCAAAAGAACCAAATAGCTAATGTCATCATCACATAAAGTGTTGTCCAAACAGGAGCAAATATCCAATCTGGTGGATTATAATTTGATTTCACAAGACTAGAATACCAAGGTTCTTTAAAGCTAATTGAGACTAAACCTCCAGTAAATGACGCAGAAAAAGTGATTATAAAAAAAAGAATTAATGATAAAAATTTATTTTTTAGCATATTAGTATTATACATCTTTATAAAATGAATAAAAAAACTATTTGGATAACTGGTGGAAGTACTGGAATTGGAAAAGCTTTAGCAATAAAATTTGCTAATGAAGGATGGAACGTTGCAATTTCTGCAAGACGTGAGCAATTATTAGAGGAAATTTCAAATAATTATGAAAATATTAGTTCTTTTCCATTAGATGTTACTAATAAATCAAATTGTAATGAAGTTTTTAATCAAATTATAAATAAATTTCAAAACATAGATATTTGTTTTTTTTCCACAGGAACTTGGGATCCAAAGAAAGAAAAAGATATTGATGTAGAGCAAATTGAAAATGTTTTTAAAGTAAATTTTTTTGGAACTTTAAATAGTATTAAAGCAGTAGAAGAATACTTTAAAAATAAAAAAGATGGAACAATTACTATTGTTTCATCAATTGCTGGTTACCGAGGATTACCTAATTCAACAGGATATGGACCATCAAAATCAGCTTTAAATAATCTTGCTGAAAGTTTATATTTTGATTTTGGAAGATCAAATGTACGTGTATGTTTAGTTTCACCAGGTTTTATTAAAACTCCGATGACTGATAAAAATGATTTTAAAATGCCTTTTTTGAAAACGCCTGAATATGCAGCAGAAAAAATTTACGATGGCTTGGTAAATAAAAATTCTTTTGAGATTCATTTTCCGAAATCTTTAACAATGATTTTGAAAATTTTGAGTTTTTTACCGAATAAGATTTATTTCGGATTAATTGGAAAACTCACCAAATATCAGAAAAAATAATTTATCTTAAAATCAGAAAATAATTAGTGAGAGTACCTTTAGGGATAGTCCTTAAAAACCGGGAGCTAAAGATGGCTAAGAAGGACTATCAATTCTATTATATC
Organism: Pelagibacteraceae bacterium AG-430-P08; assembly: GCA_003212925.1. Lineage (GTDB taxonomy): Bacteria > Pseudomonadota > Alphaproteobacteria > Pelagibacterales > Pelagibacteraceae > Pelagibacter. The sequence continues at coordinate 15,245 of QCOL01000010.1, read as the reverse complement.
AAACCTCAAAAATAAATGCATTAAAGATTTTTTTTGAATATAAAGGATTTATGAAAAAAAAAAGCCGCAGGCCACTTACTCGGGTCAAAAATCCAGAGCCACATGTAGAAAGTCCAGACTGGGTAATATGGGCTGCCTGGGCTGATAGGATCACTTTTGAGGAAATTGAAAAAAAAACTGGATATAAAGAATCTGATGTTATTAAGATAATGAGAAGATCCCTCAAATCTTCTTCATTTAGATTATGGAGAAAAAGAGTTAATCAAAAAAGTATCAAACATAGAAAAAAATTTGAATATTCTCGAAAACAAATTACTAGTAAAATTAAAAAAGGTGATTATCTCTAATTAATGAAGAAAATTAAAATTTATACCGGTCCATTTTGTAATTACTGTGAAGCTGCAAAAAGATTACTTAAAAGAAATAATGCAACTTATAATGAAATAGATATTTCAAAAGTTGAAGGCGCAATGGATGAAATGATAAAAAAAGCAAATGGAAAAAGAACAATACCACAAATTTTTTTTGGTGATGAACACATTGGTGGTTATGATGAAGTCAGAGCGTTAGAAAAAGAAAATAAACTTCAGGATCTTTTAAAATAAAATTCAAAAACGATATGATAAGACTGGTTATTTGGTCCTGAAGAATTATTTAAATCCTAAGTATTAAAAAAAATATTTCTCAGATAAAATTAAAGTAAAAGCAAATTTAAATCGTTGAGTGACTTAATGTTAAGAATATAGATAATTTTTTAATATTTCGAGAAATTTTTTAAATATTTTAATATGAATATAATTAAGACAATAAATTTATTTTGTTTATTTTTTAATCTTATTTTTGTGGTTTCAAGTAAATGTAGTACGGGTTCAACACGACTTGAAAATCCACCGCTCCTAAAAATACCAAATATTTCTTTTTTTTTCGTAGCTACACCTTTAAGTTTGTGTACTACTATTGCTCTGTATAAATAATCCCAATCTGCAGTACAATATAAGCTAGTATCGTATTCACCTATTTTCTTAGCTGAAGATGATTTGATAAAAAAACCAGTTGAATGACTGGTGTAAAAATTCCAAGAGAAATGAATTTTCCAAGGATTATATCCATGAAGTATGCCCCAATTTTTTTTCACACTACCAAAAATAAAATCAACACTTGGATATTTTTCATAATAATTTACTAAGATTTCTATAGCGTCAGGAGTTAAAGTATCATCAGAATTTACAAAACCAAACATTTCACCAGTTACATACTTTATACCTTTGTTAAAAGCATAGTAAAGTCCATCATCTTTTTCTGAAATATAGTGAGTAATTCTATCTTTATATTTTTCTATTATCTTTTTTGTAGAGTCAGTTGAATCTCCATCAATTATTATATACTCAATATTTTTATAGGTTTGATTCAAAACACTTAAAATTGTTGATTCAATAGTTTTTTCAGAATTACGACATACTGTAATTATTGAAATCAAAGGTTTATTTGTCATTTCATTTTTTTATTAATAATCTTCCATCATGATCAATATAATGTAACCAAACTTTTTTATTTTGAAAATATTCATCCACAGCTTTTCTAGATCCTTTCCATGATCCATAATCGTCAATAATAAGAACTCCTCCGATACTTAACTTAGGATAAAGCTTTTCTAATTCAATCTTGGTGCTTTCATAAAAATCTGTATCTAGCCTTAAAATTGAAATTTTTGTTGGAATATTTTCACTATTAAGTAAAGTATCTTCAACTTTTCCTTTAATTAACCTCAGGTTTTCACTTTTTTCAACGTTGTCTTTAAAGTTATTATATACTTCATTTTCAGATGCAAAATTCCAATTAATATTATTCGAATCTTTTTGTTTAAGTTTTTCAAATTTAATATTTGCATCAGTTTCATCAATTTTAATATCATAGATTGATGCTTTCGACATTCCTTCAAATGTATCGAAGCCAAAAATTGTTCTGTTATTGATTTTTTGTTTTTCCATCAATTTTTTCAACATAATTAGATTTCCACCCTTCCAAACTCCACACTCAACAAAATCTCCATCTATATTATTATTAATTATATAGTAAAAAGATTGAATCAAAGCCCATTTTCTTAAATCAGATGTCATAGAATATTTGTCACATAACTTCATTAAATTAATTTCATCTTGAGTGGCTTCTTCGATTACATGATTAATAATTTGCTGGACCTTATATCCAAATTTTTTTAAAATTTTTTCTAAAGTAATTTTTATGATTTTTTTAAACGAACTATACATTTAGTTTTTTTATAGTATCAATATTTAATATAATAATGAGTAAAATTAAATAAACTTCAAGACTTACTTAAATAACTAATCTTTTACAAAAACAACTGTTAATTCTGCAACTTTTATTCCAAATTTAGTCATTGTTGCACGGTTTATCGCAACTCGATCATCCTGTTTAAAAATCCAATCATCAAAAGTAATTTTCATTTCTTTTCCTTTAACTGGAACTAACAAAACATATTCAAATTTAAAAGCAGGACCATAAGAATATCCTTTTGCTTTACCTACAACATCTTCAGCTGTACCTTCATAATTATTGTCATCAATTTTTGTAATTTGCCATTGTCGTGTTTGAATTTCCCCATCATCCCAATTAAACTTTTCGTCAAGTATTAATTTTTTTCCGTCCCATTGCCCATTTAAGTCAGCAGAAAACTGCCTAGTTACTTTTCCAGATCTATTTTGAAGTACACCCCAAGCTTTAACATTACCAGATAAGTAATTCTCAATTATAAGTCTCGGCTCTTTATTTTTAAAATCTTCTGGTTTCATAGCACTGTTTTGTGAGCAGTTTGTAGTTAAGAAAAGAAAAATTATCAATAAAATTGATTTAGTATTTTTAGTTTTGATCATAAGTACACCATAATTTTATTTATTTTGAAGTGAAAATTGAATTAAATCAATATTTTTTGATTTAAACCCTGCCTCACAATACGAGAGATAAAATTCCCACATTCTTTTAAAAGTTAAATCAAATCCTTGATTTTTAATTAAATCCCATTTCTTATTAAATTCATTTTTCCACATGACTAATGTATTAGAATAATGATCAGCATAAGAGTCGTATGATTTAATAGTTAAACCGTTTTCAGAAACGTATTTATTAATAATACTTTTGCTTGGTAAAAATCCTCCAGGAAAAATATACTTTTGAATAAAATCTTGTTTAGTTTTATATCTATCAAACATATTGTCATCTATAGTGATAGCTTGGATTGCTGCTCTTCCGTCATTAGAAAGATTATTTTTGATCGTTTTAAAATAACTTTCTAAATAATTTTGACCAACAGCCTCTATCATTTCAATTGATGCTATTGAGTTATATTTGTCTTTTAAATCTCTGTAATCTTTTATTTCAATATTTACTTTTTCATTCAAACCACACTCATGGATTCTTTTTTTTGCATATTCAAACTGTTTTTTTGAAATGGTGATGCAGTCTAATTTTACATCATATTTTTTACCTAAATATTCAGCAAAACCACCCCAACCACATCCGATTTCTAAAATCTTATCTCCATTATTTGGTTTTATTAAATCGATCAATTTTTGATATTTATTATTTTGAGCATTTGATAGATCTTTATTTCGCTCATCAAATATTGCGCTTGAATAGGTTAAGGTCTTATCGAGCCAAAGAGCAAAAAATTCATTTCCTAAATCATAATGTTTTGAAATATTTTCTTTACTTCTTGCTCTAGTATTTTTTACGAACTTATTCTTTAAGTAATTAATAATTGGAAAATCTAGTAAACCAGAAAATTTATATATTATCTTTATATTCCTAGCAGTGATCTCAATTAAATTAGATAAATTATTAGTCTCAAATTCGTCTTTCATATAAGACTCTGCAAAGCCAACACTTCCATCTTTAATTAAATTAAAGGTAAAATTAGGTTTTTTAATTTTGAGAATTGCTTTTAAGGGACTTTGTGGATCACCGAATTTTAAAAGTTCTCCATTATGTTTTGTTATTTCTAAATACCCATATTCAATATCTTTTAATATTTTAAAAACTATTTTATCGGAAAAGTTATACAAACTCATTAATTCTCAAAACTAATATTATTTTTAATTTTAAATTTTTTTTTAATAAACTTAATTCCTTTGATCCATAATTTAAACGCTTCAAAATGTATCGCAGATATAATCTTAAAGGTCATTAATGGATGTTTTAGGTAAGATTTTAATAGTTCTTTACTATTAAAATCAACTCTTTTTCCATCTTGTGATGCAAATAAAATCTTTTCATTTAATTGATATTGATCAATTACAACTGATATTTTCTCTGAAGGTCTTAAAATTTTAAAAAAATAATCACAATTCATCTCAATAAATGGTGATACATGAAATTTTTTAGAACAATTATGTTGTAAAAGATTGTTATTTTTAACCTTAAAGACATAAGTGTGTTGTTCTCCAAAAGTATTTTTAACTTCATATAATATTGAAATTAGATTTTCATGATGATCATAAACAAAAAAAACACTCAATGGGTTGAATACATATCCAAAAATTCTTGGATAACATAATAATTTTATTTTTATATTTTCTGAATTTATATTATTTTCTATTAAATTTTTTTTTACCCAATCAATCAATGATGAACCATCTCTATCACCATGATCTTTATCAAAAAAACTTATCAGATTAAAACTATTGTATGAAAAAAAACTGATTTTTTTATTTAAATAATTTAAATCGGAAAGCTCAATTAATAATGAAAATACTTTATATTTAAAGAAATGTATTTTTGGCTTGAATCTTTTATGAATTACTGTTCCATTATAGATTGAACTATTCATCAAGGTTTTTTAACATTTCAATGGATGATTTTATTCCATCTTCATGAAAACCGTAACCAAAATAACTGCCACAAAAAAGAATATTTCTTTTATTTTGCAAATTTTTAAGCTTGCTTTGATAATTTAAAGCAGATTGATCAAAATATGGATGGGTAAATTTTACTTTTTTCAAAATTTTTGTCTCATCAATGTCAGAATAGGGGTTTAGTGTAAGGAATATATTTTTTTCGCACTCTAAATTTTGAAGTAAATTTAACCAGTAAGTGATCGAGTTTTTTTCAGTTTCATTTTCCTTCATAGATGAGTTCCAAGAACACCATGCATTCTTATTTCTAGGCATTACTGACTCATCTGTATGTATGTAAGCAAAATTTTCTTTATAATTAAAGTTAGATAAAATTTCTTTTTCTTGATCGGTTGGATCTTCAATCATTGACAAGGCTTGATCAGCATGTGTTGCGATGATTACTTTATCGTAATCAAAAAATTCATTTTTTCCACCATAATACAAATCAATACCATTGGTTTTGCTAATGATCTTGTTAACTTTATAATTCTTAAAATATTCTCCACTAATTTTTGAAAGAATGGTTTTTACATAAGACCTGCTTCTATTTGAAACTGTGTACCATTGTGGTCTATTCTTAAGTTTAAACAATCCATGATTTTGAAAAAATTTTAAAAAAAATTTCAAAGGCATCTTATTTGCCTCAAATGGTGGCATAGACCAGATTGCTGACACCATAGGTATTAAATGATAATTGATAAATTCTTTAGAAAGATTATCTTTAACCAAATAATCACCTAATGTTATTTCCTCATTTAAAGTATTAAGTTTATCGGATTTTTTATAAAATTTTATGATATCAAAAAACATTTTCAAAAATCTAAAATTAAATAAATTCATTTTATTAGAAAAAATTCCGTTCAATCCTTTTCCACAATATTCAAAGTTCGAATTTTCTACTGACACAGAAAAAGACATATCGCTTTTTTCAATTTCAATCTTATTTTCCTTAAAAAAATTAATTAAATTTGGATAAGTTTTAAAATTAAATACGATGAAACCTATATCCACTGGAACTTTTTTGGTTCCAATCGTTAAATCAATTGTATGGGAATGACCACCAAAGTGGTCTTCTTTTTCAAATAAATCTACATGATTTTTTTTTGAGAGATAATAAGCGGCACTTAGACCTGAAATCCCTGACCCAACTACAGCAATTTTCATCAATAATTATGCAGCATCTTCTTTAAACTCATCCATGCTTGGACATGTACAAAAAATATTTTTATCACCATAAACATTATCTACTCTAGCTACTGGTGGCCAAAATTTATTTATTTTTAAAAATTTAGCTGGATAAGCAGCTTGTTCTCTAGAATATTTATGTGTCCAATTATCAGAAGCTAGCTCAGTGTCAGTATGAGGAGCATTCTTGATTGGATTATCAACTTTATCGAATTTACCAGTCTTAATAAGATCTATTTCTTGTTTAATCTTAATTAGCGTATCACAAAACCTATCTAGCTCTGACAAGTTTTCACTTTCTGTAGGTTCAATCATCATTGTTCCAGCTACAGGCCAAGACATTGTTGGTGCATGAAAACCAAAATCAATTAATCTTTTTGCAATATCTTCCTCTGTAATACCTGTTTCTGATTTAATCGATCTAATATCAATTATGCATTCATGTGCAACATTGCCATTAGAACCTTTATACAAGATTGGATAATGATCCTTAAGTCTTTCAGCAATATAATTTGCATTTAGTATTGCAACTTTTGATGCAAGTTTTAACCCCTCAGATCCCATCATTTTAATGTACATCCAGGAAATTGACAAAATACTTGAGCTTCCCCATGGAGCAGCGGACACAGCCCCAATTCCTGTTGCGGGACCACAATCTTTTACAACTGGATGATTTGGCAGATAAACTTGAAGATGTTTTTTACATGCAATAGGGCCCATGCCTGGTCCACCTCCCCCGTGAGGTATACAAAATGTTTTATGTAAATTTATATGACAAACATCAGGACCAAAGTTTCCAGGTTTAGCAATACCAACTAATGCATTCAAATTTGCTCCATCCATATAAACTTGCCCACCATGTTTATGAATCAGTTCGCATATATCCATAATCTTTTCTTCAAATACTCCGTGAGTAGATGGGTATGTGACCATTAAAGCTCCTAAATTTTCAGAGTGAAGCTCAGCTTTTTTCTTTAAATCATCAAAATCTACGTTACCTTCTTTATCACAATTAACTACAACTACTTTCATACCAACCATTTGTGCGCTTGCAGGATTTGTTCCGTGTGCTGAACTTGGTATTAAACATATATTTCTATTTTCATCACCTCTATCTAAATGATATTTTCTAATTACCATCAATCCTGCATATTCACCTTGAGCACCGGCATTTGGTTGAAGTGAAACTCCTGAAAAACCAGTAATTGATCTCAGCCAATTTTTTAGATCTGTGAATAATGTTCTATACCCCTCCATTTGCTCAATAGGAACAAAGGGATGAGGCTCAGCTAATTCTCTCCATGAGATAGGTATCATTTCTGCAGTAGCATTTAATTTCATTGTGCACGAGCCTAAAGCTATCATAGTTCTATTAAGTGCTATATCCTTATCCTCTAACTTTTTCAGATATCTAAGCATTTCTGTCTCAGAACGATATGAGTTAAAAACAGGATGTTCTAAATATTTAGAAGTTCTCAATAAACTTTTTGGTAAATTGGGTAAACTTACTGTTGGATCTTCTTTTTTTATAGACTCCGCTGCATTAAAAATTTTTAATAGTTGGTTTACTCTATAAACATTTTTTTTCTCATCAAAAGACACTGCAAGCATTTCAGAGTTTACTTTTCGAATATTAACTTTTTGATTTAAAGCATTTTTATAAATTTGATCAGTCTTTTCTTTGGTAATAATAGTGACTGTATCAAAAAAGTAATCAGAATATATTTCGTATCCAGATTGTTTTATTTTATCAGCAAAATTTTTTGCTAATTGAGAAACTCTCTCAGAAATTTTCTTAATTCCTTCTGGACCGTGATAAATGGCATAGGCTGCTGATACTATGGCTAACAAAGCCTGAGCGGTGCAAATGTTACTTGTAGCTTTGTCTCTTCTAATATGTTGTTCTCTAGTTTGTAGTGACAATCTATAAGCCTTGTTTCCATGTCTATCTACTGAAACACCAACTATTCTACCTGGCATAGATCTCTTAAATTCATCTTTTGTTGCAAAAAATGCTGCATGTGGTCCTCCATAACCCATTGGAATACCAAATCTTTGTGAACTGCCAACTGCAATATCAGCCCCAAGTTCCCTAGGCGTTTTAAGCTTAGCAAGCGCTAAAAGATCACAAGCTAAAATAGCTTTACCATTTTTTTTATGAATTTTACTTATTGCCTCGCTTGGATCTTTAATATCTCCTAAAGTCCCAGGATACTGTAATATTCCACAAACAATATCCTCTTTTAATTGTTCTAAAACTTTATCTTCATTTCCAACAAGAACTTTGAGACCCATAGGTTCTGCTCTAGTTCTTATAACCTCAACAGTTTGAGGGTGGCAATTTTCTGAGACAAAAACTAAATTACTGTCACTTTTATCAAGTCTATAACTTAAACCCATAGCCTCTGCTGCTGCTGTACCCTCATCAAGTAAAGATGCATTTGCAATATCCATTCCTGTAAAGTCAACAATCATTTGTTGGAAATTTAAAAGCATTTCCAATCTTCCTTGTGCTACTTCTGGCTGATAAGGTGTATATGAGGTATACCAGCCTGGATTTTCTAATATATTTCTTAAAATTACATATGGTGTATAAGTTCCGTAATAACCCATGCCAATAAAATTTGAGTAAATTTCATTTTTTTTAGAAATTGCTTTTAATTTTCTTAATGCTTCATACTCTGAATTAGACTCACCAATATTAAGTTCACCCTTAAACTGTATTTTTTCTGGAACAGTATTGTTAATTAAATCATCTAATGATTTATAATTTAATTTTTTTAACATTTTAGATTGATCATCTTCAGATGGACCAATGTGTCTTTTTATAAAATCTTTTTCAGAATTATGTAACATTAGGTATTATTCTCCTTTGCAAATTTATCATAGTCATCTTTGTTCATTAAAGAGTCCATTTCAGATTTATCTTTTATTTTTAATTTAAAGAACCAAGCAGAATTTTCAGGGTCTTGATTTATTTTGGATGGATCGTCTACAATTTCTTGATTTGTATCAACAACTTCACCACTAACTGGAGTATAAACATCACTTGCAGCTTTAGTAGACTCAACAACTCCTGCAGTGCCATCTTTTTCAACATTAGAACCTTTCTCAGGTAGCTCAGCAAACACAATATCTCCTAGCATTTCTGTTGCATGCTTTGTTATGCCGATTGTTGCGACATCACCCTCTAATTTTATCCATTCATGCTCTTTAGAATATTTTACTTCACTCATTAATTTGCTCCTTTTACGTAACTTTTTTTATAAAATGGTAGGCTACAAATGTTTGCTGCATATTTTTTGCCCCTCACCTCTAAAAATACTTTAGTATTTTTTTTTGAAAATTCATTTTCTACATATCCCATTGCTACAGGGCCATTTACACTAGGTCCAAATGTACCACTAGTAATCTCTCCAATATGGACATCTGATTGATTAAATATTTTTGTTTTTTCTCTTGCAATTATTCTTCCCTCAGGTTTAATCCCAACTCTTATTTTGGTGACACCATCGTTCAATTGTTTAATAATAATGTCTGAACCAATAAAGTCACCTTTAGATATTCTTTCTTTTGAAATTGCCCATTTCAAATTCGCTTCAACTGGAGTTTTATTTTTATCAAGGTCATGACCATACAAACATAAGCCAGCCTCTAATCTTAAAGTATCTCTTGCTCCTAGCCCAACCAACTTAGATCCTTTATCAATTAATTCTCTTGTCAATTTATCTGCAAAATTATTTGGAACCGATATCTCAAAACCATCTTCACCTGTATATCCAGATCGAGTAATGTATACTTTCTGATTTTCGAATACGAACCAGTTTCCAGACATAAAATTTAAATCTTTTACTCCATCAACAACATCATTTAAGATTTGCGATGATTTAGGTCCCTGAATTGCTATTAAAGATCTATTTTCATCCAAAACCATTTTGTACTTTTCGTTTAATAGTTCCTTTAATATTTTAAAATCATTATCTTTACATGCTGCATTTAGAATTATTAAAAAACCTTCATCAATTTTTGTGATGATTAAATCATCTTGTATCCCAGCATCTTTATCCATTAAGAAGCTGTATTTAGAATGATTTAATTTCAAATTTTTTAAATCTAATGGAAAAATTTTTTCTAAATCTCTTATTAATTCATCGCCACCATAGATAAATAATTGACCCATATGTGAAACATCAAAAATACCAGAGTGATTTCTTGTGAATTTATGCTCCTCTACAATACCTTCGGAATATTGGATTGGCATCTGATAACCCGCAAATTCAACAAACTTTGCGTTACAATCTTGATGTAATTGGTAAAGCGATGTTTTTTTTGTTTCCATATTAACTCATCATACCCATCTGTATATTTGCCTGAGAGTTTTGCTCCTTCGGCGAGAATTAAATCTCTTTCCAGAGTTAATATGTTACGGTCCTTTTTGCCTGAGAGATTCCTGGGTAGTTGCTCCTTCGGCGCTACGATTATATGTAGTCTCTCCCGTAAATCAATAGTCCTATAAGTAACTTAAAATGTCAATTAGAAACGATTGCCTTTGGTTTTTTTAAAAGCGTATAAAACTGCAGTAATACAGCAAAAAGTATTATTGCTCCACCTATCAATCCATATAATGATGGTATTTCGTTTACAAAAAGAAAAGCCCATACAGGACCAAGAACAGATTCGGATAGCATGATTATTCCAACCATTGCAGAAGGGGTTGTTCTTGCGCCAATCGTTATAAATATAAAACCAAAACCTATTTGAAAAAATCCAGCTAAAAAACCTAAAAAAATATCATGAGGTGAAATCATTATAGTAGGTGATAGTGATAAACCAATAAGACATGAACTTATCCCTGCAACAAATTGTGCTGGGACCATATCAACTGATGGAAATTTTCTAACGATCATTATCAAAACTGCAAAAGTAATTGGCATTGTGAAAGCTGCTAAATTTCCAGATAATTCTCCTGGAGATAATGAATTTCCAACCATTAACAGCACTCCAGACATTGCTAAAATAATTGAGATTAACGTAATTAGATTAATTTTTTCTTTTAAGAAAAAGAAACCAAATATAGCTAAAAATAAGATTTGAAGTGATATGATGAAATTAGTATTAGCAACAGTAGTATTATACATGGCAAAAACATAACCACAAAAACCAATAGATAATATTAATCCACCAACAAAACCTGGTAATCCAGAGTCATGAAACGATTTTAAAACTTTGCTTTTGTAGGTAATTATCAAAAAAGTTAAAACGGTAAGAGAGAAAAATAAGGATCTCCAAAATAATATCTGCCATAATGTTGCTCCCTCAAAAGATTTTACAATTAATCCACCAAAACTTAAACTAAGAGCACCAAAAAATATCAGTAATGGGCCAGGTAAACTTTTTAAAATATTCATTAAATTTGTGAAATTAAATTTTGAGTCTCTAAGTCATACAATTTAAAAAGGGTTTCTGCACTATTTAAATCGACCTCCTGAAATTTGATAGTTGAGCCAGGAGTTAATTGAACTAATTTATCATAATCAGCACTCACAACGACGCCGATTTTAGGATACCCCCCTATAGTACCATGATCTGAGAGCATGATTATTGGATTGCCATCAGCCGGCACTTGTATCACGCCCTTAATTAAGCCTTCAGATCTAATATTAGTATCAACTATATTTTCTATTTTTTTTCCCTCTAATCTCATTCCCATACGATCAGATAATTTAGAAACTTTAAATTCATTTTTAAAAAAAATTTTCTTACCCTCTTCAGAAAAATAATTGAAATTTGTGCCTTTAATTACTCTAATATTTTCTATTTTTGTATTAACATAATTTAGTTTTCTATGCACAAAGTTATTATTAATTTCTTTAACATTAATTTTTTGATTAACAGATAGCTTTTCTCCATTATTGGATCCTATCTTTGCTTTAGTATTAGTTGAACAACTATACCATTGAAATTTTAAATCAAATGTACCACTGATTGCTAGATATCCATACACAGATTTATTAGTTGATATAATATCCAACTCGTCATCATTTTCTAAAATAAATGATTGATAACATTCTCCATTAATTAGATTATCACCTTTTTTAATTTTGAAACTGACATCACCAGTAATAGCAATATTAATCTTATCTCCATGATATTTCAAATGAGGGCCTTGATAAGCAAATTCTATCACTGGATCATTATGATTGTTACCAGTAAGTTTATTAGCCAATAAATAATTTCTATTATCCATAGCTCCACTGAATGGGATACCTATATGATAAAGATTATTTCTTCCAAGATCTTGGAAAGTTGAATTAATACCAGCCCTTATAATTTCAAAACAATTTTTACTCATGATAATTTTGATATTTTTCTTTACTAATTCTTTTGAATGTAACTATATCGCCCGGGTTAATTAAATTGGGTTCTTTTTCTTTAGTGCTATCAAAAATATTTAATGGAGTATTTCCAATGATATTCCATCCCCCAGGGCTTTCAAAAGTGTAGATATTGGCAAATTGCTCAGTCAAACCAATTGAACCCTTTGGCACTTTAACCCTCGGGGTATCAAGACGTTTTGCTCTAAGATTTTCATCTAAATCTCCAAGAAAAGGCATTCCTGCGATAAAACCTGTCATATAGCAAAAAAATTCTTTTTCAAAAAAACTCTCGTATATTTTTTCCTCTTTCATCTTAAGTTTTTCTTCTAATTTTTTTATGTCTAAAGAAAATTCTTTTTCACAACAGATAGGAATTTCAAATTTTTTGTTTTGTATGCTATCGCCTTTAATAATTTCTATATTATCAATTACTTTTTTAAGTTTATTAAAATTGATTTTTTTAAGATCAAAAGAAATAATTAATTTATTGTAAGATGGGGTAATATTATTCACCCCTGCAATATTTTTTTTTTGAATAGTTTTAAAATATTTGATTACTTGTGTGTTAATGTCTTTATTTACCTCTTTACCAAAATCACAATATAAAGCTGCGTCACCAAGATTTGATATATTTTTTATCATGCCATGTTATACTGAAGAATAATGAGTATTGAAATTAATATAAATTGTGATTTAGGCGAAAAATCTAAACATCATTCTAACAAGCATGATCCTGACTTACTTGAAATAGTTAATTCAGCAAATATAGCATGTGGTTATCATGCAGGTGATGAGGAAACTATGAATCAAGTTGTAGAAATATCAAAAAAAAATGGTGTCAGTATAGGAGCACATCCATCTTTTAATGATCCTGAAAATTTTGGGAGAGAACGAATGAATTTATCTTATTCTGAATTAGAAAAATTAATAACTGATCAATATGAAATTCTTCAAACAATTTCGTCTAACCATGGTGAAAATGTAACTCATATAAAACCACACGGGGCGTTAAACAATATGGCATGTGAGGATATTGATTTAGCAACGACTGTAGCAAAAGTAATTAAAAGAATAAATCCAGACTTAATTTATTTAGTGCCGACTGGATCTAAAATGGAACAAGCTGCTAAAAAATTAGATATGAAAATTGCTTGTGAAATATTTGCTGACAGAAATTATGAAGATGATGGAAATCTTGTATCAAGAAAAAAACCTCATGCTTTAATCACTGACCCAGAACAAGCAAAAAAACACGTATTAAAGATGGTACAAACTCAGTCACTTAATTGTCACAGTGGGAAACAAATACCTTGTGAAATCGATTCTGTATGTATACATGGCGATAATATTAGTTCTTTGGAAACAGCTAAATCTATTAGAAAAAATTTACTGGATAATGGACTAAAACTGGAAACATTAAATAAAATGAAAAAATTTATATGATTAAAAATTTACTTATTTCACTATTTATATCTTCTTTATTAGTCTCAAGCTTATATGCTGCAGGATCAAGCGATAGTGGTTCCTCTAAAACTAAAACAAAATATGATATGGCTGTTACACATATTAAAGCAGCAAAAAAATTTGAAAAAAAAGATAAGCCAGATAAAGCAAAAAAAAGTTATTTGAAAGCGCAAAAATTATTGGTTCAATCTAATAAAAATTTTCCAAATAAAGCTGACACATTAAATTATCTTGGTTTTACAACTCGAAAGCTTGGTGATTTTGAGAATGGGGAAAAATTTTATCTACAAGGATTAAAAATTGATCCAAAGCATACTGGTATAAATGAATACCTTGGTGAATTATACGTAGCCACAGATAGACATAATCTTGCAGTTGAAAGACTTGAAGTTTTAAAAGATTGTAATTGTAAAGAATATGACCAGTTAAAAGCAGTTATAGCTGGTGAAAAATCGAAATATTAATTACTATTAATAGACAACAGGAAACTAACAATTATAATTGTTTTTTTAAAATGATATTACCTTGTTAGAAGAATCACTCATACTCTTACAGATCATATTTATTGATATTATCTTGGCTGCAGATAATGCAATTATAATTGGTTTAATCGCTGCAAATTTTGTACCTAAAAATAGAAAATTAATCATTTTTTGGGGTGTAGTCGGTGCACTTGTTTTTAAAGTTTTATTTGCTGTTTTTGCTACTTACCTTTTTCAATTTTATTGGGTTAAAATAATTGGTGGTCTTCTTTTAATTTGGATTGTTAATGATTTAAGAAAAGATTTATTTGAAATTAAAAAGATCAAATCACCTACTAAAAAATCAAAAGAGCCCTCTTTTATTAAAAGTATTTATAAAGTCCTTTTTGCAGACATAACTATTAGTTTTGATAACGTCATTGGGGTTGTGGGTGCTGCAAAAGGAAATTTTGGGTACATGATGTTTGGACTTATCTTGTCAGTTGTTCTTACTGGTGCTTTAGCTACCTATCTAGCTAATTATATACAAAGACATCTTTGGATTGCCTATATTGGTTTAGGTTTTATTTTGCTTGTTGCTTTACAGTTGATTATTGGTGGATTAAATGATTATGGTGTTTTATCAATTAATGAAACCTTTAAAAAATACTTCTAATCAAAAAAATTGCCACTTAAACACTTACTCATTTTAATTTTTATAATGATAGCTCATGGAAGTGCATTTCCTGTAGCTAAGTTAGCTCTTAATAATTCTGTTCCACCCATCTTAATGGCTTCATTAAGAATGGGATTAGTCTTTTTATTACTAATACCTTTTTGGAAATTTA
>QCOL01000009.1 GCA_003212925.1 Pelagibacteraceae bacterium AG-430-P08 | reverse complement strand
TGAAGTTTTTAAAAATCACAAACTCATAAAAATATTTCAAAAAGAGACTTATGAAAAAGATCGTGCTCAAATTTTTTTAAATAATGTAAAAGAAAAAAGTAGAAAAATGGCAATTGTATTTGTCAGAGCTTCTCCGATTATGGAGACAATGACTGGTATTATAATAGCAATATTAATTTATTTTACTGGAAGATTAATAATGAATGATGAGATAGATATTAGTAACTTTTTTTCTTTCTTAGCAGCAATGATGCTTGCATATCAACCTGTTCGATCTTTGGCTACTCTAAATATAGTTATTAATAACGGCCTCGTATCAGCAAAAAGAATTCTTCCAATTATTGATGAGAAATCAGAGCTTAAGCAAAACAGTAGTGATAAAGACTTAACTTTAGAAAATGGAAATATTGAATTTAAAAATATAGAATTTTCATATGATAATTTAAGAAATGAAAATTTACCAAAAGTTACTTTAAAAAATATAAGTTTAAAAATGTATGGTGGAAAAATGACAGCGCTAGTTGGCCATAGTGGAAGTGGTAAATCTACAATTCTAAATTTAATTCCAAGAATATATGATGCACACAAAGGTGATATAATTATTGATAATCAATCAATTTATAAAACAAAAATTAAATCTTTAAGAAATCAAATTTCATTTGTGAGCCAAGATACAAATTTATTTGATGACACAATAAAAAATAATATTGCTTATGCTGATATGGATGCAAGTGATGAGGATATCTACAATGCAGCAAAACTCTCATTTGCGTCCGAATTTATTGAAAAATTAAGAGATAAATATGACACAAAGATTGGTGAAAATGGGATCAGATTATCTGGTGGTGAAAAACAAAGATTATCAATTGCAAGAGCGATCCTCAAAAAAAGTAAAATCATTTTACTAGATGAAGCTACCTCTTCACTTGATGCTGAAACAGAGGATAAAATACAAAAAGCAATCAGTTATCTTACAAAAAATAGAACAACTATTGTCATAGCTCATAGACTATCGACAATACTAAACTCAAATAAAATATATGTAATAGACTCTGGCAAAGTTGCGGCTGAAGGCAGTCATGATGAACTAATGAAAAACTCATCAATTTATAAGAACTTTTATAATAAACAAATTAAGATGTAATGCTTTTCATCTATAGAACTTTAATAAACATTATTTTTTTTTTCTCTCCAATCATATTAATTTTAAGACTTATTAAAAAAAAAGAGGATCCAAACAGATTTATAGAAAAATTAGGTTTTTTTTCGAAAAAAAAAAAATCTGGAAAATTAATTTGGTTTCATGGGGCAAGTGTTGGGGAAATACAAAGTGTAATACCTTTAATTGAAAAATTTGAAAAAAATAAAGATATTAAACAAATTCTAATTACCTCTAATACTGTAAGCTCATCAAGTATAATAAAAAAATTTAGATTTAGGAAAACAATTCATCAGTTTTTTCCTATAGATTGTAATTTTATTTCTAAAAAATTTATTAATCATTGGAAACCATCGAAAGTTTTTTTCATAGACTCTGAAATATGGCCAAACACAATAAATAATTTATATAACAAAAAGGTTCCGATGATTCTTTTAAACGGTAGAATAACAAAAAAAACATTCCAAAGGTGGTTAGTTTTTCCAAATTTTGCAAAAACATTGTTCAATAAATTCAATCTTTGCTTGTCGTCAAGTTTAGAGTCAAAAAGATATCTCAGAAAGCTGGGAGCGCAAAATATCAAATTTTTTGGGAATATTAAATTCAGTCAGTCAGAAATTGCTAGCCCGCTCTTAGACAAAGATTTTACAAATTTTGCTAAATCAAAAAATTTATGGTGTGCCTCAAGCACTCACTATAATGAGGAAAAATTTTGTGGCCAAACTCATTTACATCTTAATAAGAAATATAAAAATATTTTAACAATAATTATACCAAGACATATTAATAGAGTTAATTCCATTAAAAAAGAGCTAATGAGTCTTAAACTTAAAGTACACTTAGATGAACCTAAAAGAAAAATAAGTTCTAATACGGATGTTTATTTGGTGAACTCTTATGGCAAAACAAAATCATTCTATAAAGTATGTAAAAATGTTTTTTTGGGAGGTTCGATGATAAATCATGGTGGGCAAAATCCATTAGAGGCTGTAAGATATGGATGCAACATATTTCATGGTCCAAATATATCTAATTTTAAAGAAATCTATTGGTTCTTAAAAAATAAAAATTTATCTAAAAGGGTAACTAATCACAAAAATTTAGCAAATTTACTAAGTTTAACTTTTAAAAATAAAAGTCAATCTAATAAAATAAAAAAAAGTTTATATTTGATTGGAAAAAATATTTTAAATAAAACTTATAAAGAAGTTTTTTAAAAAAATTATTAGATGAATTTAAAAAAACCTAAATTTTGGGATTTGAAAAAACCAAATTATTTAGCTTACTTACTTTTGCCTTTAACTATACTCATAAAAATAAACATTTTTATTACTAATTTATACCCAAAAAAAAAATTTAATAAAATTAAATCTATTTGTGTTGGAAATATATATCTAGGGGGCACAGGAAAAACACCTACTACATTAAAACTATATCAATTACTTAAAGATAAGAATTATAACATTGTTAACGGAAAAAAATATTATTCAAATCAACAAGATGAATACTTATTACTAAAAAATAAATCACAAGTTATCTCATCAAAAAACAGAAAAGAAATTATGAAACAAGCTTTAAAAAAAAATTATAAATTAATAATTTTTGATGATGGTTTGCAAGATAAAACAATTGATTATAATTTAAAGTTTGTTTGTTTTGACAGTAAGAACTTAATTGGAAATGGTTTTTTAATACCTGCAGGGCCTTTAAGAGAGGAAATAAATAGCTTAAGAAAATATGATTGTGTAATCTTTAAGAATATAGACAAAAATGTAGATTTAAATGAAATTATATCAAAAATTAAAAACATAAATCCAAAAATTCAGATTTTCCATACATATGTAAAAATAAAAAATATTGAAAAATTTAAAAAATCAGATCAATATCTAATTTTTTCAGGGATTGGTAATTCAAAAAGTTTTAAAGAAATTTTAATAAAAAATGATTTTAATATAATCGAAGAAAAAATTTTTACAGATCATTATAATTATAAAGATAAAGATATTCTTAGAATTACTGAAATTGCTGAAAAAAAAAATATGAGAATCATTACTACAGAAAAAGATTATATTAAAGTTCCTAATTACTTGAGAAAAAAAATTGATTTTGTAGATATAGAATTAGAGATTTCTGAAGAAGATAAACTTATTAAATTTATTGAATCTATAATTAATGAAAAAAGTTAAATATTTTATTGAATTTATATTTATCATTTTTTTATTACTGATATTTAAAATATTGGGATTAAAAGTTTCTTTATTTATTTCGAGTTTTATTTTTAGAATAATTGGTCCATTATTTAGAACTAAAAAAATATCATATAATAATTTATCCACAGTTTTACCAAATATATCAAAAACTGAAAAAAATAAAATTATCGATATGATGTGGGAAAACTATGGAAAAATTTTCTCAGAATATATGTTTATAAAAAATTTCAGAACAGACCCAAAATATTCAAAAAAAATAGTTGTTGAAAACCAAGAAGAGCTGGAAAAAATTAAATTAGAAAATAAGCCTGTAATATTTATATCTGGTCATTTCAGTAACTTTGAATTAATGGCAATGCATTTAGAAAAATCTAATATTAATTTGGCTGCAATATATAGGCCTTTAAATAACAAATTCCTAAATCCAATAATGGAAAGAATTAGAAAAAAATATATTTGTAAAAAACAAATTAAAAAGGGAATTTCAGGAACAAAGGAATTGCTTAAAGAATTTAAAAATGGGACCTCTGTTGCATTAATGATTGATCAAAGAGTTTCAGAGGGGATTAAATCAGATTTTTTTGGAAAGGAAGCCTTGACAACCACAATTCCAGCTCAATTTATTAGGAAATTTGATGCCTCTGTTGTACCGATTTACATAGAGAGGTTAAGCGATGATACTTTCAAAGTAAGAATCTCTAATACTATCAAGTTTCTAAAAGATGACTCTGTTAGTAACATAACATTTAAACTTAATAAAATTTTGGAAAAAATGATTATGTCTAATCCGGAACAATGGATATGGACCCATGATAGATGGAAAATTTAATTAACTTTTATTTTCCTCTCTTTTCAAATGAGCTTCTTTATATGAATAATATGCCTCTTGTGCATCTACATTCCAATAATTTAAATTTTCTAGAGAAATTTTTTTACCGGAAACTGCACATAATACATGATCTCCGTTTTCTATAATCTTAAAATTATTACGTAAATATTTTATTTTCGCTAATTTTTTATACATTTTTAGTTTATATATGTTTATATGAATGTTGGAATAATTGGAAGTGGAGGACGAGAACATGCTATTTGTATTTCGCTTAAAAAATCACAAAAAATTAAAAATATTTACTGTTTTCCTGGAAACGCTGGAACAAGCTTTATTGCAAAAAATATAGAAATTGATCTTACTAATTTTGAGCAATTAAAAAAATTAATCCAAAAACTTGCTATAGATATTGTTGTTGTTGGACCTGAAAAACCCCTTGTCGATGGGATTGTAGATTTTTTGGAAAATAATAAAATTAAAGTCTTTGGTCCTAATAAAACTGCTTCACAACTAGAGGGCTCAAAAATATTTACTAAAAATCTATGTAAAAAATATAAAATTCCAACAGCAAATTTTGGAGTTTTTAACAATATTGAGAAAAGTTTGTCTTTTTTAAAAAAATGCAAGTTTCCTGTTGTCGTAAAAGCAGATGGTTTAGCCTCAGGCAAAGGTGTTTATATTTGCGAAAACTTAGAAAGTTCCAAAGATGCGATAATAGAAATATTTGATGGTAAATTTGGTGAAGCTAATGAAATATTAATTGAAGAATTTTTAGAAGGTGAAGAGATGAGTTTTTTTATAATTTCAGATGGAACAAGCTATAAAAAATTTGGTACCGCACAAGATCACAAAAGAGTTCTCGAAGGTGATAAGGGTAAAAATACTGGTGGAATGGGTGCTTATTCACCTTCTCGTCTTGAAAATGAAACTTTAGATAAAAAAATATTAGAAAAAATAATTGAACCAACGCTGAAAGGGTTAAAAAATTTAGAAACAAAATTTGTGGGTTTTTTATATGCTGGATTAATGATTGTGAAAGGTGAACCTTTTTTAATTGAATATAATGTAAGAATGGGTGATCCAGAATGCCAAACGATTTTACCACGATTAAAAACAGATTTTTTAGAAATCATCGATGCTACTATCAACAAAAAATTAGGATCTATGAATTTAGAATGGTTTGAAGAAAAAAGTATTTGCATTGTTTTGTGTTCTAAAGGTTACCCTGACAAATTTCAAAACAATGTTGAAATAAAAAAACTAGAAAAAATTGAACCTAAAAATAACAATTATATTTTTCATGCAGGTACAAAATTAAAAAATTCTAAGATTTACTCTAATGGAGGTAGGGTTTTAAATTTTGTAATTAAGTCTAAAAATTTAAAACAAAGTAGAGATGAATTAATCGATTCAATAAATGATTTGAATTGGGAAAATGGATATTTCAGAAAAGACATTGGTTTTAAAATTTTTGAGTGATGAGAATTATTTCTGGGAAATTAAAAGGAAAAAAGTTATTTCTACCAAATGATAAAAAGACAAGACCATTAAAAGACTTAGTTAAAGTCTCAATATTCAATTTATTAGATCATTCAAATATAGTTAAAAAAAAATTGGAAAATTCCTCAATTTTAGATTTATTTTCCGGCACAGGTTCTTTTGGATTAGAGTGTCTTTCGAGAGGATCAAAAAACGTTTACTTTTTTGAAAATTATATTGAAGCAATCAAGGTGTTGGAAAAAAATCTTAATTTTTTTAAAGATAATAAAAATTTTAAAATTTTTAAATTTGATTGTTTTGAATTCTTTGAGTCGAACAAAGAAATAAGTAAAAAATTTGATATTATCTTTTTAGATCCACCGTATAAGGAATTGAGAACAAATAAATTGATTGAAAAAATTATTCAAAAAAAAATTCTCAAAGATAATGGGTTAATCATAATTCATAGACATAAAAAAGATAAATTGGAGATAAGCAAAAAATTAAAAGTTTTAG
This sequence comes from Pelagibacteraceae bacterium AG-430-P08, assembly GCA_003212925.1. Lineage (GTDB taxonomy): Bacteria > Pseudomonadota > Alphaproteobacteria > Pelagibacterales > Pelagibacteraceae > Pelagibacter. The sequence goes on along the minus strand of QCOL01000009.1, from coordinate 38,922 downwards.
ATGTAAGAAATTATGGAATTTCAAAAGTTTATTTTTTAAATTAAGATCTTAATAGAATTTTTTTAGTTTCTTTTTTAATCAGTTCAACAGCTGGTTGGTCATAAGGATTTATCTTTAAAGCTTTTGCAATCAAAATTGTTTCAATAATAAAAAAAGAAAACAACTCTCCTAGTGCTTCTTCACTTTTAGTTTTAATTAAGAAACTTCTGAAAGGTATCTTCTTTTTTTTGAAGACATTTTGAGTTGCAATAATTTGCGATGACAAAATATTGCTTAATTTCTTTTTTCTTATAAATTTAAAACCCTCAGGAATTAATTTAGAATTTATCTTTGCATCAAGCTTTTCTTGAGAATAAAAAAAAGTATAAAAATTATTTTTTTGTCCTTCTAAGTATAATTGCATTAAACTATGATTATCTTTTGGCATTGTAGAAATTACTGGAAAGACCCCATGTCCCTTTTTTCCCAAACTTTCTGCTACAAGTTGTTGGTACCATTTTAGTAAATTATCTGCAGTTTCATCATAATTTAAAATTACAGAATTAGTTTTTTTAAGCCTTATTAATTCTAAAATATTTGCAACATTACTTATAATAGAGTCAAAAAAAAATTTATTCTTTATTAAATTATTTAACTGCTTAAATTTTTTAACATTCAATCCCATTAATTCTGCTGGCAACATTCCTACTTCAGATAGAACCGAATATCTTCCACCTATGTAATCGTTATGATTTATAATTTCATTTTTAAGCTTTAAGCCAATATCTTTTAAAATACTTTTTTTATTTTCTGTAATAAAAATATTTTTTTCTTTTTTATTTATATATATGTTTGAATTAACAATTGTTTCTAATGTGTTCCCAGACTTAGAAATTATTAAATTTAGATACTTTTTTTTCGGGTAAAATCCTCTATGTTTCAAGTTGGATATAAAAAAAAAATCCTTTTTAATTTTGTGTTTTAAAAAATCATAAATTCCATGTGCTCCCAGCGATGAACCACCCATTCCAAATATTCTTATAAATTTATATTTTTTAAATTTTATTAAAAAATTTTTTGTATAACTGTATTTATATTTGTTAGTTAAAGAAATAATTAGTTCATCTTTAGAATTAATAAGTTCTTTAAGATATTTTTGTAAACTTTTATTTTTCTTTTTTTTTTTAAAACCTTTAAAAGAAACAAAATTAGTTAACATTATTGTTTTTGTATTTTCTTTAATATACTTTTTTCTAAACCAGTGCTAGATGTGTTGGTGTTTTCATTTTCAGTATTATCATTTTTAAAAACTATCTCAATTTGAGACTCTTCTTTCTCAGTTTCTTGGATATCCTCTTCTGGATTTGGTAATTTAGAAAAGTCCGGAGGTAAAACTAAGGGGTCTTTTTTTTCAATCAAAAACTCATCTCCGGATGTGGATTTTCTTTTAAATTTAAATCCTTCCAAGCCACCTGAGCATGAGAACAACAATAAACTAACTATTAAAATTTTTAAAATATTATTTATAATTTTCATTTTTAAATTTTTTTTTACCCAAAATTTCAATACTAATTAAACATAATATACCTAGTGTGATAAATATATCAGCAACATTAAATATAAACCAATGAAAATTGTTAATGTGGATATCAATAAAATCAGGTACTGCAGAATAAAAAATTCTATCAAAAATATTTCCGAATGAGCCTCCTATAATCATGATAAAACTGAATTTTTCAAATCCTTGTGATTTAAACATTAACCAAATAATGACTGTTGTGACCAAAATTATAAAGATTGTTAATAAATTATAGTATAATTTTTCGTCAAAAGAAAATAAACCAAAAGCGATACCTTCATTCCAAATCAAATTAAAATTTAAAAAAGAGGTAACACTAATCCCATGTTGTTCATAAGTTTCTGGAGAACCAATGATCAAAAATTTACTTATACGATCGATTAAAAAAATAAAAATAATTATAGAAAAATTTACTAAATGTTTTTTAAACATTTAATTTACAATTTGGTCTTTCACATGGTGCGCTTCTAATTTTCCAGCATATTGGACATTTTTCACCTGACGCTTTGTTTGTTTCTACAATTATCTCATTTGTATCAATATTCTCAATTTTTACTGAAGAAGTTATACAAAGTTCTGATAAATCAATATTCTTGAGAAATTTTTGGTCTTCATTATTTAATTTCACAACTAATGCTGCCTCTAAACTAGATCCTATATCTTTACTTGCTCGTTTTTGTTCAATACTAAGATTACATATATCTCTTATTTTGATTAATTTCTCCCATTTAAAATTAAGACCAGAATTAAAAAATTTTTTAGGAAAATTTAAAAATTTTTCAAGATGAATACTTTTGTTCTTTTTTGAAATAAGTTGGTAAATTTCTTCAGTTGTAAAAGATAGGATTGGTGCAAACCATCTTATTAAAGAATTAAGAATAACATTTAACAATATAAGTGTAGATTTTCTTTTTTCGGAATTTATTGGATCACAGTACAAAGTATCTTTTCTTATATCAAAATAAAAAGCAGATAAGTCTACAGTGCAAAAATTTAATAATTCTTTATACAAATTATGAAAATCATAATCTTTGAAATACTTGTTAAATTTAGAATTTAAATTGTAAATTTTATGAAGCATGAATTGTTCCAATTCCGGCAAGTCTTCAATTTTAATTTTTTCTAAATCTATTTCTTCAAAATTATCATTAAGATTTCCTAACAAATATCTAAATGTATTTCTTATTTTTCTATAAGACTCAGCATGTTGATCTAATATTGAATAGTCTATCCGAAGATCCTCAGCATAATTTGAGGAAGCAACCCAAATTCTAAGAATATCAGCTCCATATTTTTTTAGGATGTCCTCAGGCGCAATTACATTTCCTAACGATTTTGACATTTTTAAACCTTTACCATCAACTACAAAACCATGGGAGAGAATAGACTCAAAAGGCGCACGATCTCTTGTTCCGCAAGACTCTAAAAGGGAAGAATGAAACCAGCCCCTATGTTGGTCAGAGCCCTCAAGATACATAGATGCAGGCCATTTTAAATCTTTTCTTTTTTCCAATACAAATGAATGTGTAGATCCACTATCAAACCATACCTCTACGATATCGCTTAACTTTTCAAAATCGTCAGCTTTATATTTTTTTCCAAGAAATTTTTGCGGATCATCCGAAAACCAACAATCAGATCCTTCTTTTTCATAGATTTTTGCAATATTTTCAAAAACTTCATCATCGACTAAAATTTTATTTGTTTTCTTGTTAATAAAAATAGGCAATGGAACTCCCCACACTCTTTGTCTTGAAACACACCAATCAGGTCTTGTTTCAATCATCGATTTTAATCTTTCTTTTCCTTTGCTAGGATAGAAAGTTGTTTCATCAATCGCTTTTAAAGCTTTATTTCTAAGCTTATGGCTATCCATAGAAATAAACCATTGGGGAGTTGCTCTGTGAACTAATGGTGCTTTTGACCTCCATGAATGAGGATAAGAGTGAACAAGTTCACCACTTGATAATAATTTTTTTTGGTCTTTTAATTTTTCAATGACAATTGAATTAGATTTAAAAATATGTATTCCTTCAAAAAGTGCTACATTTTTTGTATATTTTCCATCACCATCAACTGTTTCAAGTGTTTTAATTCCATTATTCATACACAAATTAAAATCGTCAGGACCGTGGCTTGGCGCACAATGAACAATTCCGGTACCTTGTTCTGTAGTAACGAAACGTGCTTCTAACATAGGTATATCATATTCATAACCAAGTTTTAAAAAGGGGTGATTACATATTGTCCCTTTTAAATCTTTACCTTTAAAATTTTTTAATTTTTTGAAACTTTGAATATTGGTATCTTTTACAACTGAGTCTATTAATGCGTTTGCAATTACAATTTTTTTATTTTTAAAATCTCCATCATCATTTATTTCAACTAATAAATAGTCTAAGCTTTCATTGTAAGCTAATGCTTTATTGGCTGGAATAGTCCATGGGGTAGTTGTCCAAATTACTATTTCGCTATCGTTTAATTCTTTAATGTTTGATGATTTAACTGGAAAAAATGCATATATTGTATCTGACTTATGATCTTGGTACTCAACCTCAGCATCTGCTAAAGCTGTTTTTTCAACAGTTGACCACAAAACAGGTTTAAAGCCTCTATATAAACTTCCTTCTTTTAAAAATTTTCCTAATTCTCTTACTATTTGAGCTTCAGCATCAAAGCTCATTGTAGAATAGTAATTATCCCAATCTCCCACAACTCCTAATCTTTTGAATTGATCTTTGTGAATATCTATCCATTTTTCTGCAAAAGCCCTACACTCTTTTCTAAACTCAACGATTGGAACTTCATTTTTGTTTTTTTTATTTTTTTTGTATTGCTCTTCAATTTTCCATTCTATTGGTAATCCATGACAGTCCCATCCTGGAACATAGACAGAGTCTTTACCATCCATCTGATGAAATCTCACAATTATATCCTTTAAAATTTTATTTAAAGCAGTTCCCATGTGTATATTGCCATTCGCATAGGGAGGACCATCGTGAAGAACAAATTTTTCCTCTCCTTTTCTCGATTTTCTTAATTCGTCATAAAGATTTATTTTTTGCCAAAGTTTCAAAATTTCTGGTTCTCTTGTTGGCAAATTTGCTTTCATCGAAAAAGCAGTTTTAGGAAGATTAATTTGTGATTTGTTCATTTTATTTTTTTGCTATCAATAAATCAGTTTTAATTTGTCTTCTAAGCAGTTCAACATTTTTAAATTTTTTTTCTTTTCTAATAAATTTTTTAAATTCTACTGTTAAATACTTATTATAAAGATTTCCAGAAAAATTAAATATATGAACCTCTAATAATATTTTTTTTCCATTAAATGTTGGTCGATAGCCTAAATTAGCAACTCCTTTTAAATAATTATTTTTACCATTCCATTTTACTTTTACTGCATATACGCCTGGGCAGGCTAAAATATAATCTTTAATATCAATATTTGCGGTTGGGAAACCAATTTTTTTTCCTAGTTGTCTTCCCCTTTGAACCTTTCCTACAATTGACCAGTTTCTATTCAGAATTTTATTAGCTTTTTCTAATTTTCCTTTTTGCAAAAGGTTTCTAACCAATGATGAGGATGCTATTTTCTTATTGGTTAACAATGGTTGAGGCTTGATTACTTTATAACCAAATATTCTCTCAAATTTAATTAATTGTCTAACGTTACCTTCTCTCTTATTCCCAAATCTAAAATTATTGCTAACAAAAATAAATTTTGGTTTTAACTTTTTTCCCAAAATTTCTTTTATAAAAGATATAGATTTTATTTTTGAGAATTTTCGATCAAATTTTTTTATAATTATAAATTCTACATTAAGATCTTTGAGATTATCAATTTTTTGCTGCAAACTAGATATCCTAAAATTATTTAGATTTTTATTAAAAAACATCTTCGGCATCGGTTCAAAAGTTAACACACCAATTTTTGTTAAATATCTTTTTTTATATTTCTTAGCTAATGAAAATAATTTTTGATGTCCTTTATGGACTCCATCGAAGTTACCAATTAATATAATCGAATTTTTATATCTAGTATCGATATTAAAATTTTTATATATTTTTTTTGAATTTACCATTTCAGCTCTGATTGAATATAATTACAAATTGCTTCGTAAGATTTTGCAACTTTTTCAATTCCTTTTTCTTTAATTTCATCCTTGTGAATTCCATTTGAAATTATTAAAGAGTCATAATTTAAAAGGTTTGCTCCTTTTATATCAGTATTTAAATTATCACCTATAGAGAGAATCTTTTTATTCTTATTATCCGTAGATTGATTGTAAACCTCAGGATAAGGTTTTCCAAAGTAAACAACTTCTCCACCCATTTTTTCAAAAACCATTGCAACAGAACCAGCACAAAATTCTCTAGTGTTTCCTCTATCAACGATTAGGTCTGGATTTGTGCAAATCATTTTTTTTTTAATATTTTTTTCGAACAAATTTTTATAATATTTTAAATCTTCATCATGATCATCAAATAATCCTGTGCACAAAATATAATCAGATTTATCTATATTATTTAATTTCATCTTTTCAAAATCTTTGAATAAATCAAAATCTCTTGGGGGGCCCACGTGAAAAAAAGTTTTATTAATTAAATTCTTCTTCAAATAAATGAGTGCTGCCTCACCAGAGGTAAAAACATGGTCTCTAATCTCTTTTTCCATGCCTAGCCTCTCTAAAAAAGATTTAACTGCATGATTAGGTCTAGGAGCATTCGTAAGCAAAATATAGTCCTTTCTTTTTTTATTGATTTCTTTAAGAGCTTTTATTGCCTCAAGGTGTAGAGTAACCCCGTTATGAACCACTCCCCATAAGTCAACATAAAATAGTTGATAATTGTCTGCTATAGAACTTAAACCCTCTTTATCTAAATTTTTAGTCATCAAATTTATCTATAAACCATAAAACCCTCAAATTCCTTTATTTTTTAACTAACTAATTTTTAACTATATCTTGAAATAGTAAGGTCAATCTCTATATGAAGATCATATTAATAAGGAGAATTTATGAAATTTAGACCGTTACACGATAGAGTTTTAATAGAAGTTTTAGATAGCAGCGAAAAAACCGCTGGAGGAATAATTATACCAGATACAGCACAGGAAAAACCTCAAGAAGGTAAAGTAGTAGCAGTTGGTGGTGGTGCTAAAACAGAAGACGGTAAAACCATACCAATGGATGTGAAAGTTGGAGATAAAGTTTTATTTGGCAAATGGTCAGGAACTGAAGTCAAAATTGATGGCAAAGAATACAGCATAATGAAAGAATCAGACATTATGGGTATTTCAAGTAAGTAATTTAATTTAAAGGAGAAAATAAAATGGCAAAAATAGTAAAATTTGATGCTGAAGCAAGAGCAGCAATGATCAGAGGAGTGAACATCCTAGCTGATACGGTTAAAGTTACATTAGGACCAAAAGGGAGAAATGTAGTTATGGATAAATCTTACGGTGCTCCAAGGATTACAAAAGACGGTGTATCTGTTGCAAAAGAAATTGATCTAGAAGATAAATTTGAAAACATGGGTGCTCAAATGGTTAAAGAGGTTGCTAGCAAAACTAATGATGAGGCTGGTGATGGAACAACAACTGCAACCATACTTGCACAAGCTATTGTAAAAGAAGGTGTAAAATATGTAACAGCAGGCATGAACCCTATGGATGTAAAAAGAGGAATTGATGCTGCAGTAGATGTAGTAAAACAAAATCTTGTATCCTCAGCTAAAAAAGTAAAAGATAGTGATGAGATTGCTCAAGTTGGAACTATCTCTGCTAATGGCGACAAAGAAATTGGCACTATGATTTCGAAAGCAATGCAAAAAGTTGGTAATGAGGGTGTTATCACGGTTGAAGAAAACAAAGGAATTGAAACAGAATTAGACGTTGTTGAAGGTATGCAGTTTGATAGAGGTTATCTATCTCCATACTTTATTACAAATAGTGATAAGATGACAACTGAATTAGAAAATCCTTTTATTCTCTTACACGAAAAAAAATTGACGAACCTACAACCAATGGTTCCTCTTTTAGAGGCAGTTGTTCAAGCAGGACGACCTTTAATGATCATTTCTGAAGATGTTGAGGGTGAGGCATTAGCTACTTTAGTGGTAAATAAATTAAGAGGTGGTTTAAAAGTTGTAGCTGTAAAAGCTCCAGGGTTTGGGGATCGAAGAAAAGCTATGCTTGAAGATATAGCTATTCTTACTGGTGGATCAGTAATTTCTGAAGATTTAGGAATTAAACTTGAAAACGTTAAACTTGATGATCTTGGTTCTTGTAAAAAAATTAAAGTAGACAAAGATAATAGCACTATAGTTAATGGTTCAGGTAAAAAATCAGACATAGAAGCTAGATGTTCTTCAATTAAACAACAAATTGATGAAACAACTTCAGACTACGATAAAGAAAAACTGCAAGAGAGATTAGCAAAATTAGCTGGTGGTGTTGCAGTAATCAAAGTTGGTGGTGCAACGGAAGTTGAAGTAAAAGAGAGAAAAGATAGAGTTGAAGATGCTTTAAATGCAACAAGAGCTGCTGTTGAGGAAGGAATTGTTACTGGTGGTGGTTGTGCATTGTTATATGCTGCTCAAGATCTTGAAAAAGTTAAAGCTAAGGGTGAAGATCAAAAAGCTGGTGTCGATTTGGTTAGAAGAGCATTAGAGGCTCCTATAAGACAAATTACGAAAAATGCTGGTGTGGATGGATCGGTAGTCGTTGGCAAACTTTTGGAACAAAATAAAAAGACACATGGATATGATGCACAAAACGAAGAGTATTGTGATATGTTCGCCAAAGGTATTATTGATCCTGTAAAAGTTGTTAGAACTGCTTTACAAGACGCAGCATCTATCTCAGGATTATTAGTAACAACTGAGGCTATGATAGCTGATAAACCTGAGGAAAAAGATGCAGCTCCTGCTGGAATGCCTGGAGGAATGGGCGGAATGGGCGGCATGGGAGGAATGGGTGGAATGGGAATGTAACCCAATCTTAAATTTAAAGAATTTAAAGGCCATCTTTTGATGGCCTTTTTTTTGGAAATATTAGAATAATTTAATGTCAAAAAGATACAGTGGAAAATCGTTCAAGGACTCAAGTCTTAATAAAAAACCAAAATTTACTCTGAAAGAAAAAAGAAGATTAAAAAGAGAAAAGGCAAAAAAAACAAAATAACGACATTTTTTGATCAAAATCCCAATATTTATTGGTTTTTTTAAAGTTTTCAAAAAAAATTTTTAAGGTATAAGAGCCAGGATTTATGAGCAAAGATATTAGAAACATCACCATAATCGCACACGTTGATCACGGAAAAACTACCTTAATTGATAACCTAATGAAGCAGAGCGGTTCGTTTAGGGAAAACGAAGTTGTTGATGAAAGATTAATGGATTCCGGTGAACTTGAGAAAGAAAGAGGAATAACAATTTTAGCAAAACCTGCATCTATTAATTGGAAAGATTCAAGAATAAATATTATTGATACACCAGGTCACCGAGATTTCGCAGCAGAAGTTGAAAGAGTTTTAAGTATGGCAGATGGCGCATTACTTTTAATAGATTCTGCTGAAGGAGTTATGCCTCAAACAAAATTCGTTTTATCTAAAGCTCTAAAACAAGGCTTAAAACCGATTGTTGTAATCAATAAATTGGACAAATCAGATCAAAGAGCTAATGAAGTTTTAGATGAGACTTTTGATTTATTTGTAAGTTTAGATGCAAATGAAGATCAACTAGACTTTCCAGTTTTATATGCAAGTGGAAGATCTGGTTGGGCTGATAAAGAAATTGATGGTTCAAGGGAAAATTTAAATCCTTTATTAGATCAAATTATTGATCATGTAAAACCTGCTGAACTTGATAAAACAAAACCTTTTGCAATGCTGTCTACTCTTCTTTATGCAGACAATTTCTTAGGTAGAAGCTTAGTCGGAAGAATTGCTCAAGGAACCGCAAAAGCTAATCAATCGATCAAAGCAATAAATCTTAAGGGTGAAAAAGTGGATGAAGGAAGACTTACTAAAATTTTTAGATATGAGGGCACAAAAAAAGTACCAATCGAAATCGGTGAGGCGGGTGATATTGTAGTTGTCGCTGGTTTAGAAAAAGCAAATGTTGCGGACACAATTTGTAATCTTGAGGTAAATGATCCAATTAAAGCTACTCCAATCGATCCACCAACAATGTCTATTACCATTACTGTAAACACATCTCCTCTTGCAGGAACTGAGGGTAAAAAACTTACAAGTACTCAAATAAGAGATAGGTTGCTTCAAGAAGCACAGAATAATGTTGGAATTACTTTTACAGAAAATGAAGGTAACGATTCTTTTGTTGTAAGTGGTCGAGGTGAATTAATGTTAGAAATTTTACTTACTCAAATGAGAAGAGAAGGTTTTGAAATGACTGTTAGTCCCCCAAAAGTTCTCTATAAAAAAGATGAAAATGGTAACAAACTTGAGCCAATAGAAGAAATAACTATGGATCTTGATGAGGAACATTCATCAAAGATTATTGACTCCATGAATAAAAGGAAAGGCAAATTAATAGAATTAAAAGATACTGGTAAAAATAAAAAAAGATTAATCTTTCATGCACCAACAAGAGGTTTAATGGGATACACAAGTCGGTTTCTAACACTTACAAAAGGTAATGGTGTAATTAACAGAATTTTTCATGCGTATGGACCATTTGAGGGTGAAATGGAAGGTAGAAGAAATGGTGCGCTTATTTCGATGGAACAAGGAAAAGCAGTTGCATTTGCAATATTTAATTTACAGGCTAGAGGAGAGATGTTTGTAACTCATAATGATCCTGTTTATCCAGGTATGATTGTGGGATTATCTCCTAAACCAGGAGATATGATTATTAATGTTATGAAGGGCAAAAAATTAACTAATATGAGAACACAAGGTACAGATGAAAATGTCGTTTTAACACCAGTAAGAAAAATGTCCATCGCAGAACAATTAAGCATGTTAAATACTGATGAGGCTTTAGAAATCACTCCAGACTCTTGTAGATTGAGAAAAGCCATTCTCGATCCGCACGAAAGAAAGAGAAGTGAAAAATCAGGCGCTGCAGCCTAATCGAAAATTTTATCAACTAAATAAAGGCCTAAGGCAACACAAGGACCGATCCCAAAAGCAAATAATAAAGTTCCCACACCCACAGTTCCACCTAAGTACCATCCAATACTAACAACAGAGATCTCTAAAAATGCTCTTACGGCAGCAACTGGTAAATTTGTTTTTTTTTGGAGACCAATCATCAAACCATCTCTTGGTCCAGCTCCAAGATTAGATACTAAATAAATACCTCCACCAATCCCGACGGTTATTACTGAAATTATTGCCAGAATTAATTGATAAAAGTAATTAGATGGGGTAGGAACAAATTTTATACAAAGATCAATCATCAATGCAATAATGATTGCATTAAGTATTGTTCCCATCCCTGGTTTTTGACCAAGCGGTATCCACAAAATTAAAACTGCAACACTAATCAAAAATGTTATTGTTCCTATACTCAAGTTAACATTTAAAGAGATACCTTGAGCTAAAACACTCCATGGAGAAGCACCAGTAAAAGATACAATTAATAGACCTTCTCCAAGACCAAATAACATCAAGCCAAAACATAAAAAAAAGAAAGTAGAGAATTTTGGTTTAAAGTTATAAGGCTTATCTGAGCTCCAATTTACCCTTGGTATTTTCTTAATTTTTAAAAACATTTTAATAAATTATTTCTATTGTTAATAAAGTCTATTAAACTAGTTGTTAAATGAAAAAAATTATAGTCATTTTATTTCTTTTTATTTATCCAACAAATTCAATCGCTCATATTGGACATTACATTAAATACAACAAAATTGAGATGGAGATTTTTCGAAATGGTGAGCTTATTGGCTATAATCATTATTTTTTTAATAGAAATGGATCAGAAACTATTGTTACTAATCAAATTAAATTTGCGGTTAAACTTTTGGGAGCAACTGTTTTCCAAGTTGAGGGTTATAGTGAAGAAAAATATTTCAAAGATCAACTAGTTTCTTATAATTCTAAAACTTTGCAAAACGACAAAAAAAAGTTCGTTAACTTAACATTTAATCAAAAAAATAAAAAGTTTGATATCAAAGGCTCTTCATATAGTGGGGAAGCCTCAGCTGATAACGTGATTGGAAATTGGTGGAATCACAAAATTTTACAAACAGGTTCTCAAATAAGTCCAATTTCAGGGAGTATTAAGGATCAAGTGGTAACCTTTTTAGGTAAAGAAAAAATAGATCTTTATGGAAAAGTTTATGACGTTGATCATTTTACACTGAAGTCTAAAGACATGAGTATACCGAAAGATAAAAGATTAAATTTTGACATTTGGTATGATCGTAAAAATTTAATGATATTAAAAGTATCCTATTCAAGAATGGGTAACTGGGAATATAAGTTAAAGAATTTTAATTAATTTCTCTTGAGATTTTTCTAAATAAATCATGTGCGCTTATCCATCCAGACTCTAATCTAGGTCCGACAAACCAATCAGCACAAACACCCAATCTTTTCCTAGGATCCCAATAACTTTTAATTTTAAATGGTCTTGAATTTGAAGAGTATCGCCAGCCGTGATTAAGTGAATAATAAATTTTCGTTTTTTTGATATTTGAAAGTTTAAAAAATTTATCGATCATAATTTGTGAATTTTCTTTTTTATTACTCTTGTTTTTATTAATCTTTTTATTTGCCCATTCAAATGTACTTTGAAGAGTCCATAAATCATATTTTGATTTAAATCTTTTTTTTGAGTTTTCATTTCCTGCCCAACCAAGAATTGGATCCTCAAAAAGATAGCTACTATTTGAATTCTTACTTTTTTTTATTGCAATCATAGTAGTGATATTTGCATCCATTTTTATGGATTTTCTTAAAAAAGAATGATTAATAAATTTCTTAGAAAGTTTTTTTAATTGTGGAATAGGACAAGTCAAAATTAAGTTTTTAAAGGATCTTAATTTTCCATCGTCAAATAACAAATACCAGAGTTTATTTTTATAATAGATTTTTTTTAATTCGCTATGATAGTTGCAATTAATTTTCTTTAGCAAATGTTTGCTAATATCATTGTTTCCATTTTTACCAATTACTTTTAAATGTTTTTTATCTTCTTTTTTTTTTGAATTAAGAAAAACATGTTTGCCTCTCCATACTTTTAAAATTCTTTTTTTTATTAAATCTTTAGTAAATTTTTTAAATTCCTTAGTTTTTGGTGAAATATACTGAGTACCATGATCAAAACCTGTTTTGCCTTTTATTCTTTTAAAAGATGCTCGACCCCCAGGACCTCTTGCTTTGTCGAACAAAATTACTGAATATTTTTTATTTAGGAGATTTGCAATTGTGGATCCAGATATACCAGAACCAATTATACAAAATTCGCTCATTTACCAGCAACAACCATTCCCTCTATTAACATGGTTGGTGCGTTAGTTGCATATTTAAACTCCAAGTCATTTGCTAAAGTGATATTTTGAAACATATCTTTAAAATTACCTGCTATGGTAATTTCATTTATTGGATATTTAAACTCACCATTTTCAACTAAAAACCCTGTTGCTCCAACTGAATAATCTCCGGTCACAATATTACTTCCATGTCCTATGGTTTCTATAATATAGAGACTTTTTGAATTTAATTTCAGTAAATCTTTAAAACAAATATTTCCATTTTCAAAATAAAGATTACTTGTTCCTCCACATCTTCCATTAGATTTAAGATTTAATTTTTTTCCATTATAAGTATCAATCAGATAATGCTTCAAAATTCCATGATCCACTAATTTAAGTGTGTCAGTCTTTACCCCTTCGCTATCAAAATTTCTTGAGCCTAATCCTTTAAGCATATCAGGTTTGTCAAATACATTAATTTTATCTGAGAATATTTTTTGATTAACTTTATCCTTTAAAAAAGAAGTTCCTCTTGATATTGCTGATGAAGAAATAGCGCTTGCAAAAGTACTTAATATTCCTTTAGCTATTCTTTTATCAAAAATTATAGCAATTTTCTCACTCCCAATTTTTTTTGGACTTAATTTTCTAATAGTTTGATTAGCAGCTAGATTGCCTAACTCGTCTGCATCATCTAGGTCTTTAAGAAAACATTTACTAGAGTACTCGTAATCTCTTTCCATGCTTTTTTCATCTTTTGCAACTGTTACACTTGATGCTGTAAATGAAGATGTTTTGTAACCATCACAAAAACCTTTGCTATTAGCCAAAACAAAATTAGATTTATTTTGAGTAAAACTAGACTCAGTATTAACAATTTTTTTGTCGTTTGAAGCAGCAGCCTCTAATTTTTTTAAATAATCTATTTTTTGATCATTCGCTATATGGCTATCATCATAGAGATCTAAATCTTTAACCTCTCTTGCCAATAAATCTTTGTCCGGCAAAGAATTGAATTCATCCTCAGGAGTATTTTTCGTAGTTTCTACACATTTTTCGATCAAAATATTCAAATTATCAGAGAGTAAATTAGATGAAGATATTGATGATTTTTTTTTACCAACGTAAGTAATGATACTTATGCCTAGATCATCTGACCTGTTAGCCTCATCCAATTTTTTATTTCTAAAATTAACGGTTTCAGAAACTGAATTTTTTACAACCACACTTGAGTCTGTTGCACCTAATTTCTTCGCTAAATCTAAACAATATGATGCTTTTTTCTTTAAAAATTCTTGATCTTTAACCATTTAAAGTTTCGTGCCGCCTACGGTCATCTTATCAATTAATATTGATGGCTGTGCTACACCTACGGGGACACCCTGTCCAGCTTTACCACATGTTCCAATTCCAGGGTCCATCATCATATCATTGCCTACCATAGAAACTTCTTTTAAAATTGAAGGACCGTCTCCAATTAATGTTGCACCCTTAATTGGTGATCCAATTTTGCCATTAACAATTTCATAAGCTTCAGTGCAATTAAATACAAATTTTCCAGATGTAATATCAACTTGTCCACCACCAAAACTTACTGCAAAAATACCCTTGTCGACTGCCTTAATCATTTCTTCTTGGGTTTGCTTACCGCTTAGCATCATCGTATTTCTCATTCTTGGTAGAACTATATGTCTATAGTTTTCTCTTCTTCCGCTACCAGTAGATCTTGTTTTCATCAAACGTGCATTGAGCCTGTCTTGCATAAAATTTTTTAAAATTCCATTTTCAATTAAAACAGTTTTTTCTGTTGGTGTTCCCTCGTCGTCAATTGTAAGACTGCCTCTTCTATTATCAATGGTACCGTCGTCAATAATTGTAACTCCTTCACTTGCAACTTTTTGGCCCATCAGATTATGAAATGCTGAAGTTTTCTTTCTATTGAAATCTCCTTCTAAACCATGACCAACAGCCTCATGAATTAATATTGCTGGCCACCCAGGTCCGAGTACAACCTTCATCTCTCCTGCTGGCGCGGGTTTACTCTCTAAATTTACTGATGCTATCCTTAAAGCTTCGTCACAAACACTTTTCCAATTTTCATCTTTTAAATATGATTCATAAGATTGTCTTCCACCAACACCGTATACGCCTGTTTCTTTTCTGCCATCTTTCTCCATCATAACTGACACATTAAATCTTACTAAAGGACGGACATCTGACAAAGTCTCTCCACCAGATCTAATTATTTCTACAGACTTTTGCTCTCCCAAAAAATTAGCTGTAACTTGTTTAACCTTATCACCTTTAGATCGTAAATAATCATTTACATCGTTCAATATTTTTATTTTTTCATTAAGAGATTTTTGCTCAATAGGATTAATATTGTCATAATACTTTTTATTTGATTTAGGAATTTCATGATTGTAAGTACCTTTGACAGATTTTAAAGTTGACTTTAAATTTTCTGAAGATTGTTTTAAAGAGTTCTTAGAAATCTCATTAGAATGAGAATAAGCGACCACTTCATCAGATATAGCTCTAAAACCAAATCCTAAATCTGAATTATAACTAGAATTTTTAATTTTGTTATCATCTAATAGTATCGACTCAGATTTTGAATTTTCCAGATACAATTCGCCATCATCACATTTTTGCAAAGTATCAGAAATAATACTTTCAGCCTCTTTTCTAGATACGTCAGATTTTTCAAAGAAATTACTCATATAAGACATTAAATAGATTATTTCATAAAATTTTCAATTAGAGTATTTTACGCATGTACATACCTGAGACAAATTAGTAATAAATTCACTTATTATGAAAGTTTATTTTAATAATTCTTGTAAAATTTGTAAGGCCGAAATTGATCTTTATAAAAAAGAAAAAATAGATGAAATCGATTGGGTTGATATTACAGATAATGAGTTGGCTGAAAAGGAAACTTCTAAAGACAGTAAACAACTTTTAAGAAGACTTCATATCAAAGATGGTGAGAAAGTTTTAGGAGGTGCAGAGGCATTTTTATTATTATGGAAAAAAATGCCAAAATATAAATTTCTCTATAAATTTTTTAAATTACCAATCATCTTTAATATATTTTCAGTTGTATATGAAATAGTAGCTTTTTTTCTTTACTTAAAAAATAAAAAGCAACTAAAAAAATCTAACTTGTGAAAAATAATAAAAATTTACTTAATAAAGACATGGAGGATACAAACATTACTAAGACTATTGAGTACATTAGTAATATAATTTTATTTTTTTTTCTTCTTAATCTAACAAAATCCTTATCATCCAAATCAGAAATGTCTCTCTCACCAACTACTGGATAATCATAAGTGAATCGCCACGTACTTTCACCAAGTCTTGGGTCTAAATTATTATAATATGTGATCCACGCAATAATGTATCTGAAAACTAAATATAAAATTATTAAAAAGGCAGATCCTAAAATCATATAAGATAATATCTAATTAAATATAAATGTTTAATTATTATTTTTGGCTCTTTTCCTTGCAATAAGCTGTGTTAAAGAGTCTACCATGGTGTCTGAAGCTTTAAAGATATCTACATTTCTAAACTCATGGGAAAGATTTTTTTCAGGGTTTGTTTTATCTTCAATGACAATTCCTTCATCTGGAGAGTTATTTTTGATGTAAATTAATAATAACCACTCATCATCTGATGACTCGTCCCATTTAATAAAAACTTCTCCAGTTTCAAATCGTCTATCTATACATCGAAAAATAGACATATCTCTTGTAATATGTCTTTTATTGAGTTGAAATACTAAACTACTTGCGCTTCTGTAAAAACTTTCAAGTGCAAATTCAACTTTTTGTCTTGCTAATGTATATTCTTTTTCTTTTTCTAATAAGGTTTCTCTGTCTTCGTCACCTTGAAGTTTAACACCTAGCGCCTCAACTCTTTCTTTGATTTTTTGATCTCTTAGTAATCTGTATTTTTCTTTAAGTTTGTCGATTCTCTCTTGTAGCCCAGAATAATCTTCTCTTTTTTCTTTTAGGGAAATTTTCTCAAGTTTTTCTAGTTCTTTAACTTCTCTTATTCTGAATTTTTCAATTTGTTTATCTAATCTTAATTGTTTTAAAAATTGTTTTTGCTTTTCTGCTTGTTCGATTCTTAAAAGCGCTTGTTCTTTTCTTAAAAATAATTTTATATCTTTCGTTCTCTGTTTTTCTAATCTTTCCTCTTCTCTTAGCGTTTGCTCCCTCAGCTTTAATCTTAAATTTTCTTCTTCTTTTTTCTTCTCTGCTTCTTCAATTTTTTCTTTTCTCTCCCTTTCAATTTTTTCTATTTTTATTCTTCTTTTTTCATCGGTTTTTAATATCTTGTAATTAGAAATTGTCTCTGAAATCTTGTCAAAAAAACTCTGAATGCTTTTTTCCAAACCAAAATTAAATTTGAAATTAAATTGTGGTTTGAGAGATAATTCAAATTTAACTAGTTTTAAGACTAGGCTATCTTTCTGTTTTTTTTTTATTTTTGGTTGGTAATTGACTTTTTTTGGTTTTTTAGACTTATTTTTTTTCTTTTTTTTAATTAACTTATTTTTTCTTTGCTTTTTTGAGCTTTTTCTAATTTTATTTATTTTTCTTTTAGCTCTTTTAGCTTTATTTTTTTTTTTAGTTTTTGTCTTTTTTTTTGATTTTTTCTGTTTTTTTTTCATTTCTAAGAAGAAATGACCCTATCAATAATTTATTGATAAATATAGTCTCTAGTCACAGGTGTTGAACTATAATTTTTAGTAAGTTGAAATTGATATACAACTTGATCTCCCCACTTGAATGCCATTTCACAACCAGCAAGATAAAACTCCCACATTCTAAAAAATTTTTCATCAAACATTTGGATAATTTTATCTTTATTTTTTAAGCAATTTTCTTTCCAATGTCTCAAAGTGTGTGCGTAATGAAGCCTTAAAACCTCAATATCTGTTACTATTAAGCCAGCTTTTTCAATAGGGTTGGTTACTTCACTTAAACTTGGAGTATAACCACCAGGAAAAATATATTTCGTAATCCATGGATGAGGATCTCTTGGAGGATTTACAGATCCAATAGTGTGTATCAGTGAAACCCCGTCTTCTTTCAACATTTTTTCGATTTGTTTAAAAAATTTTTTATAAAATTTTCTTCCAACATGTTCGAACATCCCAACACTTACAATTCTGTCAAATTTTTCATTTAACTCTCTATAATCCATTAGTTTAAACTTAACTTGGTTTTCTAAATTCAATTCTTTAGCTTTTTGGGTACAATAATTAAGTTGGTTCTTTGATAAAGTGATTCCAGTTACTTCACATTGAGCACTTTTGGCTATATCGATGGCAAGTGAACCCCAGCCACATCCAATATCTAAAACTTTTTGATTGGGTTTTATATTTAATTTTTTAATTATGTGTTGAATTTTATTATTTTGAGCTGTTTCCAAACTGTCACTCTCATCTTTAAAATATGCACAAGAATACTGTCTTTTTGGATCTAAAAATAAGTCATACAAGTCGTCCTTAATATCATAATGGTGAGATACATTCATTTTGGATTTTTTAATAAAATTAAAGTTAGTTAAATATCTATATGATCCCCTTAATTTATTAATTAAATAACTGAAAAAGTTTAATTCTCCCCTTCCAAAATTCATTAAGGCAAGATCTAAAAAATCTGTAAGTGTGCCGTTTTCAATTACAATTTCACCGTTGGTATATGCTTCGCCAAAATATAAATCAGGATGAAATAACAATTTATAATGAAGATTTTTATTTAAAATTTTTAGTCTAATAGGGTTATTGTCTGGTTCTCCAATAATATAGTCTTTAGAATTAGCATCAGTTAATACAAAACCACCTTTTTTAAAAACTTTGTTAAGAAATCTTGCTAATTGCATTTTATGCTGCCAGGGTTGGTTTGTTATAAAATTTTAAATCTTTTAATCTATTCATTAATTCCTCTTCATCATTTTTATTTAAGAGACTTAGTGGTGGTAAAATATTTTTGTACAGATTGTCGTTTTGTGCACAAAAAGTATGTAAACTAGAAATTAGATTATATTTATCAAAGGTGCTTCTCACATCGCATAACTTATCATTATATAATTGTTTTTTTCCTGCAAAAAAATCATCATAAACTTGCCTAGATAATTCTGCTGTAACGTTGCATGTTGCAGTTATTATACCAGAACATCCTAATTCCAATCCTTTTAACAATTTAATTTCTGAACCAGGTAAAATTGAAAAATTTTTAAGTTTTAAATTTTCATATAAATTGTAAGAGCTATCTTTTGCCCCAACTATTTGTTTTGGAAATTTATTAACAAGTGTCTCTACACACTTCAAACTAAATTTATAACCACTAAGTTTTTCAAAATTATAAAGAATAATTTTACAATCTGGCACCGAATTAATTATTCTAGAATAAAAATCCAAAACCTCTGTATCACCATAACTATAATAAGCGGGAGGCATAATTAAAAATTTATTTAGATTCAATGAAATTGCTATCCTCATAAAATTTATTGTTTCACCTAAAGAGTTAAGACCTGTGCCAATTATATGTTTATCTTGATATTTGCTTTTTGAGAGATTGTTAAGTAAGTCAATTTTTTCTGAAATAGGTATTAATTGAGACTGACCTGTGCTGCCAAAGATTACAGTGCCATGACAACCTTGATCGATAAGCTTATCAGCATGCATTATTGTTTTTTCAACATTCAGGCTTAAATCATTGTTAAGCACTGACATTGAAGCAGCAAAAATTCCACTTATTTCTGTCATAATAAAAATTTATATAAAAATATACTCAGTAAAGTTTATAAATACTATATGAAAATATTAGCAGTTCAGAGCAGAATGGGTATTGGAGATACCGTAATTTTCTTACCATTTATAAAGGCTTTGTCCAAAAAATTTAATTCACCAATTAGTATATTGGTAAAAGAAAACTCTAAAGCCAATCAATATTTACACCAGACAAAATATATTGATAAAATTCTTACTCTAGAAAGAGATAATAAAACAAATAATAGACATGGTGGTTTTTTTGGTATTTTTAAATTAGCAAACGATTTAAAAAAATATAAATTTGATAAAATTTTTATTTTTAATTCATCTCTAAGATTTAACTTAGTTGCTAAGATATCTGGTATTCCACAAATTTACCAATATCCATTGTTCGCAAAAAACAAACAACATATAATTGAGGCTCCTAAAAAATTTTTAAAAAAAAATTTAGATTTAGACATTAATGAGGATCCTGAAGTACAAATCGATAGTAATTTAATTTCTAACGCAGCACAAAAATTTCAAATAGATAAAAATACTACAAATATTCTCTTAGGCATAGGTGGTTCTGGACCTACAAAAAGAATTCCTGCAAAAACTTTCTTAAGCGTAATTGATAAGATATCAAATATGAAAAATTGCAGATTTTTTCTTGCAACAGGTAAGGCAAATGAGGAACAGGAAGTATTAAACGAAATTTTGCAATCTAAATTTCAGAATTTTTGTACTCGTTTAGATAATTTAAGCATTAAAGAAATTTTACCGTTAATTAAGAATTGTAATGTATCCATTTGTAATGATTCGAGCTTTAGTCATTTATCCTCAGCTTTAGGTATTAAAACAATTACTTTAATGGCTGATACTCCATTAATTTATGGAAATTATAGCTCAAAAATGTTTCCGATAATTCCAGACGAAGAAAACACAGTAACACATAATACTTTAGGTAAAGATAAAATTGATCCACAAAAAATTTTTGAGAGATTTTTAGAAATTATTGCTTAAGAAATATCGTTTAGCACAATATCTTTAGCCTCATTAACAATTGAGGATAATCTTGAAGTTTCAGGAGAAATGTCAGGATGAATTTTTTTTTGAATTTTTATGTATGCTTTATTGACATCCTCCTTGGTAACTTTTTTATTCATATCTAAATTTAAAATTTTGTAAGCCTCTGAAACTGATATAGACGAAACGTTATTGGTACCCGCTTGGTTAAAAGAAAAGCGACCAGATCTTCTTAATGTTTGAATAAGTCTAAAAAGAGAAATTAATTGGAAAATAGATAGACCTTTTAATTTTAATAAAGCTAAACTTGCCAAAGTAAGAGGCAGGGTTACTAAAAATTTTCCACCAATAGCAAACAAAACTGCTAAAGCAATTAATCCTAATATAATTAAAAATCTTAGGCCTTTTGAAATTTTCCTAGATGAAATGTTGGTTATTAAACGTAGTAGAAAATAAAAAATGGTTAATATAACCACTGTATAAATTATTATATTCATATATTTTTGATTTAATGAAAATACCACAACTTAAAAAAAAACCAGAGCTTAAATCTTGTCACAATACCACGTGGGAGGATAATTATAGTTGGATCCATCAAGACGATATTCTTGAGGTTTTAAAAGATAGTTCAAAGCTACTTCCAGATGTTAGGAAATATCTTGAAGAAGAAAATAATTTTACAGAACATAATTTAAAAGACACAAAAAAATATCAGAAAATCTTATTTGATGAAATTAAAGGTAGAATAAAGTTAGATGATGAATCATTAAAATTTAAAGACAAAGAATTTGAATATTGGACTAAAACAACTGCAGTAGGAAATTATTCGATAAAACTAAGAAAGAAAATTGGGAGTGATAAAGTTGAAGAATTTTGGAACGGTGATAAAGAAAAAGAGAAATTGAAAACTGAATATTTCGGTGTAGGTGATTTAGAGGTAAGTTATAATGACAAACTTTTAGGTTATTCTTTAGATTTAAAAGGATCTGAATATTATACAATTTACATAAGAAATATTAGCTCGGGAAAATTGGTCACTGAGAAAATAGAGGAAACTAGTGGGAGTATTACTTTTAGTTTGGACGACCAATATTTTTTTTATTCAAAGCTTGATGAATTTCATAGACCAAGAAAAATATATAGGCACAAAATTGGATCATCAGTCAAAGATGATGAGCTTATTTTTGAAGAAAAAAGTGAAGCATTTACTGTGGGCATAAGTTTGAGTTCAGATGAAAAATATTTTTTTATAACAACTTCAGATCATAATACTTCTGAACAATACTACTTTGAAGTAACAGAAAAAAACCCAAAGCCAAAATTAATTATAAAAAGAAAAAAGGGTGTAATTTATTCAGTCAATTCTTGGGGTGGATATTTTTATTGTCATACTAATGATGATGCAGAGGATTTCAAAATCGAAAGATGTGAAGATTTATCAAATCAAAAGTGGGAAATTTATATAGCTGCTAAAGAAGAGGTTTTGATAGGAGGATTAATATTTTTGAATGACTGGATTATCAGAGGAGAAAAATCAAATGCATTAGGAAAATTATTTGTAAGAAATAAACAAACAGGAATTGAGGAAGAATTAAAATTTACTGATGAGTCTGTGATTGTGCCTAGTGTTTCATTAATACAAAGAAATAAAAATACTGACTCAGTTTTCTTGTCATATTCATCCCCTAAAACACCAGGTAAAACTTATTTATACAATCTAAAAACCAAAGAAAAAAAATTAGTAAAAGAACAAGAAATCCCATCTGGTCATAATCCAGATGACTATATAGTCGAAAGACTAGAGTGCCCTTCTCATGATGGAAGATTAGTTCCACTTACAATTACTAGACACAAAAAAACAAAAATTAATGGTTCAGCAAATTTACTTTTATATGGCTATGGATCCTATGGAAGTTCAATGACTCCAGATTTTTCCTCAACTAGATTGAGTTTAATTGACAGAGATATTATTTGGGTAACCGCGCATATTAGAGGAGGAATGGAAAAAGGAATGAAATGGTGGAAAGAAGGAAAGCTTCTTAATAAAAAAAATACATTTGAAGATTACATACACGTGGCAAAGTTTTTGATTGAAAAAGGATATTCATCGAAAGGAAAAATTATTGGCATGGGTGGATCAGCTGGTGGTTTATTAATGGGAGCAGTAGTTAATCAATCTCCAGAATTGTTTCTTGGAATTGTCATGGCTGTACCATTTGTTGACTCTTTAACAACTAACTTGGATCATTCTTTGCCCCTTACTGTTGGAGAATTTGATGAATTCGGAAATGCAAAAGATAAAAAAGACCATTTTGATTACATCTATTCTTATGCTCCGTATAATAATATTAAAAAAATGGATTACCCTCACATGTTAATTACTACAAGCTTAAGTGATAATAGAGTGCTATTCGATGAACCAGCAAAATTTACAGCCAAACTTAGAGATTTAAAAACTGATAATAATTTACTTTTGTTAAAAACTGAAATGAATGCAGGTCATGGAGGTAAGTCAGGTAGAGATGGTGCCATTGAAGAAATAGCTTTTGACTACGCATTTATTTTAAAGATCTCCAAAAAAATTAAAATTTGATATCTTGAAAAAAAATAAATAACTCCCATATAAACAATGTTTGTCGCCTAATGGGGCTAACAATAAATAAACTTGCTTAAAAAAGGAGGATATTATGACAAGTAAGGATTTATCTATATTCAACTCACTAAGACCTTTTTCAATTGGTTTTGACGATATGTTTGACCAATTCGAAAATATGCTTGGTAATGGTTCTTTGACTATGCAGTCAAATTACCCACCTTATAACATCAGAAAAACTGGTAAGGATAATTATGCGATTGAAGTTGCATTAGCTGGTTTTAATAAAAACGATGTTGAAGTTGAGTTTGAAGATAATTTATTAACTGTAAGAACTAAACAAGTTAATAAATCTGAAAATAATAATGCTGATGGAGAAATAATTCACAAAGGTATTTCTCAAAGACAATTTGCTAGATCATTTACTATAGCTGATGATGTAAAAGTAAATGGCGCTGAGTTAAAAGATGGTCTTTTAACAATATCTTGTGAAAGGATTGTTCCAGAGCATAAAAAAAGAAAACTTATTGAAATTAAATAAGTATACCTTACTTGCGGAGATAAATTCTCCGCAGGTAATCAAAAACATCCGTTAGATACAAATCCAATAACAATCAATTTTGAATTTACTTCAAATCTTCTTTCGCAAGGGATTCCGTATTTTTTTGTGTTATAAACTAAAACTAAATTTCCTTTTTCATTTTTGAAATCTTCATCTGGGCTGCCCAAGCTGCTTTTTAAATCTTGAGAGGACTTACCTATAAATGCACTTAATTTTTTATTTTCCTTCTCAACAATAGCGTCAGTTTTTTGCTTAATTGTCTGACAACCCAACAAAGAAAATATTATAAATACACTTAGAATTGAGATCTTAATTTTTTTCATAATTTTATAATAACAACCTAATTATGGCATAAATATAAACTTGTGGGTTGAAAATTGTTAATAAGAATTAGTTTTGACGGGTAATATAAGAAAGAATCAAATATTTTTCAATTTATAGGAGGATAAATGCTTGAAAAATATTTTGAATATAAAAAACATAAAACTGATTTTAAAACTGAAGTAATTGCAGGAACAACAACGTTCCTCACAATGGCTTACATAATGTTTTTAAATCCGTTCATCTTATCAGGGGAATTCGCCGGCCCTGAAAAAGGTTTCTTTGATTTCGGCGCAGTATACACAGCAACTATTTTAGCAACTGCTTTGGCTTGTTTCATAATGGCCTTTTACGGAAAAACTTGGCCAATTGGACTTGCTCCAGGTATGGGTATTAATGCATTTGTTGCTTTTGGAGTTTGTGCTGGCATGGGTTATACGCCACAAGAAGCTCTTGGTGCAGTTTTAGTTGCGGGGGTATTGTTCTTAATCATCTCACTTACACCGATAAGAGCCTGGTTGATTAACTCAATTCCAAAAAGTTTAAAACTTGGAATTGGTGCGGGTATTGGATTATTTCTTGCAATTATTGGATTACAAATTATGGAAGTTGTAGTTGATAATCCTGTAACACTAGTACAGCTTGGAAATTTAAGTGACCCATTAGTTCTTCTTGGATGTGCAACTTTTATTGCAATTATTGTACTTGAAAAAATGAATGTAAAAGGAAATATCATTATAGGTATTCTATTTTTTAGCGTTATCGCTTGGGCAACTGGTTTAGCTAAATTTAATGGATTAGCGAGTTCGCCACCACCGATGACTTACCTTTTTGAATTTGACTTGTCCGCTGCTATGACCGCTGGAATGTCTACAGTAATATTTACTTTATTATTTATAGATTTTTTTGATACAGCTGGAACCTTAACTTCTGTTGCAAATGTTGCTGGCAAAGTTGATAAACAAGGAAAAGTTCAAGACATTAACAAAGCAATGTTGTCTGACAGTGTTGGAACTGTTGCAGGTGCAATGATGGGAACAACAACTGTCACTAGTTATGTGGAGTCTGGTGCTGGAGTAAAAGCTGGTGGTAAAACTGGAATGACCTCCCTTGTGATAGGTATATTGTTTTTAGCGTGTATATTTTTTGCTCCTCTTGCAACAAGTCTACCAAAACAAATAGATGGTGCCGCATTACTGTTCGTTTCAGTGCTTTTTATCAGAAATATTACTGATATTGAGTGGAATGATATTTCTGAGTCAGCTCCTGCTATTCTTGCAATGATTGCTATGCCATTAACCTATAGCATTAGTAATGGTATAGCCTTAGCATTTGTATCTTATGCTTTAATCAAAATATTTACTGGTAAGTTTTCAAGCACTTCACCAGCAATATGGGTTGTTGCAATACTAAGTGTAGTAAGTTTTGCAGTTGCTTAAAAAATTTAATAGGGCTAGGTAAATTTTATCTAGCCCTATTTATTTCTTTTAACTATTTCATCAATAGACAATTCTTCATAATGTTCAGTTGGCTGTACAATCCAGGGATCTGAGTCTAGTCTGATAGGACAAAAATCAGGTTCAAATTTTGATGATTTTTTTTTCCATAAACATGCAGTTTTAACTTCTTTAATAAAATCTTTAGTAGGTCCATAATTTCTAAGCCATTCAATACTTTTATTAAGTGTCAAACCTGTGTCTGATAGATCATCAATCAATAAAACTTTTTTAAAGTCTTCATTATTTGCTAACGAACTTATTTCTCTTGCAAACATTAGTTGACCTTGTTGATCCTCAAGTCCTTTTCCTGAATAACTTTGGATTACTATGTATGCAATAGGCAATTTAAGAATTCTAGAAAGAATATCAATAATAGGGGCCGCACCTCTCATTATTCCAATTAAAACAGTTGGTCTATAACTTTTATGAACTTCAATTGCTAATTTCTCAACAATTTTTTTATACTCCTCCCATTCTACAATCAATTTCTTTGCCATAATGTAAATCTTACTTTTCTAAGTCTTTAATATTAATAAAATTTTCAGATAAATTACTGTTATTCTTTTTAATTTCATCAAAGAAATTCCAGGCTAAGACTAAAATTTGATTAACCTTTTTTTTAATTTTATTTTTTGAAAATATTGGAATTTTAACACCTGGAATAAATTTGTTATGTTTTAACTTGTTGTCCTCAATAATAAAATCAATTTGATTAGTTACTCCAAAAAAATTTAATGCTGTTGTTGCTTTTGCTGGAGAGCCGTATCCAATTATTTTTTTATTTTCTTTTTTTAATTGATCTAAATTATTAATAACATTTTTTCTTATTTTATAAATTTTATCTGCAAATTTCTTGTAGGTACTAAATTTTTTGATACCAAAATTATCCTCCTCTCTTAAAAGAGATTTAACATTATTCTCAACTTTGATATTTCCATTTTTTAAGTAGACTCTGATTGAGCCTCCGTGGGTATTTATTTTTTCTGCTCTAAATATAGTCAAATTAAATTGTTTAAAAAAATTTATAAGAGATGTTAGTGACCAATAATTATAATGCTCATGATAAATATTATCAAAGGTTAAATCCTTTAATGTATTTAATAAATATTGAACTTCTATAATTATTGTGCCATTTTTTTTAAGTAATTTTTTCATACATTCTGCCATTTCTTTAAGATTATCTGAGTGAGCAAAGACATTAGAAGCTAAAATCAAATCAGCATTTTTCTTAATTTTTTTTAGGTTTTTTTTCTCAAGAAAACCATTGAATGTCTTTATTTTATTCTTATTGGCTAATTTGGATAAGTTTTTAGCTGGTTCTATACCTAAAATATTTTTAAATTTTAAATTTAAAAAAGGTCTTAAAGCCACGCCATCATTACTACCTACATCGATAATGTAAGAAGTTTTAGGTTTTAACTTAAAGTCTTTAATGTATCTATTAGCTGAATTAATGAAATGATCTCTAAAAATTTTAGATGTTGATGATGTATAAAGATAATTTGAAAACATTTTTTTTGGATCTACAGAAACTGATAATTGACAATTATGACAATTTTCACAATAATTTACTTCTAAGGGATAAAGCTCAGTTCTTTCATTTTTTTTATTTAATAAATTATTAGCTAATGGTTGGTAACCTAAAGAAATAACTCTCTTGAGTTTTTCATTTCCACATGATCTACATTCAAATTTATAATATCGTAATAATAAATCTCTCTCTTTATCATCAACAAAAACATGTTTTATTGTATGGGTTACCCCGTAGTTATCATGTTCTCTTTCTCCTCTGACTAAATTCAAAAAAG
The DNA here is from genome assembly GCA_003212925.1 of Pelagibacteraceae bacterium AG-430-P08. Taxonomy (GTDB): domain Bacteria; phylum Pseudomonadota; class Alphaproteobacteria; order Pelagibacterales; family Pelagibacteraceae; genus Pelagibacter. The sequence continues at coordinate 11,331 of QCOL01000009.1, read as the reverse complement.
TTGTATCTTTTGTAAACACCATTGTATGAGCTACATTAGGTTTTATAATCGATAATTGCCCCTCATTTACTACTTGAGTTATTTTTGGTGAATTGGGATTGAGAATATCCTGAAAAATTTCAATAATTTGCCCCTTTGTAAAAAGACATTTTTGCTCTTGTTGAGGATGATAGTGATTTGCTCTTATAGTGCCTTTTTTTGAGTGAATTAAACCAATCATGTTTATTGGTTCTGTTAACTCATGATTGCTAATTTTTCCTCGACTATCAACGAATTCATTCTCACCATCTTTTACATGTTCAAGATCTTTAATTAAGTTTTGTTTAGACCACTTTTGCATCATTTCTTTTATACTCTCGTCCAATCCATATAAAAATTTAAAACCAGTTTTTAAAAGTTTGTTATTTGATATAGAAAATCCTAAATTAGGTATTTCGTCGTTTGTCTCTCTTAGTTCAATGTTTGGATTGTGTTTTTTGCATATGTCTGCAACCTCTTTAACAGTCACAGTATCTTTTGATAAATTGAATAATTCTCGATTAATATTCTTTTTTTCTTCCATAAATTTAAAACATCTAGCTACATCTATAAGTGGCACTAAACTTTTAATTTGCTTTCCTCCTGCAAAAAGTCTTAACGTTCCATCTTGTGAAGCAGTTTTTGCAAAAAAATTTGCCATTATGTCAACTCTAGCGGTATCAGTTGAGTAACCGTATACAGATGCCAGCCTTAATATTACAAAATTTTTCTTTGAACTTTTAAGTTGTTTCTCATTAATATCTTTTGATTTGCCATATGCGAGAGTTGGGCAAGTTTTTTCATCTTCTTTAATATTTTTCTCAATACTTTCTAGTCCTTCATAAACTACGTGTGAAGATGGCATAATAATTTTACATTTGTCACTGATTGCATCTAAAATATTTTGAGTACCCTCCTCCGCTACTTTTCTTATTAATTCTTCTTTTTCAAAAGTGCTCTCACTTTTAACTCGAGGCACATCTGTTATACCAGCTAGATGATGCACTATGTCAGCATCTTTGCAATATTCATTGATTAGATTTTTATCTAGAATATCTCCTTGTATGAAGGTCATATTCCAATTTCTTAACTGGTTTACCCTTTCAGAAATAAATCTATTGTCTATAACTGTAATTTTATCATTCCAACTGTATCCAGAATATATCTTGCATAATTCAGTACCAATGTAACCTAAGCCACCAGTAATAACGATTTTTTTCATCAGTATTTCTTAACAAATTATTTAAAACTTTACATCAAATTTAATAATCATTAATAACCTTTATATGCAAATTTTCGACTGTTTTATGTATTATAACGAAGATGTAATTCTAGATCTTAGACTAAATTATTTAAACCAACTTGTGGACAAATTTATAATTGTTGAAAGTACATTTAATCATAGAGGGCAAAAGAAAAAATTAAATTTCAATATTAATAACTTTTCAAAATTTAAGGACAAGATTAAATATTTTGTGTTAGATAAACAACCACCTGACATTGAGGAAATAAAAAATAATGATACTGATGAAGAAAAGTCTAGAAAATATATTTTGAATGGTTATAGAAGAGACAACTTTCAAAGAAATCACATATCAAACGGAATAAGTGAAGTTAATGAAAATGATATAATCATAATCTCTGACATAGATGAAATACCAAATTTAAGAAAAATAAATACAAATAATATAAAAAACAATTTAGTCTTTTTTAATCAAAAGATGTGTTATTACAAATTTAATCTTTACCAAAAAGATTACAAATGGTTTGGTTCAAGAGCTTGTAAAAAAAAAAATTTGGTATCACCTCAGTGGTTAAGAGATATTAAACCTAAAAATTACCCAAAATGGAGGGTTGATACATATTTTTCAAAGTTAAAATACACTAATATAATCTTAGTTAATGAGGGTGGGTGGCATTTTTCCTACTTAAATACCCCGGAATTAATTGAACAAAAATTAAAATCATACACTCACCACAGAGAATATGATTTAAATCCAATAGGAATAGAAAATATTGAAAAAAGAATAAAAAAAAGAGAATCTGTATATAATCTTTCATCAGATAAAAGAAAAAATAAATTTTCAAAAGGTGTAAAATTAGAAATAATGCACTTAAAAAAATTACCAAAATATATCAGCGATAATAAAACAAAATATGAGAGATGGTTAGCTTAATGAAAAAAGGATATTGGGTTAGTTTATATTTTAAAATAGATAATCAAGAAAATCTGAAAAAATATTCAGAGTTAGCTACACCAGTTATTAAAAGTTACGGTGGTGTGCCATTAATAAGAGGTGGTAAGCATGACACTTTTAACGGTGATGATTTTAGTAGAACTGTTGTATGGGAATTTCCAAGTTATGCCAAAGCATTAGAGTGTCACTCTTCTAAAGAATATCAAGATAGTTGGGCAGTAGCAAAAAAAACTACAAAAAGACATATGCAAGTCGTCGAAGGATTTAGTACTGAATAGGCTCAGGATCTATGCTTCTCCATAAATACCACGTAGCGACAGAACAATAAGGACTAAATCTTCTTTTTAATAGTGATACAAATCTATCGGGTGGTAAATATTTTTTTTTATAATTTTTTGAAATAGCTCTCAGAAGGCCAATATCCTGAATTGGCCAAATATTTGATCTGTTATATGTAAATAATAAAATCATTTCAGCTGACCATCTCCCTATTTGCCTTAATTGTGATAAATAATTTATGGCCTCCTCATCAGACATTTTATCAATCAATTTAGGATTAAAAGTTTTTTCTATTGTTTGTTTGGCTAAACTCTTTATTCCTAAAACTTTCTGTCTGCTAAGTCCGCAACTTTTTAATTGAGCAAAAGTCAGATTAGATACTGTTTTTGCATTAATTTTATTTTTGCATTTTTTTTTAAATTTTGAGAAGACAGAGTTCGCTGCTGCGACACTAATTTGTTGTCCAATTATACTTTTACATAACGAAAAAAAAATATCTCTCCTTGAGGTCAAAATAGTTTCTGAGGGACTTTCGTAACTTTTGATTAACTTTGAAAGTGTTTGATCTTTTTTAGATAAGTATTTTTTTGCCTTATTCCAATATTTAGGTACTTTAGTCATTAATTGACCTAGATGTTATAATTTTTTTCTTATAAATCTCCCTTCTAAAAATTATAAGCGTTGAAACAATTACCAATAATGACCCTATTAATGTTTTAAACGTGGGTATCTCGTCCCAAATGAAATATCCAAATATAATGGCGAAAACTAAAGTCAAATATTTAAGGGGTGTTACTAAAGAAACTTCTGAAAATTTATATGATTGACTTAACCACAAGTTTGCAACGCCTCCAAAAATACCTATCAAAGATAAAAGTATGAAATGATTTAAAGAAGGCATAACCCAGCCCTGAGGGATAGTTAAAAAACTTAATAATGTAATTGCTAAGGAAAAATAAAAAGAAATTAACCACACTGGTTCGGTTGTTGACAGTTGTCTTATAGTTATAGCTACATAGGATAGACCTAAACAAAATATAATTGGAAAAATATAATAAATATTTAATTCGGTGATCCCAGGTTCTGTAATTATGAGAATTCCAACAAAGCCTATGATCACTGCTAACCACCTAAAAATTCCAACTTTTTCATTTAATAGAAAAATAGACAAAATTGTTGTAAATATTGGAGCAGCAAAAGAAATGCTTACAACAGTTGCTAATGGCAGCTGCCTTAAAGCAATAAATATTGCAATTAGTGCTATTAATCCTGAACCACACCTTAAAGCATGTAATCCTGGTCGTTGAGTTTTGTAAAAATTATGAAATCTTTCTTTTGGAATTATAAAAAAATAAAAGATTATTCCAAAAAAACCTCTAAAAAACAAAACTTGCCCAATTGGATAATCAACAGACCACTTTACAATTAAATCCATTAATGAAAATGCACATATGGACAAAAACATGTACAAAAATCCCAATTGATTTTTACTTAGCATATGAATAATTTGTAAATTAAATTAAATCTTATTCAATGGAAATAGCTGTTTTAGCACTTGGATGTTTTTGGGGACCTGAAATTAAATTCAGTAAAATAGATGGCATAATCAAAACTGAAGTTGGCTACTGTGGAGGTAATAGCTCTATCACCACATATAAAGAAGTTTGTACTGGTAATACAAATCATGCTGAGGTGGTAAAGCTAGATTTTGATGAAAAAATTATCACTTACGAAAAAATTTTAAAAATATTTTTTCAGATTCATGATCCAACTACTTTAAATTCTCAAGGACCAGATTTTGGAACTCAGTATAGGAGTGAAATATTTTATTTGAATGATGCTCAAAAAATGATTGCTGAGAAGGTATTAAATGAGGTGAACGAACGTTTATCTGGTAATGTTGTAACAAAAATATCTTTACTAAAAAATTACTGTCCAGCTGAGGAATATCATCAAAAGTATTTAGAAAAGCGATAACATGTCTTTAGTTGAAACTGATTGGTTAGAAAAAAACCTTACTAAGGTGAAAATTATTGATTGCTCTTGGCATATGCCTCAAACACAAAGAAGTGGTTTCGAGGAATATAAATCTCTTCATATACCTAGCGCAATTTTTTTTGATATAGATGAAAATTCAAAAAAAGATACTACTTTACCACACATGTTAGTTGACCAAATGAGTTGGGATAAAATTGTTTCAAGTATGGGAATTAAAAAGAATGATGAGATAGTCATTTATGATAATTCAGATGTTATAAGCTCATGTCGTGGTTGGTTTAATTTTATCTATTACGGACATGATCCAAAATTAATAAATGTTTTAAATGGTGGTTTAAAAAAATGGCTTAAAGAAAAAAAGAAAGTGACTGATGAAATTTCAAATATAGATAAATCAGATTATAAAAGTAGTGAAAAAAAATTTCTTGTTAAAAATAAACAAGCAATTGATAAAAATATAGAAGAAAAAATATTTACATTGATTGATGCTCGAAGTAGAGAAAGATTTGAAGGTAAAATCCCTGAGCCAAGAAAAGGTCTAAGAAGCGGATGTATAAAAAACTCTTTTTGTATACCATTTAATGACTGTCTAAATGACGATAAAACTTTTAAAAATAAAGATGAGCTAGAAAAAATTTTTAAAACAAATATTGAAAATTTAGAACAAAAAAATATTGTTTTTTCATGTGGTTCAGGTGTTACAGCGTGTGTTTTGGCACTAGCTTATTCTTTAATTAATGATAAATATCTCCCTTGTATATATGATGGTTCTTGGGCCGAATACGGATTAATTTAAATTTTATATGAAAAGATCTACAAAAACGATTTCAATAATATTTGTATTTTTTTTAATTATTACAATTGTGATTGTTGGAAGATCAATGATTGGCAATCATTTTAAAAAAAAATTCAGTAAGAGACCGCCGCCAGGAATAATTGTGACTGAGGTTATTGAAAAAGAATTCTCTGAACAAATAGAAACTTACGGTACGGCAATTTCAAAAAAATCAAAAACTTTTAAGATTAAAAAGGATGATCTTTTTGAGGATTTAAAACTTAAGAATTTTGTTAAAAAAGGAGATGTTTTAATTAAATTAAAAAGTGGGAATATATTGGCTCCATTTAGTGGAGTTCTTGGCTACACAGGTTTAACTGAAGACATTCTTGTTTCTAATAACATATTTATCATTACACTTGATGATAACTCAATAATTTACTCAGATATTAAAATTCCAGAAAGCTACTCTACATTTATAAAAAAAGGCCTTCCAGTCGAAGTTACCTTATCTAGTTTTAAAGATAAAACTTTTTTAGGTGAAATAGATTTTGTTTCGAGCAGAATAAATGCGGACACCAGAAGTTTGTTATCAAGAATAAAAGTGAAAAATGAAAATTTAGAATTAATTTCAGGTTCACTTTTAGAGGTAAGAGTTAAATTTGATTTGAGAAATTCTTTAAGTGTACCTGACACGAGTGTGATGATAGAGGGCGATAAATCATATGTTTACAAAATTAATACAGAAAATATTGCAAATAAAACTGAGGTAGAAACTGGCCTTCGAGGCGATAGTAACATTGAAATAATTTCAGGCTTGACTGCAGGCGATATAATTGTAGCTGAGGGTCTAAAAAAGGTAAGGCCTCGTGGAAAAATAAAACCTATTAATAAATAATGTTTATTACTGAATTAAGTATTAAAAGACCGACGGTATCCTGGGTTATGTCACTGATACTGGTCATATTTGGTTTATTTGTTTTTTGGAAATTACCCGTTAGAGAATTGCCCAATGGAATTCAACCACCTGTTGTTCAAGTTCAAGTGGACTACAAGTCTGCATCAGCTTCAATAGTAGATCAAGAGGTCACACAAGTTGTTGAAGATGTTATTGGTGGAGCAGAGGGTATAAAAAATATAGACTCCAAATCTGAAAATGGAAGAAGTACAATTAATGTCGAGTTTGATACGAGTATTGATCTAGATAATGCTGCCAATGATATAAGAGAAAGAGTTGCAAGAGTTGTGGATAACTTGCCAACCGAATCAGATCCACCACAAATACTTAAACGAGCTGCAGGGTTTACAACAACAATGTGGCTGTCATTATCCTCATCTTCATGGAGCGACCTTGAGTTAGGAGATTACGCGGAGAGATATCTTGTAGACCAATTTTCAAGTGTTAAAAATGTTGGAAGAATAAGGGTTGGTGGATTAAGAGAATTAAGCATTAGAGTTTGGATTGATCCTATTAAACTTGCAGCTAATGATCTAACCATTAAAGAAGTTGAATTTGCAATTCGTGGAGAAAATGTAAGTTTGCCTGCAGGAACTTTAGAGGCAGATAATATCGACTTAACACTAAATCTAGATAAATCATACAACGATATTGAAACTATAAAGCAAATACCCATCAAAAAAACTAGTAATCGTGTAATTCAGTTATCAGACGTAGCAAACGTTGAATTCGGTCCAGTATCAGAGAAAACTCTTTTTAAAGCTCAAACTAAAGATCAAATAAATTTGAAAACCGTAGGAATAGGTATCTATGCAAGAAGTGGTGCTTCAACGGTAGAACTTTCAAATAATATCAAAAAAAAAATTGTTGAAGTAAAAAAATCTTTACCAGAAGAATTAGATTTAAGAGTTTCGTTCAATAGAGCTAACTATGTTGAGGCTGCAATTGAAGAAGTATATAAAACTTTGGTCATTGCGTTTATCTTAGTTGTATTGATAATTTATTTATTTTTAGGGAATTTAAAGGCAGTCATCGTACCTGCTATCGCACTCCCCGTGAGTTTAATTGCATCTTTTCTAGGCTTATACATATTTGGTCTTTCTATTAATATTTTTGTCCTTTTAAGTTTTATTTTAGCGATTGGTATAATCACAGACGACTCGGTAATTATGACAGATGCAATATACAGACGAATAGAGAATGGTGAGACCCCACTCGTTGCAGCTTATAAAGGCTCTAAACAAATTTCTTTTGCTATCGTTGCTACAACACTAATTTTAGTAGCAGTTTTCTTACCGTTAATATTTATTGACGGAATTTCTGGAACATTATTTAGAGAAACAGCGATTGCATTATCTTTTTCGATTGTAGTTTCTTCTTTTGTTGCATTAACTTTGTCACCAATGCTTGCAAGTAAATTTTTATACAAAAAAAAATCAAAAAAAATTTTTATTCAAAAATTTGAAAAAATTTTTTCCAACTTCTCAAAATTTTATGAGGAAACTTTAGTGAACGTTATTAATAAAACTAAAACTGTAAGTTTTTTTATTGTTTTTATAATAATTGCTTCAGTGCTTTTATTTAGTTTCTCAAAAAAAGAACTTTTGCCTATGGAGGATCGAGGAGCATATCTAATAATTGGCTCAACTGATGAAGGAAGTTCTTTTGAATATACTCAAGAACAAGCTCAAAAAGTAGAGGCAAGACTTATTCCTTTGCTACAAGCTGAGGATAGTCCATATTCAAGATTTATAATGCGTGTTCCAGGATTTGGAAATTCAGCTAATTCATACAATAGTTTTATAATAATCGCTCTCCTTGATGATTGGAAAAATCGTAAAAAAAGTCAACAAGTTGTTCTTAGAGAAGCGATTGGGAAAATAGTAACTTTACCCCAAGCCCTAGCTTTTCCTATATCTCCTCAATCTATAAGAGTATCAAATTACAACAAACCAGTTCAAATGGTCATTTATGGAAATACTTATGAGGAACTTGAGGCGATACAAAAAAAAGTTATACGAACACTCAGATCTAATAAAAATCTCTCAAGAATTGAGTCTGATTACAATCGAAATAAACCAGAGGTAAAATTAATAATAAATAAAAATAAAGCCAAAGATCTAGGTGTCTCAACTAAATCAATTGGTGAAACACTTGAAACACTTTATGGGGGTAAAAAAATAACGACTTTTAATAAACTAGGCAAAGAATATCCAATAATTGTTCAACAATATTTATCTGATCGGCGAAATAAAGAGGGTGTTTCAAAAATATTTGTTCGCTCTGAAACCAATGGAAAATTAATATCTTTAGCAAATCTTGTTAGTTTTAAGGAAGAAGGTTCAGCAAAAGAACTTGCTAGATATAATAGACAACGGGCTGTAACAATTTCTGCAAATATTAGTGAGGGGTATACATTAACAGAAGCGATTAAATACTTCGAAAATATGATGGTTGATTTAGCACCAGAGAACCAAATTACTTGGAAAGGAAAATCAGAGGAAATTAAAGAAACAAGTAATGAATTATTTATAATTTTTGCTTTAGCTTTACTAACTGCTTATTTGGTTATGGCTGCAACATTCAACTCATTTGTTCATCCATTTGTTATAATCTTAACCGTGCCTTTGGCTATTTTTGGAGGATTAGTGTTTATTTTATTTTTAAATAGCTCAGTAAATATTTTTTCTCAAATTGCATTAATTATACTCATAGGTATCTCAACTAAGAATAGTATTTTAATTGTAGATTACGCAAACCAAATTAGATCTAGTGGAAAAACTATTGAATTAGCTGTTAAAGAAGCGTGCGCTGTTCGGTTTAGACCAATTATAATGACATCACTAAGTACAATGATTGCAATGATGCCTTTAGTGATTGGAAATTTTGGCCCAGGTGCAGGAGAGGGTTCAAGATTAGCAGTTGGTTCTACAATATTAGGAGGAATGATTATTTCAACTTTCTTTACTTTATATGTCACTCCTTCAATGTATCTCGCATTAGCAAAAAATACTAAAAGGATTGATATAGTTGACTTAGAGCTAAAAAAAGAATTGTCTAAAAAATAATATATTTTTTTCTATTTAATTTACTTTTACATTTCAATAATTGATTTTTGTATTTATTAGATTGTCTCTCAACTTTTTTAGCTAGTCCAATTACTTTTTTATTTTTTTTATAATTTTTATAATTTCCCCATCCTTCGTGATATGCAAGATACTGTTTGAAAGCATCTTTCTTTGATATCTTTAAAATATTTTCTGATTTATTTGTATACCATCCAATGAAGTCAACACTGTCTTTAAATCTTGCTCTTGTTGCTAATTTATTACCAGTTTCTTTTTTATACTGATCCCAAGTTCCTTTAACTGCTTGTGAATAACCAAAAGAACTAGAAGGTCGTTTATAAGGTATCACTTTAAAAATTTTTTGTCTTGCCGGTTTAGCAAGCCAATCAAAATCAGACTCCATTTTTATTATTGCTAATTGAATATAGATAGGTGTGCCCCACTTTTGCTCAACTTTTTTTGTATGTTTATACCATAGATATCTTTCACTAAAAATTGAACAACTGTTAGAAGTGTTTGATGGAATTGATGAGCAGCCGATTGTAAAAAAATAAACAAAAATTAATAATTTATTTTTTAAATCTACCATATTTATTTATAAAATTATTGAGAAGAATTACAACAATAACACCCAATAAATTTCCAAATAAATCTGACCATTGAAAAGTTCTTTCAGGTATAAATAGGTGAAAAATTTCAAGCGTGATAGAAAGAAAAATTAAATATAATAGTAATAAGATAATTTTCTTGGAATTAGTAAAAGTTAAAAAACCAATAACTGAAATTAATACAAATACATAAAAATGATTTGATGATATAACAAAATCTGGTGTTATTTGAGGTTGTATACTTTTATTGTCATAAATTATCCAGCCTAATAGACTTCCAGGATATAGATATAAAATAATTAAAAGGATATTAATTATATAAAATATTACTTTATATGTAGAAAAAAATTTTGACATTTAGTTAAATGATTTTTTTATAAATAATTTTTAGATATGACAAGATGAGTTTTTTGATATTAGTAAGACATGGTCAGAGCATTTGGAATCTTGAAAAAAGATTCACTGGTTGGGTTGATGTAGATCTCACAGATCAAGGTAAAATAGAAGCAGAGAAAGCTGGTTTACTTATCAAAAATCAAAATATAGATATAGATTTTTATTATTCCTCGTTTCAAGTGAGGGCAAACCATACTCTTAAAATAATACAAAAAGTATTAAAATCAAAAAAGGATTTTGAAAGGGCGTGGCAGCTAAACGAGAGACACTATGGTGAGCTTACAGGGTTGAATAAGATTGAGACTGCAAAAAAAATTGGTGAAGATAAAGTTTTTGAATTTCGAAGATCTTGGGATATCAAACCTGGAAAACTAAGTAGAGAAAGCTCTTATCATCCCCTAAATATTGAAACATATGAGAAAATCCCTAAAGAGCTCATTCCTGACACAGAGTCTTTAAAAGATACATACAACAGAGTTTTAGAGTATTTCAAAAATGAAATACAGCCTAAACTAACAAATAAAAATATATTAATTACAGCACACGGAAACTCCATAAGAGCTTTATGTAAATATCTGTTCAATTTAGATAACAATCAAATCACAAGTCTAGAAATTCCAACAGGAAATCCCTTAATAATCAATGTCGGTGAAAATTTGAAAATAAATGAATGTAAATATCTAGATCAAGAGAGATCTAAGAACCTTTTAGTTTTTTAAAAATTTCTAAGTTCGTTAAGTGATGAAATTTATTGGTGCTCTCAAATCCGTTTAACTGTTGTTTCATTAATAATTTATTCCAAATTTTAGCAACTGAGAAGTTTTCTACTTCATATTCATTAAATAAGTTTTTATTCAAAATTTGACAACCAGTATATATAAAATTCTTTTCAAAACTTTGTTTAATTATATTATCTTCTAAATCAAAATCGCCCTTTAGATTATTATCAAAACTTAGTTTTTTATTAACTAATAAAAGAATATTATTTAATTTATTTTGAAAATAATATTTTTGCATATCATTAATTTCACTC
>QCOL01000008.1 GCA_003212925.1 Pelagibacteraceae bacterium AG-430-P08 | reverse complement strand
ATGCTCTTACAAGAGAAAAAATGCAGTCTTTAGTTTTAAAAATTTGGAAAGAAACGGGCAAAACAATAATACTTATTACTCACTCAGTTGAAGAGGCTTTGCTTCTTGGAGAAAGACTATATGTAATGGCTCCAAGACCAGGCAGAATACATAAAGAATATAATCTGCCATTCGCTTCAATGGGATTAAAAAAAGATTTAAGAGAAATTAAAAAAAATAAAGAGTTTTCACAAAAACGAGAAGAAATCCTTGAAATGATCTGGAACATGGAAGAGGAAATTATGGGGAAAGATAATTAAATGTTAACTCAAATATTAACTTTTCTAATATTCTTTGCCGTAGTCGGCTGTATTCTTTACGGAAGAAGATTGATAAAGACTGAAAAAGTAGATGCTGTATTTGGAAATCCAGAGAGAGCACTAGGGGGTACTCACTGGGTAATTGTTGGAAGTAGTTTTTTACTTTTAATTTGGCTCTATTATTCTTGGGATATTGCTAAAGGATTTTATCCAAAATCTGCCAACGAGTTATGCCAAGTTGCGAAAGTTAATGACTCTTTGCTTGGATTAAAATATCAATTTCCAATTGAAGAAAGAGAGTTCAAAAGTACTTCGCAAATCAAAAAAGAGAATAAAAATTTAAAATTAATTCAAAATGAGATTCAAAATTCTGAGGAACTAAATAGCCAACAAAAAACGATACTAACTAGTTATATAAGTAAAACTAATCAACTAATCCCATTACTAACAAATGAGGATTTGTTGGAGATTGAGACTCAACAAAAAATAGATGATATCACTGGAAAAATTAATCTATTAACTGAAAATTTCCAAAAACCTGATTATCCATTTGAAAGTGAGCAAGAACTCAATGAGCGACTTAAGGCAGTAGCAGAAGAAGGTGGTTGGGGTATAACTAAAGTAGATGCAGGCTCAGGTTCTATTGAAAATACATTAGAAGTGCCTTTAGTGCCTGCAACTTATAGAGGTTTAAAGTTTCACACTGCCGCTCAAGAATTAAATTTAATAAGTGATGAATTTTTTAAGTTAAGAAATCATAATCCTCAATTCAAAAATAAGATTAAAGAACTAAAAGAGGAAATTAAATCTTATAGAAAAAGTTTAAGTGATAGTGAAGAAGTAGCTTCAACATACGCAAAAAATATCGTTAAGATTGCTAGAAGAATAGAATTTGCAAGTATCTATCCTCCAAATGCATTAGATAAGATGCAGGCAGCAATTGTTAAATTTGACAATGCTCAAAAAAAAGAACAAGGTGGATTGAGATTAATTGATATTTTCTTATTTCCTGCAGGAACTATCGTTGCTAGTGGTCCAAGTTGTTCAGAACAGGGATCTGGTAGATGGTTACCTAAACCATCCGATACTTTCAATAAATTTATATTAATGTCAAAACCCAGTGTGGGTTATAAAGATATTCCTCTATTGTGGATACAAATGGTTGATGTGAGCAAAATGATTGGCTTTATTTTGCCAGACTGGATTGCAGATATTTTGCCAGGTGAATATCCTGTTCATAGTAAAGATGGAATAGTTAAACAAAACTTCAAAGGTGGTGTTCTAAAAATTGTTACAGGAGATTTTAATTTATTTAAAGTGCCTGTTCCTTATGGTCATATTTGGGATTCTTTTTTAAGAGTTTTTCTTGGTTTGGTTTTTGGAATATTAATTGGTGTACCACTTGGTCTATTTATGGGATTGAATAGATTTGCAAAAGGTTTTTTTGATCCTTTAATTGAGCTTTATAGACCAGTGCCACCTCTAGCATGGGCTCCTCTTATAATTTCAGTGTTAGGAATTGATAATACAGGAAAAGTATTCTTATTATTTATGGTTTCTTTATCAATAATGATAATTTCAGCTCGAGCTGGTGCATCTGGGACTCAACTATCCAAAATTCATGCAGCTCATTCATTAGGGGCATCAAAAAGACAAATATTAAGACACGTAATTTTCCCAAATTCTTTACCAGAAATTTTAACTGGGATAAGAGTTGCTGTTGGAATGTGTTGGGGAACCCTAGTTGCAGCTGAGTTTTTAGCTGGTACAACCGGTATTGGTTTCGTTGAAAATGTTGCCAAAAAATATTTTCAATATGAGGTAATTTGGATTACAATTTTTATTATGGGAATGTTGGGTCTTTTATTTGATATTACCTTGAGAAAAATAATTGATAAAACAATACCTTGGAGAGGTAAAGGATAACTATATTTCCTTTTTTTTCCAGGTCTCTGGAGTTAAATCATTAATAATTTCTAAATTGATATTGTAATCAAATTCTTTTGTGCCTCTTTTTTTTATATAATCATAAGTCTTAACAATGCCGTCTCTTAAAGAAGTTTTGGTTTTGTAATTTAATAATTTTCTTGCTTTATCTGCGGAACACAACGCATGTTTAACTTCTTGTGGTCTATCTTTTTTATAAATTGGTTCTGAGTTAAATCCTGAAACATTTGAACATATTTCAGCAACTTTATTTACTGTTACAAATTCTTCATCTGGACCAATATTTATTATTTCTCTATTAAGATTTTTTTGATCCATCATTGGTATTAAACAACTTATGCAATCATCAATATAAGAAAAACATCTTCTTTGTTCACCATCACCATAAATAATAGGAGCCTTCTTTTGCATCATTCTATTAAGCATGATTGAAACTACATTTCTAAACGGGTCATCATATCTTTGTCTTGGACCAATAATATTATGAGGCACTGCAATTACATATTCTACATTATTTATTTCACACAAATTTGCTAAAACTTTTTCTGAGGCAACTTTTGAGATAGCATAAGGATCTATGGGTTTGGGCTCCATATCTTCAGTAAAAGGTGTTTTTGAGTCACCATATCTGGCCATTGATGAACAATATACTATTCTTTTAACTTTATTATTTATCGCTGCAGTAAAAATCGAGACGGAGGCTAAATAATTATTTTTAGTTATTTCGTAAGGTGAAAAAACAGATAAACCTTCATGGGCTGTAGCAGCACAGTGGTAAACGACATCAACACCTTTCATAACTTCTTGAATTTTTGGTAAGTCACAGCAATCTAATTTGTGAAATTCAGTGCCTTTAATAACATTATCCTCGTAGCCACCCATCATATTATCTATCCCTATTACTGTATGACCAAGATTGTGTAATTTTTCTACCAAGTGAGATCCTAAAAAACCAGCAGCGCCAGTAATGAGAATTTTATACTTTGAATTCATAATGTGCTTATACTTTTTTTAAATTTTTTATCAAATTTTAGATAGCTGATTTTATGTCCTTAAATCTAAAAATTCTTTGTATTTTTTCCAATTAATTTTTATATATTCAGGTAATTCCTCTAAGGGTATCACTTTTAATTTATATTCGTTACCATATTTTGATTTTTTACTATCAGCTAAATGATCATGGTCTATAACTCTTCGTTCAATTAAATCTTTTATTCTTGTTGGATTTTTATTTGAAGCTCGATATTCATCATGATGTTCAGCGTCTAATTCTTTTTGATGAATTTCTTCAGGTGATATTACTCTTGTGAAGTGCCAACCTCCATCTTTAACAATTTTTAAATTAATATATTTATCTTTTTTAAAAAAAGTATCTAATCTATAAAAATTATATTTTTTTGGTTTAACTTGTCTTAACCATTCAAAATTGATTAATTTTTTCTTTTTTACTGCTTTAGTGCCATACCAAAATATACGATCAAATAATAAATTGAATTTATAGTAAAATAACTTTTGTTCAAAAATTACAATATCATTTGTTTCCTTATATTTAGCAAAATTTTCCATGTTTGGTATTTCATCATTATCACTATAAAAAATAAAATCATTTGTATCAGCAATTTCATTTACAGTATTCATTAAAGTATTTCTTTGAAAAGCAATTCTTTTGATTGCATTATGTCTAAAATTTTCAGGGTTTTCTATTTTTTTTTCATCTTTAATTTTATAAATTAATCCATCTGGTTCTTGATCACTAACCACATAAATTATCTTATCTTTGAAATCGGGAAAGTTATTAATATTAAAGTTTAACTTTTTTTCTCTCCCTGAGTGGGAATATTTGCTTTCACATATAATAAATTTATCGAAATATTTATTAAGTATATTCAGTCTTGCGTTAAGAATTAAATCTTCATCATAATACAAACTGCAATCATAAAGTTTCATAATAGTTATTTGATTAATATTATACCTAATGTAAAAATAAGTTATATTATATTTAAATTAATGAGAATAATAAATAGGTTTTTCAAATGTCTTTGGCAATAATTACTGGTTCTACTGGATTAGTTGGTTCTGAGGCTGTAAACTTTTTACATGATAAAGGTTTTGAGATAATAGGTATCGATAATAATTTAAGAAAACTATTTTTTGGAAAGAATGGTTCAACCTCTTGGGTAAAATCTAAACTTTTAAAAAGAAATAAAAAATTTAAAAACTATAATGTAGATATTAGAAATCTTAATTCCTTACATAATATATTCAAAAAATATCAAAAAAAAATCTCAATAATTGTTCATTGCGCAGCACAGCCATCTCACGACTATGGGAAAAATTTCCCCTTCTTGGACTTTAATGTTAATGCAACCGGTACTCTCAATCTCTTAGAATTAACAAAAAAATATTGCCCTGAAGCTCCGTTTATATTTATGTCAACCAATAAAGTTTATGGTGATAATCCAAATAAATTAAAAATTTTTGAAAAAAAAACTAGATGGGAATTAAAAAAAAAAGATAAGCATTATAAGGGCATAAAAGAAAATTTTTCAATTGATAATGCAACACATAGTTTTTTTGGGGTTTCAAAAACATATGCTGATTTAATGGTTCAAGAATATGGAAAAAATATTGGTCTGAAAACAGTGTGTTTTAGAGCTGGGTGTATTACTGGTCCAAATCACAGTGGTGCTACTCTTCATGGATTTTTATCTTATTTAGTTAAAGCTAGTCTTAAGATGAAAAAATATAATTTAATTGGTTATAAAGGGAAACAGGTTAGAGATAACTTGCATAGCCACGATTTGGTTAATTGTTTCTGGGAATTTTATAAAAAACCAAGATATGGAGAAATATATAATATAGGGGGTGGTCGATATTCAAATTGTTCAATTATTGAGGCTTTAAACTATGTTGAAGAAATAGCTAAAATAAATGTAAAGAAAAAAATTCTAAAGACTCCAAGAGTTGGTGATCATATCTGGTATATATCTGATACATCTAAATTTAAGAAACATTATCCAAGATGGAAACAAAGATATAATACGAAGAAAATTATAGAGGAATTAATTGAACATCAAAAATAAAAAACTATTAAATTTAGTAAGAGAAATTTTCATAAAACATAAATTAAATTATAAACATGCAAAAATTTCAGCAAGCGCACTGATAAATGCAGAGCTAGTAGGAGCATATGGACATGGACTATCTCGACTTAAAATGTATTGTGATAGAATTAAAAAAAAAGTAATTAATCCAAAACCTAAAATTAAAATAACAAATATATCTCAATCAATTTCTCAAATTGATGCCGATAATAGTATTGGCTTTGTAGCTGCCGATATAGCTATTAAAAAAGCAATTTCTAACGCAAAAAAAACAGGAATAGGTTTAGTGGCTGTTAGAAATAGTGGCCATTACGGACTGTCTGGTTATTACGCAGAACAAGCAGTAAAAAAAAATTTGGTTACCATGATTTATACCAATGGTCCACCAGCTGTGGCTCCGCATGGAGCTTTTAAAAGTTTATTTGGCACAAATCCAGTTTGTTTTGGAACTCCTAGTGGTTCAAAAACACCTTTTATTTTTGACTCATCAATCTCAATGATCAATAGAGGAAAGATCAGATTTGCATCAAAAAATAATCAGAAACTCCCAGTCGGTGTTGCCTTAGATAATTTTGGTAAACCAACAACCGATGCGAATAAAGCTCTTAAAGGTGTTCAGTTACCTATTGCAGGATTTAGAGGTTCAGGATTGGCATGGATGGTTGATATATTGAGTGGTGTTATAACTGGTGGTAATCATGCTGGTAGAGTTAAAGATCCTTTTGAGGATTTCACTGGACCACAAAATATAGGGCATTTATTTATCACATTTAAAACAAATTTATTTGTAAAAGACTATAATCAAAGAATTAAAGATAATATCAAAAGAGTAAAACGACTACCTAAAATTAAAGGAATAAAAGAAATAATGTATCCAGGACAAAATAAATATAAAAGATATAAAATGAATTTAAAAAAAGAGATTAAAATCTCTAAAATTATTAAAAAAGAATTAGAGACTCTTAAAAACTAATTATGCTTTCAAACAAAGAAATTATTGTTCCAAATAATCTATTAAATGCTGCCCTAAAGAATAAAGGAGTAAAAGCTGGAATTGTTAATGCTGGGAAACCATTGCCAATGTTATCTGTTCAAGATGCAGTCAAAGAAAATTTAATTGATCCTATTTTTATAGGAGATGAAAAAGAAATTCTAAAATGTGCAGAAGAATTGAAGTGGGATATTTCTAAATATGAGATAATTAATGAACCAGTTGAAAATAATACTGCTGGTATAGCTGCAAAACTTGCGAGTGAAGGAAAAATAAGAATTATAGTCAAAGGACATATACATACAGATATTTTAATGAAAGAAGTTTTAAAAAGAGAGTACAACTTGTTGGGTAAAACAAGGTTAAGTCACATCTGGCATATGACATTAGAAAAAGACGATAAGCCTCTAATAATTACTGATGGTGCTTTAAATGTATTGCCAAATGTAAAAACTAAAATGCATATCTTAAAAAATGTAATTAATTTTTCTCATAGAATTGGAATTGAAAGACCAAAAATTGCAGTATTGTCTGCCACAGAAGAAGTTTTAGATAGTGTACCAAGTTCTAAAGAGGCTGAAGAAATTACAAATCTTGCAAAAAAAGAAAATTTAAATGCTGATGTATTCGGGCCTTTGGCTTTTGATAATAGCATATCAAAAAAATCTGCAACTATTAAAGGTATTCAAAATGATGTTGCAGGAATTGCTGATGTTTTATTAGTGCCCAGTGTTGAGACAGGTAATGCATTGGTAAAGATGTTAATATATTTTAGTGGTGCATGTGCTGCAGGAGTAGTTGTAGGTGGTAAAGTACCTGTGGTAATTACTAGCCGCTCCGATGAAGCACCTGCTAGACTAGCATCAATAGCTGCAGCTGTTGTTGCACTAAATTAAATGTTTGATTGCAATAAAATTAAATTTGTCTTAAACAATTTATCAATTATAAAAATGTATTAATGGCTATTACTTATTTAAAAAAGTCTCCAAAAACTTCGTCCACTGACGATAATAAGACAACTGGAATAGTTCAAGATTTATTAAAAAATATCGAAACAACAAAAGAACAAGGCTGTATCGATTTAACTAAAAAATTTGATAAGTATGATGGGGACATCATAGTATCAAAAGATAAAATTGAGGAAATTAAAAAAACGTTAGATCAAAAAACCAAAGATGATATTCAATTTTCATTTGACAGAGTTAGAAAATTTGCTGAAGCACAACTTAAAAATTATGGACAAGATTTTGAGGTAGAACTTTCTGATGGTTTGTATGCAGGTCAAAAATTAGTGCCGGTTAATACAGCAGGTTGCTACATCCCGGGTGGAAGATATGCTCACATTGCATCTGCTGTAATGAGTGTAACTACAGCAAAAGTAGCTGGAGTAAAAAATATTATTGCATGTAGTCCTCCTAAAGAAGGTGTTGGTGCACACCCTACTATTATATACACAGCTAATCTTTGCGGGGCAGATGTTATTTTAAATTTAGGAGGAGTTCCTGCTATTGCAGCAATGACCAATGGATTATTTAAAAACCCCCCCGCAGATATAATTGTAGGGCCAGGAAATCAATTTGTAGCTGAGGCTAAAAGAATTTTATATGGAAAAGTTGGTATTGATTTGTTTGCAGGACCAACTGAAATTGGAATTATAGCTGATGCTAAAGCTGATCCAGAAATTGTTGCGGTAGATTTAGTAGGACAAGCTGAGCATGGATATAACTCACCATGTTGGCTTTATACAACTAGTAAAGAATTAGCCGAAAAAGTAATGAAAAGAGTTCCACAATTAATTGCAGAGCTTCCAGAAGTTCCGAGAACAAGTGCTGAGGCAGCCTGGAGAGATTATGGTGAAGTAATTCTTTGTGACACTGATGAAGAGATAGTTAAAATTAGTGACGAATATGCACCTGAACATTTAGAAGTACAGACCGAAAACTTAGAATGGTTTCATGAAAGATTAACAAATTATGGTTCATTGTTTGTGGGTGAGGAAACAACTGTTGCATACGGCGATAAATGTTCTGGTACAAATCATATTTTACCAACTAAAGGTGCTGGAAGATACACGGGTGGATTATTTGTTGGAAAATTTATTAAAACTTTAAGCTTTCAAAGAATGACAAAAGAGTCTACTAAATTAGTTGGTGCTGCTGCAGCTAGAATTTCTAGATATGAGGGAATGGAAGCTCATGCAAGAACAGGAGATGTAAGACTTAGAAAATATGGTTTTTCTAATTAATTCTCTGGTACAAAAATTAAACACAATCCATTATTACAAAATCTTTTTCCAGTAGCAGTAGGTCCGTCTAAGAAAACGTGGCCATGATGTACACCACAAGTTGCACAATGATATTCAATTCTTTTCATTCCAAAAGAATAATCAATCTTAGTTTTAAAAGCTCCTGGCAAAGCTTCAGAAAAAGAAGGCCAACCCGTGCCACTATCGAATTTTGCTTTTGATGAAAATAACTTTGCTCCACAGTTTGCGCAATGATAAAAACCATTTCTCTTTTCTTCAAGTAGTTTACTGGTAAACGGTCTCTCAGTGCCCTCATTAAACATTATATCTTTTTGGGCTTTAGTCAGATCAGGATTAATAATTTTTTTTGTAGCTGATTTTAAGAATTGATAAGGCAATGATACAAAAAGTATAGAGAGTCCAAATAATTTCAAAATTTTTCTTCTTAAAAGCATATTAAATAAGATTAATTTGAAATAGAGATTTTAACATGCGCTATAATTGTCACTCAAAAATGCTTTTAACTAAAGAAAATATGCCGTTTCTTTAATTATATAAATTGTCAGCAAAGACATGAAGCTAATAATGAATCCATTAATATATTTCCACGTTTTATCGCTCTGAGCATATTTTGAAAAATATACCGATGAATAACCCAATAAAAAGAAAAATATAAAAGATGCTACAGAAGCTCCAATAGCAAAATAGATTTTTTCATCAAACAAAAAATTTTTTGAAAAATTTCCTAAAAAGAAAACTGTATCGGAGTAAACATGTGCATTTAGGTAGGTGAAACCAAGTGTCTTCAATATAATCTTAGAACTATTAGTCTCTTTTTTTTCAATATTGAAATTAGCGCTAATACTAAAAGATTTAATTTTTGAATATATAAAATAGATTAAAAAAATTATTAAACAGATGTTTAAAGTTAGCTCTATAAATATATTAAAATATTGATGAAAAAAGTGGAATAAAAGAATACCTGAAAAAATCAAAATTAGGTCTGAAAATGAGCAAATTAAACAGACTAAAAAAACATACTGTTTTTTTAGCCCTTGTTCTATTACAAAGATATTTTGAGCACCAATCGCTAGGATTAAACTAAGCCCGGTAATAAAACCTAGTACCAGGTATTCCATCTAAACTAAAATTATTCTGGATTAGCTGTTAAAGTTTTAATCTCTAGAATATTTTCGTTAGGATCTTTTACAAAAAATGTTTCTTGCTCGTATTTTGTTCCTTTAAATCTAAGATAAGGCTCATCGTAGTACTTTGCACCTTTTTCTTTTAATCTATTTTTTAAAGTATCAAAATCTTTTCTTGATAAATGAACTCCAAAGTGAGGAACAGAAACGTTACCCATATCTACATCGTGTCTCTCGTTATCTAGTTTATGCTCACTTGCATGGAGAGTTAATTCATTTCCCCAAAAGTCAACATCAGCCCATTCTTGTGCTGAATTATCAAGTCGGCAGCCCAAAGTTTCACTATAAAACTTTTTTGCTGTTTCTAGATCTCCACATGGGATTGCTAGATGAAAACAATTAGTATTTTTGTACATTATTTCTCCTTTAAATACTGTTTAAACACATTATATAGACATTAATTATTTTTATCAAGCTGACAAAATTAGATGACTGATTTTTTACAATCTATAATAGACAGAGATCCTGCGGCAAAATCTAAGTTAAGTCTTGTATTAACTTACCCAGGGGTTAAGGCTATTTTTTTTCATAAAATTGCAAATTTTTTTGCAATAGCAAAATTTGATTTAGTTGCAAGAATCATTTCTCAATTTTCAAGATTTTTAACAGGAATAGAAATTCATCCAAAGGCAAAGATTGGAAAAAATTTATTTATTGATCACGGTATGGGCGTTGTTATCGGTGAGACATCTGAGATTGGAAACAATGTTACTATTTATCATAATGTTACATTAGGTGGAATTGCTCCAAGTATAAACACTAATGATCAAAGAAATACTAAAAGACATCCAACTTTAGAGGATAATGTTGTTGTTGGATCTGGTGCTCAAATTTTAGGACCAATAACAGTTGGTAAAAATTCCTTAATCGGTGCAAATGCAGTAGTTACAAAAAATGTTCCAGAGAAATCAATAATGGTAGGAATTCCAGCTACAAGAGTTGGTGATGCTACAAAAGGATTTCAACCTTATGCTGTTACTGATAAAGATAAAGATTAATGTCACAAATTAAAAATAACTTTATTGAGTCAGTTGGTAATACTCCATTAATAAAATTAAAAGCAGCCTCTGAGATCACTGGATGTAATATTTATGGAAAAGCGGAGTACCTAAATCCAGGTGGATCTGTTAAAGATAGAGCTGCTCTTGCACTAATAAAAGATGCACAAGAAAAAAAACTAATTTCAGAAGGTGGAATAGTTGTTGAAGGTACTGCGGGTAATACTGGGATTGGTTTATGTCTTTTAGGAAATTCCTTAGGTTATAAGACAATTATTGTAATGAATGACAACCAAACCCAAGAAAAAAAAGATACTTTAAAAAATATTGGTGCAGATCTTAGATTAGTTCCACCTAAGCCATACAAAGATGATGGTAACTATGTAAAAGTTGCGGGTCGTCTTGCTGAAGAATTAAAAAGTACAAATAACAAGGGTGTAGTTTGGGCAAACCAATTTGATAACACTGCTAATGCAAAAGGTCATTACGAAACGACTGGACCAGAGATTTGGGAACAAACTGATGGTAAAGTAGATGGCTTTGTCTGTGCGTCAGGAACCGGAGGCACTATCGGTGGTGTAAGTAAATTTCTCAAAGAAAAAAATAAGAATATAAAAATTTATTTATCAGATCCTACAGGCTCTGCACTTTATAATCATATTATGAATGGTGAACTTAAAGCTGAAGGTGGATCGATAACTGAAGGTATTGGTTCAAGCAGAATAACTAAAAACTTCGCTGAAGCTAAAATTGATGGTGCTTTTTCAATCAGTGATCAAGAGTCATTACCCGTGCTTTATGATTTAATACAGCATGAGGGGTTAAGTTTAGGAACTAGTTGTGGAGTAAATATTGCAGGTGCAATTAGATTAGGAAAAGAGCTAGGCCCAGGAAAAACAATTGTAACAATTCTTTGTGATAGATCAGATAAATACAACTCAAAGATGTTTAATAAATCTTTTTTAAAGGAAAAAAACCTCCCTATTCCTAGCTGGTTATAATAACGCATACCAGGCATGTAACAAAACAGTTACATTTTTATATTAATATTATTTAACGTCGGGAGATTATGAAAAAAATTATTATATTTTTATCTTTTTTCATCTTTACATCTGCTAATGCAGAAATGAGTGATAAAGATAAATCAAAAGCATGGGATTGTGTTGGTATTTATATGGCCAACTACTTTCTTCCATCAGGTGAAAAATTTGAGTACGGAATGAAAGAAAAATCAATTTCAACTGTGAAAGTTTTAAAAACCTATGCGCTTGAAATAGGTATTCCAGAAAAAGATTGGGATGCTGGAGTAAACAAAGCAGTTGATAAACATTACGGCTCAAAATACGACAAAACTATAACTGACAAATGTCATACTTTTGTTGAAGCTTTAGTTCCTAATGGAGCTGAAAGAGTAAAAAAAGTAGTTCAAACTTTATATTAGGGAGAAATTTATGGAAAAAGAAATGTTAGTAGTAGCTAAATTAAAAGAGGGAATGTTTGAAAAATTTATGGGATTTATGCAATCACCTGAAGGTTTAGCAGAAAGAGCAAAAGTTGCAGTAGTAGAAAAAACAATTGGAACAGTAACACCAGATAAAAGCACCGTTATGTTTAAGATTTTTTGTACTGACGAGGCAGCTCTATATAAATTTATAGAGGGAACTGAAGTATCAAAACCTATTATGTCAGCAGTGTTGGACAGTTACTCAGTTTATCACTTAACTAAAGCAAAATAATCGAAAGGGAAAAAATGAAAAACTATATGGTAACTCACACTTTTAAATCTAAAGAAATGAAAGATAAATTTAGTGAAACAGTAGCCTCAATGAAAATGGAAGACATTGTTAAATCAATGACAAGTGATAAAGCAGCATGTCAAATGACTTGGAACACCCCAGGTGATACAATGCAAATGTTTTGTTGGTGGAAAGCTAACAGTGAAGCGGATATCAATAATCAATTAGGTCAAATGAATGATTTCTTTGAGCCTCATAAATTTACTGAGTGTACTGATCAAGTAATGGACTATAACGCTTAAGAGGAAGATTTATGAAAGCAATCTACACAAGAACTATTGGGGTTTATGATGATAAACTTGGTGAGGCTATGGAAATCTCTAAAGGCTTAGCAAAAGTTAGAAAAAAACATTATCCAGAACATGAAGTTTACTTTTCATTTCAAATTGGTGGGAACCCAAGGACGGTAAGAGAAACACTTGTGGGTGAACAGTTTACTGATAAAGCGTTTGAAAATGATACAAACATGTCAGCTGATCCTGAATTCATTGAACTTCAGAAAAAAATGAAGGATGTTTTTAAAGAAGGTACAATTCAGGATGAAATGAGAATGGTTTTTAACGATTAGGAGATAAAATGATAGAAAAATTTAATGGGATATTTTATTTAATAATTTACTTAGTTCATTTTATTGGAGTTGGTGTTTACGCATTTCAAACTATTTTTGGCACCAAAAGCTTCATGGAAAGATTTGGTATAGATCCAAGTGGAGCAATAATGATTAGAATGGCAGGAGCATTTATGCTTGCTGTATTTTTAATGTCAATCTATGTAGGTTTTATAAGGCCTGGAGGTTTGGAAAATACATGGGGATTCTTAAATTTAGTTTTTATAAATAATCTATGTATTTTTTTATGTAATTTTTATTCTATTAAAATAGATAAAACAGGTGTGAATGAGAAAACTACAAATGAGGGTGTTATTGCGCCGTTTGTATTTACGATTATGAGTGCAATTTTATGCTACGGATTAGCTGATAAAATTTACACTTAATGTCTGGGTTTGCGATATTCAACATAGAGGTAAAAAAACCTGAGGAATATAAAGAGTACGTAGAAAAAGTGAGACCTATTGCTGAAAAATTTGGTGGAGAATATATTGTCAGAGGTGGTGAAACAAAAGTATTAGAAGGAACTTGGGCATATCCTAGAACAGTTGTTATTAAATTTCCAAGTTATGAAAAAGCTTTAGAGTGGTATAACTCTGATGAATACAAACCAATTAAACAAATCCGTTTAGAAAACTCAATTGGTAACGGAATAATAATTAAAGGAGTATAAAATGTCGATATTAAAAAGATACACTGATGCAATAGATAAAAAAGATGAGGCAACTATGAATGAACTTTTGCATGATGATTTTAAATTCACAATGCATAAATCTGGAAATTCTTTAGGAAAAGCTGATGTTATAAAATGGGCAATGAGTGGAGATATCAATCAAGATAAAACTAGGGTTGTATATGAAAATGATGAAGTGGGTGTACACCATTCTTTTGTTACATTTAATGACGGAAATGTTGAAGCTGTAATGGCGGTTTATAGATATAAAGACGGAAAAATTGTTAGTTTAGAAACTGGCGCTACTCCAATGTCTAAGTAAGTGAAAAAAATTTCATTCATTTTTATTTTTTTCTTATTTTCATCGTCTTTATTGGCTGACGATAATAAAAAAGAAATCGATAAATTATTTGTTCAATTAAAAAGTGCTTTAAACTTTGAAAATTCAAAAAAAATAGAGGATAAAATTTGGGATCTTTGGACTACTCATCCAACTAAAAATAATTTAACAAAGTTATTAGCTGATGGTTCATCTGCAATGATGGAGAATAAACTTGATACTGCATATGATAAATTTACTGAAGTCATTAAACTTGATCCTAATTGGGCAGAAGCTTGGAATAAAAGAGCAACGGTATTATATTTAATGGGTAAATACGAGCTATCACAAGCTGATATTGATAAAGTGCTTTTGATAGAAAAAAGACATTTCGGTGCACTAACAGGCCAAGGTTTAGTTCAAACAGCTTTAAAAAACTACGAAAAAGCTATTGATAGTTACATTGAAGCTCATAAAGTTCATCCGTTTTTGAAGTCTCCTATGATTATGATGGAAAAGCTTCAAATTGAATTGCAGAAACAAAGTATTTAAAAATGTTTCCAAAAAAATATTCTAACCTTTTATTTATATTAGTTATGGGATTTGGGATGAGTCTTTTAATGACACTAATAATTACTTATATAAATACTGGAATGGATAATGAGTATGTTGACCGTTTTTTTAAAGCATGGTCAGTAAGTCTTCCAATTGCAATAATTGCTGCTCTTCTTGTAGGTCCCCCGATTAAAAAATTTGTAGATAAAATTACCAAATAAGAATATCTTTTATTTGTGAGTAACGTTATAGCTTTTCTAATTCTTATACTTGCTGTCATATTAGGAACTGCAGCAAATAGTTTTGCAAAAAGTGCAAATGGTTTCACATTGTTAGTTCCTAGTTTAATTACTGCAATCACAATAATTGGTTGCATGTTTACTCTTTCAATAGTGATGAAAACTATACCTGTTGGTATTACCTACGCATCTTTTGCTGGTTTATGTATCGTGGCGACTTCGATTGTTGGAATATATAAATTCAATCAAGTACCTGATCTATTCACAATTATTGGTTTGATATTAATTATATCAGGAGTCTTAATTGTTAATCTGCTGGGTAAAACAGGATAATTTATGGCAAATTTATCTGGTTATATATTTTTAGCTTTAGCAATACTTCTTGGAATAACTTCAAATGGTTTTTTAAAATCAACTAATGGATTTACAATAATTGGGCCAACTATTTTTTGTATCATATCTATAGTTGCTTGTATTTTTTGTTTATCTAAAGCAATGAATATTATTCCAGTTGGTTTTACATATGCAACATATGGAGGTTTAACGATTACTGCAGTAACACTATTTGGTGTTTTTAAATATCAGCAAATTCCAAACTTGTATGGGATTGTTGGAATAAGTTTAATAATTATTGGTGTAATTCTTTTAAATACTTTGGGTAAAACTAGCTAGAAACTGGTTTTAAAATTTTAAGCATTTTTTTATGTAAATTATTATTAGATGAGCAAATAATATTTCCAGCTTTCTTGGCATCATCATTTTTCCAAGTCGAGACAATCCCTTTTGCAGCCTCAATAATTGGTATTAAGGCATGAATATCCCAAATTTTATTTCCACATTGAATAACAACATCAAGTTTACCCTCAGCAAAATGAGAATAACTTAAAGCATCCGAGCATGGAAATTGCATTCTTTTTAAAATTTGAGGAATTTTTTTTTGTTTATTTAATGACAGGCTGCCGTGAAATGCTGCTGACAATTTCATTTTAGAATAAGTTGCTTTTTGATTAACAAGTATTTTCTTTTTCTTTCCATTTTCTGAAACATACGCAGAATTATTGGAAGTATTAAAATAAAACTTTTTAAGAATTGGAAAATTTGCAAGACCTATAACTGGGTTACCTTTATAATTTAAAGATATCAAATTACTCCAAGTTGGATTTCCTATCACAAATGATCGAGTTCCATCTATGGGATCTATAACCCATGAATAATCGCTTTTAGTTTTTTTATAGCCAAATTCTTCACCTATAATTTGGTGATTTGGAAACCTTTTTTTAATCTCATTTCTAATGAATCGTTCAAAAGCCTTGTCAGCAGTTGTTACAGGGTCATAACCGCTTCTAAGTTTATTCGATACTTTAAAGGGTTTATTTAATTTAGAGTAATAAAATCTAGTTAATTTCTTAGCTAAACTTTCAATGAACTTAGAATAAAGTTTATAATCTGATGATTTTAAAATTTGCACAACGCTCTAATACTATTTTATTACTATTGATTAAAGCAAAATTTTAAATAATGATTTAAAAATAGATGAAATTAGAGTTAAAAGATAACAAGGTATTTTTTGAAAATAAGGGTCATAAAAAAGAGATCCACCCATTTTGGCTTAGAGAAAGAGTTAACGGAGAAAACTTTGTTGATAAGTCTACTCAACAAAGATTATTTGACCCAACTCAATTACCAGAAAACATTCAAATCAAAGATTTAAGCTTAAAAAGTAATTTTTTAGAAATTAAATTCAATGATGGAGCTTCAACAAAGATCTCTATAATTGATATTTTTAAGGAATTCTCAAATATTAATGATGTTAAACAAATCAAAAAAATAAAATGGGATTCTTCATTTAGAGATCAAAATACTTTCAAATTCAAAGAAAATTTATTTGAAACAGATGAAATGTACAAAGCCTTGATTAATTTTTATCAATATGGCTTTGTAATTTTTAAAAATGTGCCAACAAAAAATAATTTTATTATAAACTTTGCAAATTCTATAGGAAGTGTGAGACGTACAAACTTTGGTGAGTTTTTTAATGTAAAATCAAAACCAAATCCAAATGACTTAGCTTACACTTCTTTACCTTTGGCTCCTCATACTGATAATCCATATAGAAATCCTGTGCCATGTATTCAAATGCTTCATTGTATAGAAAATGAAGTTACTGGAGGTTTATCAACTCTAGTTGATGGATATACTGTTTCTGAGAAACTAAAAAAAGATTTTCCAGAATATTATAAAATTTTAACTGAGGTAAAGATACGTTTTCAATTTATTGATGAAAGTGTGATTTTAGAGGATTGGGCTGAAATGATCCAGTTAGATGAAAACAGTAATTTCAAACAAGTGCGTTTTAGTCCAAGATTAGATTTTGTCCCATTAATTGATAAAGAAAAACTAGAATTATTTTATTCTGCAAGAAAAAAAATATCTGAACTTTATAATTCAAAAAATTATAGAATAGAATTTAAGCTTCTTCCAGGGGATCTGTTAATGATGGATAACTATAGATTGTTACATGGCAGAACCACTTATGATGCTAATGAGGGAAATCGTTTTCTTCAGGGATGTTATATTGATTATGATAGCACTGAGGGAAGGCTTAAACATTTAAAAAGAAAATTTAATTATTAGGATAAATTTTCTATCTGTTTCTCAGCCTCTTTTATTGATTTTTCATAATCTAGGGACATTTGATCAGCACTTACTACCTCTACCTTTTCTATGCCAAAAAAATTTAAAATAAACTTCAACCAAGGAGTTAGAAAATCCTCATTGCTATTTAGCTTTGTCCCACCCGAAGTAATTACTAAATAAGCTTTCTTATTTTTTAATAACCCTTCCCTTCTTCCATTGGGTTTAAATCTAAAAGTTTCCCCTACTCTTGCTGCAAGATCCGACCAGGCTTTTAAAGTTGCTGGAGGTCCATAATTATAAATTGGAGCAGAAATAATTATAATATCACTCTCTTTCAATTCTTTTACAAGTGTATCTGAGAGTTTGAACATTTTTTTATGTGTCTCTGTTTGATCTTTTGGATCTATTTTCATCCCTGACTCTGTTAAATTAGACACAAAAACCATTTCATCATTTAGATCTCTATAAATAACTTCATCATCAGGTTTTTTTATTTTATCTAAAAGTTTTTTTGCTAAAGCTCTTGAAGTTGAACCATCTTTTCTAGCACTAGAGTCTATTTGATAAATTTTCATAATTTAATTTACCCAAAATTTTGTAAGAATGGAAAAATATTTATTAAATAATATCCCAAAGCTTGCAATTGATTGGTTAATATCAAAATACCAGTAATTAATAGAATTATTCCACCTATTTTTGACACTAAATTAATATTCTTTCTAAAATTTTTTGAAAAAATAAGGAACCTTTGTATTAAATAACCTGATAAAATAAACGGAATAGCTAATCCAATAGAATAAAAAGATAACAATAAAATTCCTTGGCTTAAACTTTCCTCAGTTGCAGCTAAAACTAAAATAGATCCTAAAATAGGCCCAATACATGGTGTCCAACCAAATGCAAATGCCATTCCTATTAATATTGGGCTAAATATACTTTTATTAATATTTGTTTGAATTCTCTTTTCATAATTTAAAAATTTTAAATTTATTATTCCAATTATATGAAGCGATAAGACTATTATTATTAATCCTGCAGCTATTCTTAACTCATAAGAATTTTCTAAAAAAATTTGTCCTAGAAAAGTTGAAGCAGCTCCAAAAGTTATAAAGACTAAAGAAAAACCAACTGTAAATAGAATAATTGGAAATAAATTGATATTCTTTTTATCAACAAGCTCATTTATAGAACTTCCAGAAATATAAGAAATATAACCTGGTATGAGTGGTAAAACACATGGTGATAAAAAACTTATCAATCCAGCTCCAAATGCGATAATTAATTCAATCATTATTTTTCTTTAACAACTTTCAATTTTTGTTCACCAAGATTATCTACTCTTAAAATCATTTCATCACCATCTTTTAAATAATCAGGTGGTGTCATCCCCATTCCTACACCAGCAGGTGTACCTGTTGTTATAATATCCCCTGGCATAAGAGTTATAAATTGACTGATATGTGAAATTAAGAAATTAAAATTAAAAATCATTAAACTGGTATTTCCAGTTTGTCTTCTTTTTCCATTAAGATCTAATGATAAATTTAAATTAAATAAATTATCAATTTCATCATTTGTAACCAAATAGGGACCCAATGGACCAAAGGTATCTCCAGATTTTCCTTTTACCCATTGACCACCTCTATCTTTTTGCCATTCTCTTTCACTTATATCGTTGCAAATACAATAAGCTAATACATGTTTTTGAGCTTCATCCTCTTTAACATATTTAGCTTTGCTTCCAATAACCATTGCAATTTCAACTTCGTGATCTAAAGACTTTGAATTTTTTGGTATTACAATATTGTCATTTGGACCAATAATACAATTTGGGGATTTATTAAAAACAATTGGCTCTTTTGGAGCATCAGAATTTGTTTCCTCTGCATGAGCCTTATAATTTAAACCTATTGCAATAAAATTTGCTGGTTTAATTATACAGGGTCCAATTCTGTGCTTCCCTTCAATCAATGGGAGTGAATTTAAATCTAGTTTTTTTATTTTATCTAAATTTTCAAAATTTAAATTCTCTGGTGTAAAATCAGTTATAATATTTGAAAGGTTTCGAATATTATTTTGATTATCTAAAATTGCGGGTATTTCCTTGCCATGCTCACCAACCCTTAAAAGTTTCATCAATTAACCTTTAATACCAAGATGAGTATATTTAATGTTTAGATAATCTTTTATTGCCATTGACCCACCTTCACGTCCATAACCACTTTGTTTAATTCCCCCAAAAGGTGCTTCTGCAATAGCTACCATAGGTGTGTTAACAGCGACTGAACCTGTTTCTAATTGTTCTGACGCAAGATGTGCTGTCTCCATTGAGTTGGTGCATACATAACTACACAAACCAAGCTCATGATTATTAGCTCTTTTAATTACATCATCAAAAGATTTGAATGATAACATTGGAACCAATGGCCCAAAAGGCTCTTGTTTCATTATCGTAAAATCATCTTTTACGTCATCAAATATTGTAGGTTCATAATAAAAACCTTTATTAAACCCAGAGGGTCTTTTTCCACCAAGTAAAACTTTTGCACCTTCTTCTTTAGTTTTTTCAACTAATTCCTCTATTTCGTTTAGCCTCTTTTTTGTGGTTAATGGACCTAATTGAGTTGAAGGATCCATACCGTCACCTATTTTCAATTTTTTTGTTTTCTCGATAAATAAATTTACAAATTCGTCCTTTTTTCTCTCGTGAATATAAAATCTGTTAGGTGATATACAAACTTGACCATTGTTTCTAAATTTAGCAGCAATTGCCATATCAGCTGCTTTTTTAATATCAGCATCATCAAACACAATAAAAGGTGAATGACCTGACAACTCCATTGTTACTCTTTGAACTTTATCTGCAGCTTGTTTTAATATTAGCTTTCCAACTCTCGATGATCCAGTTATAGAAATTTTTTTGACTATATCTGAAGCTATCAATTGTTGAGCGATACTTGGTGGATCACCTGATAAAAGATTCACTACGCCTGGTGGGACACCACATTCTCTACATATATCAACCATCTCCATTACAATTCCTGGAGTTATTACATCAGGTTTAACTATAACAGAACACCCAGCAGCTAATGCAGTTGAAATTTTTCTAGCAGATAATACTGCAGGAAAATTCCAAGGTGTTAATGCTGCAACAACACCAACTGGTTGATAGTAAACATGTACTCTTGTATCCTCAAATCTACTTTCAACAGTTTGTCCATAAATTCTTTTTGTTTCTTCGGCATTCCATTCAAAAATATCTGCAGCACCTCCTACTTCACCTTTAGCTTCTGCGAAAGGTTTTCCAACTTCTAATGTCATCCATTTAGCAAGCACATCTTGTTTCTCTCTCATTTTGTCTGCTATTCTTCTAATGATGTAAGATCTTTGCCAAGGAGCAGTTTTTTTCCAGACTTCTAATCCTTTTGCAGCAGAATTTAATGCTCTATCAACATCCTCTGGCGTAGCTTTAGAGGCTTTTCCCAAAACTTCTTCATTTGCTGGATTAATTACTTCGTAAGTTCCTCCATCTGATGATTTTTGCCATTTACCATCGATAAATTGTCCAAATTTTTCGTACATAAATTCAATTTAGCATTACTATAAGTTGTGTCTACTATGTAATTTTTACACATTAATTATCTCTGATTAGATGATACTCTTATTAAAAAAAGGAGTTCAAGATGAAAGCATATATAATGGGTAATTACACTGAAAAAGCTTTTCAGGGTTTTTTAAAAGATCCAACAAGTGATAGAAAAGCTGTTGTAGAACAATTAACAAAAGCTATGGGTGGAACAATGCATAGCATGGATATCGTTAGAGGTTCTTATGATTTTGTAGTTGTTACTGACGTTCCAAGTTTTGATGATTTTGCAGCAATTAAATTGGTTGTTGAAGCATCTGGAGCTGTAAGAAATTTGACAATGCTTGAAGCAATTGATTTTACAAAAGCTACAACAAAAGCTAGTAAAATTGGTTACAAAGCCCCAGGTCAATAATCTTTTGGTATAACTTCCGGCCGTGGACTGGAAGTTATATTAATTTTTTTTTAATTTGGAGGAAAATTTAAGATTTTCGTTATTAAATTTTGAAGAATGCTTTTGGATGTAATCATCCATAATTTTTACTTTTTCATCTTCAAATTCAGAAACTTTTCTACTATTTAAATCAACATATAAAGCGAGAACTTCTATTGTTGATGCGAGAAACTTTTTTTCTTTATGAACCATTTCCATTTTATATTGAAGTCTTTTTTTGTCGTGATCAAAATAAATTAGATTAACATCAACCTCATCATCAACTTTGAGCTCTTGATTGTAGGTAATATTTGACTCTACTATCATAGTGCTTTTGCCAGTTGTTTTTGCTGAGTGCTCTCCCATTTTGAATATATTATTCAAAGTATCTGCTCCATATTTATCAAAGATCAAAAGATAATATGATACGTTCATATGATCATTATAATCTATCCAATCTTTAATGATTTTTTGAGAACTTAAGTAAACAGACATAAAAAATTAATGAATAATTAATTTTTCTTTGGGTCGTTATCTACAACCAGACAAATCTCAGATTTTGTCAAAAATCTTTTTCCAGTACCATTATCTAATGAAAACATTCCACCAATGCCATTAACAGCATCTATTGTTAAATCAGTATGTTTCCATTTTTCATATTGGTCATCGTTCATGTAAAAAGGCACTCCCCCAATTTCTCCAAGTTTTACATCACTAGAACCAACCATATACTCATTTCTAGGATAACACATTGGTGCACTTCCGTCACAACATCCACCAGACTGGTGGAATAATAGCTCTTCACCATGTTGAGCTTTAAGCTCTTCAATCAATTTTAGTGCTGAACTCGTTGCTTTTACTTTCATAAAAAATATGGCCCGTGATTCCTCACGGGCCATTATATATTAGATTATTTTTAAAAGAAGCCTAATTTCTTTTCACTGTAAGACACGTGAAGATTTTTCACTTGTCTGTAGTGGTTAAGCATCATTTTATGTGTTTCTCTTCCAATACCAGATTGTTTGTATCCACCGAACGCAGCATGCGCAGGATAAGCGTGGTAACAGTTAGTCCATACTCTACCAGCTTGTATTTCTCTACCCATTCTGTAAGCGATATTTCCATTTCTAGTCCAAACACCAGCACCTAAACCATAAAGTGTGTCATTAGCAATTTGTAATGCTTCTGCCTCATCTTTAAACTTAGTTACTGATACAACTGGTCCAAAAATTTCTTCTTGGAAGATACGCATTGAGTTATTACCCTCAAAAATAGTTGGTTCAATGTAGTTTCCTTTTTCTAAACCACTATTGATTTTTGCAACATTTCCACCACATAGAACTTTGGCACCTTCTTTCTTACCTAAATCTAGATAAGATTTGATTTTTTCCATTTGTTCTAATGATGCTTGTGCTCCAATCATTGTTTCCATTTTCAAAGGATTGTCTTGTTTTACAGCTTTTGTTCTAGCAATAGCTTTCTCCATGAACTTATCATAGATAGACTCTTGAACTAGTACTCTGCTTGGACAAGTACAAACTTCACCTTGGTTTAATGTGAACATTGCAAAACCCTCTAAACACTTATCAAAGAAGTCATCATCTTTTGCCATGACGTCTTCAAAGAAAATGTTAGGAGATTTTCCACCTAGCTCCAACGTAATTGGTATCAAGTTTTGTGATGCATACTGCATAATCAATCTACCAGTTGTTGTTTCACCAGTGAAAGCAATCTTTTTGATTCTTTTTGATGATGCTAGTGGTTTTCCAGCTTCTAAACCAAAGCCACTTACTACGTTCACCACTCCTGGAGGTAATAAATCTCCAATTAGTTCCATAAGTAACATGATTGATGCTGGTGTTTGCTCAGCTGGTTTTAGCACTACACAGTTTCCTGCTGCTAAAGCTGGAGCAAGTTTCCAAGTTGCCATTAGTAATGGAAAGTTCCATGGTATAATTTGTCCAACTACACCTAGTGGTTCTGGAATGTGATAAGAATATTCACTGTTACTGATTTCAGCAACTGAACCTTCCTCTGCTCTGATTACTCCAGCAAAATATCTCCAATGATCTATTACTAGTGGTAAATCAGCAGCCATACATTCTCTAATTGGCTTACCATTATCTAAACATTCAGCTGTTGCTAATACATTAAGATTTTTCTCAATGACATCTGCAATTTTAAGAAGAATGTTTGATCTTTCCGTAATTGAAGTTTTACCCCAAGTTGGGAAAGCTGCGTGAGCTGCATCTAATGCTGCATCTACGTCTTTTTCATTTGATCGTGCAACTGAACAGATTACTTCATTTGAAATTGGAGATGTATTATCAAAATACTTTCCAGATTTAGGTTCTACAAACTTACCGTTAATGTAGTTCCCGTATTTTGCTTTGAACGGGAATTTTACTTTCAAATGAGAAGTATCTAATACAGATGACACTTTCATAGCTTCTGCACTCATTTTTTTTACTCCTCTTGTTTTTTTTATTGATTTAAGCTTATTATTTTTTCTAGATTTTTTAGAACGCTTCTTAGTCGCAGACTTTTTTGCCTTAACTTTTTTATTCGTTCTTATTTTTTTTCTAGAAGATTTAACCAATTTAGTTTTTCTTTTATTGGTTTTTGGCTTAGCTTTTTTCTTTCTTTTAGTAGCCATAGTTAATTAAACTCATAATATTAATCTATGTCTATTTCTTAAAATCTTATTTACTACCTGCAATTGAAGGAACACAACATCTTGTGGTGAAATTTTGGGTGATTAATATTTTTTTTTTCTATAAGTAGTCTTTAAATATGGACCAAAATTTCTTTAATAAAGTTAGAATTTTAGATGGTGGTATGGGCCAGGAACTTCTTGCTAGAGGAATGGAGCCTAATGGTACTTTATGGAGTGCTAATGCTTTACTTCAAGAAAAATACCACCAGCTTTTATTAGATACTCATTTAGATTTTATTAAAGCGGGTGCAGAAGTAATTGTCACTACAACTTTTACAACAAGAAAATCCCGTTTAAGGGATAATAATGTTTTTGATAAATATGAATATCTCAATAAAAAAGCTGGAGAAATTGCTCAAAAAGCAAAAAAAAAATATCCTAATGTTTTAGTAGCTGGTGGTTTGCCTCCACAAAACTTAACTTATGAAGCAGATAACAGTGCTGATGATGAGATGAGAGAAAATTTTAATAGTCAAGCAAAGCTATTAAATCCTTATATTGATTTTTTTTATTTTGATGTCTTAAGCAGTATTAGAGAATTTAAAATTGCTATTGAAAGTATAAAAGAATTTAACAAACCCTATTTATTAGGTGCACATATTTCTGAAGGAAATCATTTACCAAGTGGTGAAAAAATTAAAAAAATTATAAATGATATAGAACATTATAAATTAATGGGAATTATATTATCTTGTGTTTCACCTGAAAATTTTGAACTCAATCTTGAAGAAATTAAAAATTTAGGAGTTCCATTTGGATTTAAATTGAATGCTTTTATAAAAACAAATTCAAAACCTAATTATAACGATGCATATAAAAAACATAAAACTGGAAATCCAAATGAATTCCTTGGGGTAAGAAAAGATTTGACTCCAGAGAAAATGCTAGAATTTGCAAAAAAATTTAAAGATGCAGGAGCTACAATTATTGGTGGTTGCTGTGAAACTACACCCTTACATATTGAAGCTTTTTCTAAGCTTAAGTAGTTTTTTTGTAATCAGCTTTTCTTACAAAATAAATTCCAACTGAAACAGCGATTAAAGAAATTAATACTTTTGTGGTAATTAATTCTTTTAAAAATATATAACTTAAAATTGTTCCAAAAATTGGAATTAGATATGAAACTTGTGATTGGAAAATTAAACCATTATTAACTAAAATTCTAAATCGTAACAACCAAGCAATGCCTGTTGAAACAAGACCTAAATAAATAACAGAAATAGTCGAATCTAACCTTGGTGTTAAATTCCAAGGCTGTTCTATAAAACTGACGAGTGGTATCAAAATAATTGTAGCCCAAATTAATATAGATCCTGTTACATTTTCATTTTTTTTCTTACTAATTTTTAAAGTTAGAACACCACCAATTACATAACAAGTTGAGCCTAAAAGAATTAATAAAGCAGATATAAAATTATTTTCATCAATCAATAAATTATCTGAAAATAAATAAAGTATTCCTGAAAACCCTATTAAAATTCCAAACGTTTTAATAAAATTAAACTTTTCATTTGTCGTATAAAAATGACCTAGAACAGTTGAGCTTAAAGGTGTTGTTGACATTAAAATTGCTGCTAAGTTACTTTGAACTGATTGAACTCCATAAGCTATCAAATAAAAAGGTGCTACTAAGTTTATAAATCCAATCATAGCAAACCAATGCCAGTCTTTTGAGAATGCTTCTATTTTTATATTTTTATAATAACAAAGTAATAAAACTGGAATGGCTCCAAAAAAAACTCTTAAAAATGCAATGGTAACTGGACCATATGAGTATGTTGCAATTTTAATATTAAAAAAGGCAGAAGCCCAAATTAATGCAAGCAAAATTAACAAAAGATAATCTGTAATTTTAGCTTGTCTCATTCAGTAATCTCCTCAGTAACTCCATTTGTAATTTTTTTTAAATTTGTAAAATCTATTTTAAATACACAGTTTGGATGACCAGCAGCAGCAAACAATAAGTTAAATCTACTTAAAGATTTATCTATTAAAATTTCAATCTTTTTTAAATGACCAATAGGTGAAACTCCTCCAATTGTGTAACCTGTGATATTTTTTACATCTTCGGCTGAAGCCATAGATGCATCCTTTATTTTAAGTGCCTTCTTAATCCTGTTTAATGACGCCCTTTTATCGCCTGCAACTAAGCATAAAGTGAAACTATTCTCAGTTTTAAAGAGTAAACTTTTTACAATTGCTCCTACCTCACAACCTAAAGATGAAGCTGCCTCAAGGGCAGTCCTGGCAGAGGTTTTTAAAACAATTATATTTTGAGATTCATCAAAATCTTTGAGGATTTTTTCAACTCTTTGAACTGGCTCTTTGTCTAATAAACTCATTATTCAACTTTTAATTGTTAGTCAATTTGCACATT
This sequence comes from Pelagibacteraceae bacterium AG-430-P08, assembly GCA_003212925.1. Taxonomy (GTDB): domain Bacteria; phylum Pseudomonadota; class Alphaproteobacteria; order Pelagibacterales; family Pelagibacteraceae; genus Pelagibacter. Next base: position 24,764 of record QCOL01000008.1, on the reverse strand, counting down.
ACCCATTAAAGTTATGAAAAAAATGCATAGGTGATATCAATTAAAAGAGCATTATCTATCAGTCTTTTTTTGTTATTACAACGTCCAGAATTATAAAGGAGAGATTATGAGTTCAAGTGATGTATTAAAGACTATTAAAGATAAAGATATTGAATATGTAGATCTAAGATTTACCGATCCTAGAGGTAAACTTCAACATGTAACGATGGATGCCAAAATGGTGGATGAAGATATGTTGAACGAAGGAATTTTTTTTGACGGTTCCTCTATAGCTGGCTGGAAAGCTATTAATGAGTCTGACATGATCCTTAAGCCAGATAATTCTAGAGCGATCGTAGATCCATTCACATCTCATAATACATTAAATCTTTTTTGCGATGTTTTAGATGCAATTAAAAAGGATCCTTATGAAAGAGATCCTAGAGGGACAGCTAAAAAAGCTGAGGCTTACTTAAAAAGTTCAGGAATTGGAGATAAAGCATTTTTTGGTCCTGAAGCTGAATTTTTTGTTTTTGATGATGTAAGATTCAAAAATGACATGAATGAAACCGGATTTAAAATAGATAGTAAGGAAGGTCCTTACAATTCAGGAAGAGAATACGAAAATGGTAACATGGGTCACAGACCAGGAATTAAAGGTGGTTATTTCCCGGTTCCGCCTGTTGATAGTGAACAAGATATGAGAAGTGAATATCTAAAAGCTATGAAAGAAATGGGAATTAAAGTTGAAAAACACCACCATGAAGTTGCACCTAGCCAACACGAACTTGGAATGTATTTTGGAACTCTTGTGGATCAAGCGGATAACTTACAGCTTTATAAATATGCTGTTCACATGGTTTCTAACTCGTTTGGTAAGACAGCTACTTTTATGCCTAAACCAGTTAAAGGTGACAATGGTTCAGGTATGCACGTTCACCAATCTATTTGGAAAGGTGATACCGCATTATTTTCTGGTGATAAATATGCGGGCTTATCTGATACAGCATTACACTACATAGGTGGAATTTTAAAACATGCAAAAGCAATAAATGCATTTTCTAATGCTACAACGAATAGTTACAAAAGACTAATTCCAGGATTTGAAGCTCCAGTTTTATTAGCTTATTCAGCTAGAAACAGATCAGCATCTTGCAGAATTCCAATCACTTTAAGTAAAAAAGCAGCTAGATGTGAAATTAGATTTGGTGATGCTGCTGGTAATCCATATTTAACTTTCTCTGCAATGTTAATGGCTGGTTTAGATGGAATTAAGAATAAAATTGATCCAGGTAAATCGTTTGATAAAGATCTTTATGCTTTATCAGAGGATGAAGTTAAGAAAATTCCAACTGTTTGTGGATCTTTAAGAGAAGCAATGGAAAGTCTTGATAAAGACAGAGATTTCTTAAAACAAGGTAATGTATTTACTGATGATCAAATAGATGCTTATATTGCATTGAAGTTTGAAGAAATACACAATTTTGAACACACACCTCATCCTATAGAGTTTGAGATGTATTACAGTTGTTAATTTTTACTGTCTGGTTTTAGCAATTTTGTTTTTGCCAGAACCTTTTTTAACAATGTAATCAAGTGTTCCATTTGCTCCAGTATCAACAGACTTTATAAGAGATCTTAAAAAAGTTTTTCTCTTTTCTTTTCTGTCCTCAATGTTTTGCAAATTTCTGATTTCAAAGACGTTCATAGGTAGATATTATCAATCTATGCGTTTATTGCAACTCTGGTATGTTCAAAATGGGATTATACTTTAAAGGACTCTCCGCAGCCACAACGCTCGGTTTCATTAGGATTATTGAAGACAAATGATGATGAAAAATCCTCTTTTTTATAATCCATCTCAGTGCCTAGAAGATACATCACTGCCGCCGAATCAATATAAACTTTTACTCCTTTATCCTCGATCAACTCATCATTAGGATTTACCTCTTTTGAATATTCCATTACGTATGACATGCCTGCACAACCACCTGATTTTACAGAAACTCTTACACCTATCGCATTTTTTTCAGCGTTAGACATTATTTCTTTAATTCTTAAAGCTGCATTATCACTTAATTTAATAATAGGGTTCATTATAAGTTTAACTCCAATTTCGCTGCATCTGACATCATATCTTTATTCCAAGGAGGATCCCAAACCAATTCAAGATTTACATCATCTATTTCCTCTACTTGCATAGCCCCCTCTTTTACCTCTTTTGGTAAACTTTCTGCAACGGGACAATTCGGTGTAGTTAATGTCATCTTAATTTCAGCCTTACGACCATTTACCTGTATATCATAAATTAAACCAAGTTCATATATGTTCACTGGTAATTCAGGATCATAAATTTTTCTAATTTCCTCAATTATTTTGTTTTTTACATCCATAATTAATTTTCTGTGGTTATTTCTTTCCCATCATTTTCCATTGCAGATACCAAAGTGTGCCATGATAAGGTAGCACATTTAACTCTCATTGGATATTGTTTAACACCTGATAAACACATCAATTTAGTTTTATCGTCCTCTTTTAAAATATCATTTTTAAGTTCAGGATTTTCTTTAATCATTCCTAAAAAATCCTCAATTATTTCTTTAGCTTCATTATCACTTTTACCTTTAATCAAATCGGTCATTATTGAAGCTGATGCCATTGATATTGCACATCCACTTCCTTCAAAAGAAATATCTTCTACTTTTCTTTGGTCATTTAATTTAAGATATACATGTACATTATCTCCACATAATGGATTATTACCTTTTGCATCTTTATTAAAATTTTCTGTTTTTCCTAGATTTCGAGGATTCTTTCCATGTTCTAAAATTATTTCTTGATATAATTCTTTTAAGTTCATTTTAAATCAAAAATTTTTTTACAATTATTAATACCTTCATTTAATTTATCTAAATCATCTTTAGTATTATAAACTCCTAATGACGCTCGCGCACTTGCTGGTATACCTAATTTGTCATGAAGTATTTGACAACAATGATGACCCGCTCTTATAGCAACTCCAGTTTCATCAAGTATAGTTGCAATGTCATGTGGATGAACTCCCTCTACAGTAAAAGATAAAACCCCACCTCGCTCTTTTGGATTTCCAATTAGTTTCACAGAATTATTTTTTTTTAAAATTTCTTGGCCGTACTCTATTAATTCTTTTTCATGTTTAATAATGTTATCAATTCCAATGCTCTCTAAAAATTTTATTGATTGATCAAACGCGATGACTTGAGCTGTAGCCATTGTTCCAGCTTCATACTTATTTGGAAGTTCGCCATAAGAAATTCTATCTTTTTTAACTTCATTAATCATTCCTCCACCTCCTTGGTACGGTGGAAGTTGCTCTAACCATTTCTTTTTTCCATACAAAACCCCAAGTCCTGTCGGGCCATACATTTTGTGACATGATATTGCATAAAAATCGCAATCCAGGTCTTGCATATCTAATTTTAAATGTGGCCCCCCCTGACATCCATCTACTACAACAACTATGCCCTTTGAATGTGCTAATTGGGTTATCTCTTTGATTGGTAAAACTGCACCAGTGACATTGGATAAATGAGTTATTGCTATTACTTTAGTTTTGTCTGTAATTTCTTTTTCTATGTTTTCAATCGGAATATCTCCGTCTTCATTTATCTCCGCAAACTTTATTTTTATATTTTTGGATTTTCTTAAAAAATGCCATGGAACATAATTTGAGTGATGTTCAAGCTCTGTAATTAAAATTTCGTCATTTGGCTCCAAGATCGCTTGACCTAAAGTGTTAGCGACCAAATTTAAAGCTTCTGTAGCACCTTTAGTAAATACAATTTCATTTTTATCTTTCGCATTTATATATTTTTGTACAGAAGTCCTTGTATTTTCATACAAATTAGTAGCTGCAACAGCTAAATAATGTATGCTTCTACCTACATTTGAAAATTGTTTAGAATAAAAATCATTTATTCTATCTAAAACTACCTTAGGTTTTTGAGATGAATTAGCACTATCTAGGTAAACTAAATCGTTATTCTGAATTTTTTCATCAAAAATCGGAAACTCTTTTCTAATGTTATTTATGTTCATTGTTTTAATCCAATAATATTTGTAATTAAGTTTTTTATTTCTACGTCTGTAATCTTTTCAACAACATCCATTAAAAACCCATTTATCAGAAGATCTTTTGACTGTTGATAATTTAAACCACGAGACATTAAGTAAAAAATTGAATTTTCATCTAAGCTACCAGATGCTGATCCGTGAGAACATTTTACATCATCAGCATAAATTTCTAATTCTGGTTTTGCATTAAACTCTGATGTCTCATCGAGCAGTATTGCTTTACTCAATTGATATCCATCAGTTTTTTGAGCTTTTGAATTTACAAATATTCTTCCTTGATATGCAGATTTTGAATTTTTTCCGAGAACACTTTTAATAAGCTGATAACTTTTTGTGTTTTCCACTAAATGATTTATTGTAGTTCTAATTTCATGTTGTTGATTTTCCTTTAAGGAAAAAATACCATTAATAAATGCTGATGAATACTCACCATTTAAATTACAATTAATCTCATTTTTAAAATAATCTGAACCAGCAGATAATATAAATGTTTCTGAAATACTGTTATTACCCTGTTCAATATTGTTAAAGGAGTATTTTAAATTATCATTTCTTAATTTATCAATTTTATAGTTTTTAAGGATTGAGTCTTTTTCTAAATTAAAGTTGTAAAAAATATTAATAAAGTTTTTTGCTGTGTTATTAGCAAAATAATCAATAAGCTTTAAACAACTATTTTCACCTAATTCAAAATCTAATCTCAAATTAATATTAGTTGACTTTAATTTATCATTTGTTGAATGATAAATTATCAAAGGTTTTTTTAGAGAATAATTTTTTTTAATCAAAATTTTAAAAACTTTATCAGTAAATGCACTATTCAAATCAATTAATGAATTTTCATAATCAAATGATATATCTTTTTCGGTTTCATCAATTATTTCAATTTTATTTTGATCTTCGAAGTTAAAATCAATTTTTTCTATTCGTCCATTTATAAAAATAATTTTATTATGCTCCAAATCATTTACAAAAATTGATGGATCGATTTTGTTAGATTGTGAATAATCATTGAAAAAACTTAAATCACTTATACTCTTTTTGATGATCTGGCTAATATCTAAAAACTTCCAATCTTCTTGCTTTCTATTTGGAAAACCCTTTTTAATAAAATTATTTAAAAAATTTTTTTTAAGTTGAATTTCCTCATTAGAAAATTTTGAAGTTTTAACTATTTTACTAAAATCTGACTGTAATTGCTCACTCATTTAATTAAAACTTTCGTATCCTTTTTTTTCTAATTCAATTGCTAATTCTGGACCACCAGATCTTATTATCTTTCCATTCATTAAAACATGAACAAAGTCAGGTTTAATGTAATCTAATAATCTTTGATAATGGGTTATTATTAAAAAAGAATTATCTTTGTTTCTTAAAGTATTAACTCCATCTGCAACTATTTTAAGTGCATCAATATCTAAACCTGAATCTGTCTCATCCAAAATAGATAATTTTGGGGCTAACATAGACATTTGTAGAATTTCATTTTTCTTTTTTTCTCCCCCTGAAAATCCAACATTTAATTGTCTATTTAGTTTTTCTTCATCAAATTTTAATTCTTTAGCTTTTTCTTTAACAAGTTTTAAAAATTCAATCGCATCTAATTCCTTTTCTCCTCTTGCCTTTCTAATTGCATTTAAAGATGTTTTTAAAAAGATATTTGTATTAACACCTGGAATTTCTAAAGGGTATTGGAAAGCCAAAAATATTCCTTTATGTGCTCTTTCCTCAGTCTCTAGATCGAACAAATTTTTATTTTCAAATAGGATATCACCTGATATCTCGTACCCTTTTTTCCCTGAAAGAATATTAGATAATGTGCTTTTTCCTGATCCGTTTGGACCCATAATTGCGTGAACTTCGCCAGGATTTATATTTAATGAAAAACCCTTTAAAATCGATTTATTCTCAATATTCGCATTCAAATTACTTATTTTAAGCATTAGCCAACACTCCCTTCTAAGCTAATGCCTACAAGTTTCTGTGCTTCAACTGCAAACTCCATTGGTAATTGTTGTAATACTTCTTTACAAAAACCATTAACAATTAATCCTACAGCTTCCTCAGGATTAAGTCCTCTTTGTTGACAATAATGTAATTGTTCTTCACTTATTTTTGATGTCGTTGCCTCATGAGCAATATTTGAGTCAAAATTTTTATTTTTAATATAAGGAACTGTATGTGCGCCACATTTATTTCCCATTAACAAAGAATCACATTGTGTATAGTTACTTGAGTTTTTAGCTTTTGAATTAATGTCTACTAAACCTCTATAGGTCATATCAGAAAATCCAGCACTTATACCTTTTGAAATAATTTTACTTTTAGTATTTTTCCCCAAATGTATCATCTTTGTTCCAGTATCTGCTTTTTGATGATTGTTGGTAATTGCTATTGAGTAAAATTCTCCAATTGAATTATCACCTTTTAATATACAGCTTGGATATTTCCAAGTTATAGCTGAACCTGTTTCAACTTGTGTCCATGAAATCTTAGAATTTTTTCCCTTACATAATCCTCTTTTAGTTACAAAATTATAAATTCCGCCTTTGCCATTTTCATCACCAGGATACCAATTTTGAACAGTTGAGTATTTTATTTCTGCATCATCTAAAGCAATCAATTCAACATTTGCCGCGTGTAATTGATTTTCGTCTCTCATTGGAGCAGTGCATCCTTCGAGATAACTCACATAACTTCTTTTGTCAGCAATAATTAATGTTCTTTCAAACTGTCCTGTTTCCGATGCATTGATCCTGAAATAAGTTGATAGTTCCATAGGGCACTTAACACCTTCAGGAATATAAACAAATGATCCATCTGTAAAAACAGCAGAGTTTAGTGTGGCAAAGAAATGATCTGTAACTGGTATCACGGTACCTAAATATTTTTTTACAAGGTCAGGATGTTTTTGAATCGCCTCAGACATTGAACAAAAAATTATTCCATGTTTAGTCAACTCACCTTTAAAAGTAGTTGCAACAGAAACAGAATCAAATACAGCATCTACAGCAATTCCATTTAATCTCGCTTGCTCTTGTAATGGAATTCCAAGTTTTTTATATGTTTCCAAAAGTTTGGGATCAAGCTCATCTAAACTTTTTGGCTTATCCTTCATACTTTTTGGTGCAGAATAATAATATAAATCTTGATAATCGATTTTAGGATATTTTGGTTTTTGCCAATTAGGTTCTTTTAAAAGTTTTAATCGCTCATAAGCCTTTAATCTAAAATCTAACATCCATTGTGGTTCTTTTTTGATGTTAGAAATAAACTTAATCACATCTTCATTTAAACCTTTTGGAGCTTTAATATTTTCTATATCAGTAGTAAAACCGTACTTATAATCTTTTAACTTTTCTATGTCTTTTTCTCTTGTATCCATTTTTAAATTCTTCTCTCAATGTTATCTTGAATAAGATCCTCTAAACTCTTTTTTTCAAAAAAATCGTTTATATGGTTTTCAAGCTCATCCCATAAATTATGGGTTAAACATTTTGTAGATTTACCATTGCAACCTTTTTTGGACTCTTTTTTACACTGAACAGTTTTAACCTTTTCATCGACCGCATCAAAAATATTTGTAAGTTTAATTTCTTTAGCTTTTTTGTTTAATACGTATCCTCCTTGGTTACCTCTAACACTTTGAACAATTTCTTTTTTTCTAAGTTTAGAAAAAATTTGCTCTAAGTAATCAAGGGAAATACCTTGTCTTAGCGAAATGTCTCTTAAAGATACTGGGTTAATATTATTAAATCTTGCCAGATCCACTAAAGCCATTACCGCATATCTGCCTTTAGATGTTAGTTTCATAAAACCTTTGTTTTACTGGGGTATATATAAACCCGACTAAAATAGTCAAGTATCTGACCAAAAAAAATACTAACATTTTGTCACGGACATGTGATAAACGTAATTTTTTTGTGAGAATAATTATCAATATCAATTATGGAAAATAAAATTTTAGAAATATTTATTCCTGGTCCTGCTGGAAGACTAGAGGCAAAATATTATAAAAGCAAAAAAAATACCTCTCCAATTGCTTTAGTTTTACAACCTCATCCTCAATATGGTGGAACGATGAATAATAAAGTAGTTGTAGAAACATTCCATGCTTTTATGGATAATGATTTTTCAGTTTGTAGAGTCAATTTTAGAGGTGTTGGAAAAAGTGATGGTGAGTTTGACAATGGTCAAGGTGAATTAGCTGATGCTGCTGCTGCTTTGGATTGGTTGGAAAGAGAGAATTTTGATAATTCTCAATGTTGGGTATCAGGTTTTTCTTTTGGTTCGCTTATTGCTATGCAATTATTAATGAGAAGACCTGAAATTAATAGATTTGTAGCGATTTCACCTCAACCTAATGTTTATGATTTTTCTTTTTTATCACCATGTCCCTCATCTGGATTAATGGTATATGGAAAAAAAGATGAACTAGTTCCCTTTGAATATATTAAGGATTTAGATAACAAACTTAGTGCACAGAAGGGAATTAAAGTAGAATTTGAAACTATCCCAGGTGCAAATCATTTTTTTTCAAAAAGTGAGACTGAATTAACAAAATGTATTTCTAAATACATAAAAAAAGAGACAGCTCTTTATTAAAAATTTTGCAAAATATCACCACCTGAAATTGCTTTTAAACATCTCGTAGTGCTTGGAAATGAGATTGGTAATTTTAAATATGATCTTATAGCTAAATACGCAAAAGCTTGTGACTCAATAAAATTTCCATCAAAATTATAATCGTCTATATTTTTTATGATTATATTCTTATTTAGTAAGTAATTTTCAATCGATTGCATCAAAGATTTATTTTTTCTTCCACCTCCACAAAATATATATTGATGTGGATTAATATTATTTTGTTTGTTAATTTTCCTCAAACCATCAGCAATTAGATATGCAGTAAATTTTGTTAAAGTCGCACACCCATCCTCAAATGATAAGCCTTTTACAAATGATGTATCAAAATCTTTTACATCCAATGAGGTTTCATAAGATTTAAACTCAAAGTTATCTATTGCTTGATTTAAAATTAAATCATCAACTTTTCCATTATTTGCATAATTTCCATCTTTATCAAATTTTAAATCTTTATTATTTCTTACCCAGTCATCTATCAAACAATTTCCTGGGCCCACATCATAAGCAAAAAAATTTATTGAATTATTGAGATCTTGTTTGATTTGAGTGATATTTGTAATACCTCCAATATTAATTATGTTTATCGGCAATTTAAGCTTAAAATTTTTTTGAATAATTTTTGAAATTAAACTATGAAATATTGGTGTAAGTGGAGCACCTTGGCCTCCATGATTTAAATCATTTTGTCTAAAATTATTAATTACAATTTTTTTAAATAAACTAGATAAAAGTTTTCCATCTCCTAACTGCTTTGAAATTTGAATTTTTGGATCATGAAACACTGTTTGACCGTGGAAACCAATCAAATCAATATCTTCATTAATGTCTCTAATCACCTCACTTATTGAGTGACTGTTGAATAATGTGAATTTTTTTTCCACATCATTAATCTCTTTAGAGTAAGTCTTTAAGTCTGTAGAATTACTGATTTTATCTCTTAAGCCAATTAATTGCTTATAAAGTCCATTATCAAATTCCTTATAAGTATTATAAATACTGGAAAATTGATCATTACCATCAGATTTTATAACAGATAAATCCACTCCATCCATTGATGTACCGCTCATCAAACCTATTGAGGTAAATATCTTTTTTTTCATTATTATTTTTTTTTAACAAAATTTGTATATTGTAGAATTATACGCTTATGAATAAATTTTTAAAAGAATTTAAAGACAGAGGCTACTTTTATCAATGTACGGATGAAAATGAGTTATCTTCTTTATTGGATAAAAAAAAGATTAAAGCCTACATTGGTTTTGATTGTACAGCTGAAAGTTTACATGTTGGCAGTCTCCTACAAATTATGTGTTTACGGATGCTCCAAAAACACGGACACCAACCAATTGTATTGTTAGGTGGAGGAACCACAAGAATTGGAGACCCTTCTGGTAAAGATAAAACACGAAAAATTTTAAGTAAGGATGAAATTGAAAAAAATTCTAAAAATATTGAAAGAATTTTAAAAAAATTTTTAGATACAAATGATAAAAATATAAAACCAATATTTCTTAATAACTATGAATGGCTCAAAGATTTAAATTACATCTCTTTTTTGAGAGATATTGGAAAACATTTTACAATAAATAAAATGCTAACTTTTGAAAGTGTTAAAACAAGGTTAGATAGAGAACAATCGTTAAGTTACATGGAATTTAATTATATGATTTTACAAGCTTACGATTTTTTAGAACTTAATAAAAAAGAAAATTGTTTATTGCAAATCGGTGGATCTGATCAGTGGGGTAATATAGTGAATGGTGTAGATTTAATTAAAAGATATTCTAATCAACAAACATATGGTTTAACTACTCCTTTAATCACTTTAGCGACTGGTGCTAAAATGGGAAAAACTGAAAATGGAGCAATATGGTTGGATGAAAAATTTTTGTCACCTTACGATTATTGGCAATTTTGGAGAAATATAGATGATAGAGATGTGTCGAAGTTCATTAAATTTTTCACAGACTTAAGTATTGATGAAATAGAGAAAATTAAAGAAAAAAATATTAATGAACAAAAAATTGTTTTAGCAAATCAAACCACTTCTATGCTTCATGGTGAACAAGAAGCGAAAAAAAGTGAAGAAACTGCAAAAAAAACTTTTTCAGAAAATTCAATGGGTTCTGCATTACCTTCCGTTTCAATTAAAAAAGATCAATTGAATGATAAGTTAAGTATTGTTGATTTAATAATTCTTTCCAAGTTAGAAAAATCTAAAAGTGAGATAAGAAGATTGATTAAAGGTAGCGGTGTTAGAATTAATAATCAAATTATTAATGATGAGAAACTAATAATCAGTGAAAAATTATTTGAAGATAATACAATTAAACTCTCATTGGGTAAAAAAAGACATATCAAAGTAGAAATAAATTAATTTTTTTTTATTTTTTCAAGAGTTCTCGTGATGAATCTTGGTGTAAGAGTTTTCACAGGGTTTACAGTTGTTTTTAATTTATTTGGGGGACCTTTTATCTTAAAACTCACACCAAAAACACCTTCTCCAACTTTTTTTCCTACTAAAATATCTCCAAGAAGAGGAATTGAGGATATAGTCCTATTAATTGTTGTTGCTGGAACCATAGTTCCTCTAAGACTAACCACATCATCACTTTCAATATATCCTTCCATCAATAAAGAAATAGCGGGACCGATGGCATATAACTCCTCTATTCTCATAAGATCATTTTTATTGGAAAATTTCATTTCGAAATCTGTAAATCTTATTCCCTCACCAGTTAATAAGTCAGCAATACCTTGAAGAGATGCTAATGTTAACAATTTTGCCAAAGCTGGTACTTCTTGTACTTTAAAATTATCTATTATTAATTTTGAATTAGAGACATTATTTTGTTTAATGGAATAAAAATCTAAATTTCCTTCCTCAAAACCTTTTATAAATTTGTACCTATTAACAAAAGGCTTAGCTAAATCAGAATAAAGAGTTGTAATTTTCTCATTTGAAGTAGATCTAATAGTTAAATTAATTCTCTGATTATCGGAAAAATCTCCACCTAAATTAGCGTCAATTACCTCACTATTGTTGAATGTTAAATATCCACCTAAATCTTCTATTGGATGATCTTTATCAAGGAATGCTTCTTCTATCTTTATATTTAGTTTAAAATTTTTAGAAAAAATTTTTTTGCTCTCTTGATTTTTATCATCTTTTAATAAATCATCTATAATTTTAGTGGCGTTAAAACTATTAGATTTTAATAAATAATCTTTATCTCTTTTTTTGATTGATAAATCATTTTTCAATAAGTCATTATCAAAATAACTTAAATTTACATCGCTAATAGATTTAATTTTATATTTCTTCGATAATGATAAGTTTTGAATTTCAAATTTATTATTTTTTTCTTTTATTGAGATATTCTTAAAATTAATCTCATTTGATAAAAGATTTTTAATTCCAAGAATAATTATCTTTAATTTATTATCTTGATTTTTTTCATAATTCAAAAAATTCAGATGAAATGGGTTTTTCTTGATTTCTAATGAAGTATCAAATTTTAAGTTTTTTTTTGATTTAGAAAAATTATACTTAATATTATCTTTTTCTTTTTGGATTAGAATACTTCCATTACCAATAATACTTAGGAAATTTTCTTTATACTCAATTTGTATTTGGTGATCTGACAACTCAATTATATCATTTAATTCTGGAAAAAACTCTTTCAAATTTTTTGAACTTACAACTTTGGAATTTTTTAAATTCATTAAAGAATCTATTTTAAAATCATCTATCTTGTATTTATTATCAATTTTGAATGAAAAAGTATTTGATAAATCAAACTCGGCTGATTTGACCTTTAGATTAGAAAAATCGATATTTAATAATTGATTAATCTTTTTATTATCTAAGACTAAATTTTTACTATTATTTTTGCCTGAAACTAAAAATTTATTTTTTTGTTTTTTGATATTTAATTCTGGAAAGATCAAATCATTATTATCATATGATAAATTTATATCTTTAAATTCAAATTTATTATTTTGAAGATTAAAAATAAGACTTATTTTTGATAAATTTATTTTTTTTAAAGTTCTTACCTCACCATCTTTTACAAATCCTTTTATAATAAAATCATCTTTAATATTACCTTTTTGATCAAATTTAAGATTTATGTCTGCTATCAAATATCCTTTTTTCATAAACTTTTCTAATACGTAAATTTGAGGGCTATCCTTAATGGATCTTATAAATGAAATTAAATTTTTAATTTCGATTGTCCTAGTAGTTATATCTAATTCAGATAGCGAAAATTTTTTATTTATGAATGTTTTAATATCAATATTAGATTTGATACTCTCTAGTTTAATTAATTTATTTCTATTCTTTAAATTTACCCCAACAGTTTTTAACATTAATTTAAATTTAAAAGGATCTAAGATGATACTTATTTTATCTAAATTTAGCTCTAATTGATTATCAATTTTTTTAACTTCTTTAGATATTTGATCATTAAAAACATCTGTTTCTATACCAATAGTACTTAAGTAAGTAATAAAACCAAAGATTAGTAATAACGTGAATATTAAAAATCTAAAAATTATTTTTTTCATTTAATTTGGTACAAAGATTTCTCTAAAAAAGCGTCAATTTCGCCATCTAAAACTTTATCTGGGCTTGTACTTTCAAAGTTTGTCCTGTTATCTTTAACTAATCTGTAAGGTTGTAGGACGTACGATCTAATTTGATGGCCCCACCCTATGTCAGCTTTTGAAGCTTCATTATTTTGATTTTGTTTATCTTTTTTTTTCATTTCAAAATCATAAAGTCGTGCTTTTAACATATTCATACAGGTTTCTTTATTTTTATGTTGAGACCTCTCGTTTTGACATTGAACAACTATTTTTGATGGGATATGAGTTATCCTAACAGCACTGTCAGTTGTGTTAACATGTTGTCCACCAGCACCACTTGAGCGATAAGTATCAATTCTCAAATCTTTGTCTAATATTTCAATGTTCAAATTTTCATCAACGACTGGATAAACCCAAATACTAGCAAAACTAGTGTGTCTTCTAGCTCCTGAGTCAAAAGGAGATATTCTTACAAGACGGTGAATTCCAGACTCTTTTTTAAGCCATCCAAATACATAATCCCCCTCAATTTTTATGGTGGAAGATTTTATTCCTGCCTCCTCGCCTTTATGCTCACTTATTAAATTACATTTATAATTCTTATCATCCGACCATTTCATATACATTCTTCTCAACATATTAGCCCAATCTTGACTTTCTGTGCCCCCAGCACCGGCATGAATTTCTACATAACAATCAAATGGGTCTGCCTCATTTGATAAAAAACATCTTATTTCATTTTTCTTAACTTTTGATCTCAATTCTTTAATACTTTCCATGACTTCTTTTTTTACATTAAGATTATTCTCATCTGTAGCTAAAGAGTAAAGGTCATCTAAATCCTTATGTTGATTGATTGAGTCCTCGTAAGAATTGATCAAATCCTCAAAAAGTTTTTTTTCCTTAATTGTCTTTTGAGAGTTTGCTTTATCTTGCCAAAAATTGGCATCAAGCATTTTTTTATCTAAATGTTCCAGTTTTGAGTAAATCTTATTTTTTTCAAAGATACTCCTTAACTCTTTGATTAATTTTTTCGATTTCTCTTTTAAGATCTAAATATTTATCATCCATTAATAAAATTTTAATATATCATTTTTATCGATTCTATCATTATCAGAATACAATACTTTTCCATTTAAAACATTTTTGCTTTTGTAAGCCTCAATAATCGTATTTTTTGAATTAAATTTAGCTTTTTCTCCAGTTAACGGGTCAACAACCATAAGTGTCATTTTTTCAGGTACCTTAAACGGCCTTGCTTCAGATTTTTTGACTGAATTTTCAATGAATTCTCTAAAAATAGGTAATGCAGCTTTTGATCCAGTTTCAAATTTACCTAATGGTTCCGGATTATCCATTCCGACATAAACTCCAATCACTAAATTTGATGTAAAACCAATAAACCATGCATCCGTGTTTTCATTTGTAGTTCCAGTTTTTCCAGCCAAGTTTAATTGTAAATCTCTTAATTTTTTCCCAGTTCCTCTTTTTATTACTCCTTCTAAAATTGTTGTTACTTGATATGCAGTTTGCTCGGACATTACTTGTTCATAATTATCTTCTATTTGAGGATAATCTTTACCGGTGTATGAAATCTTATCACAATTCATACACTTTCTATTTTCATTATTAATTATTGTATTTCCTTCGCTGTCTTGAATTCTGTCTATTATTATAGCACTAATTAATTTTCCACCGTTTACAAATGATGAGTAAGCTGAAGTTAAATTTAAAAGAGTTGTTTCAGCTGATCCAAGAGAAATTGAAAGTAATTCCTCAGGGTTTTCATAAATTTTTAAATCCTTAGAAAATCTTGCTAGTTTATCCACGCCCAAGTTTTGAGCAATTCTTACAGTCATTAAGTTTCTTGATTTTTCAAGCCCTACTCTCAGTGTAGAGGGTCCATAAAACTTTTTACCATAATTTTCTGGCTTCCATTTTTTTAAATCAATTCCTTGATCTAATACTAGAGGTGCATCAAGCACTAAAGATGATGGAGTATATTTATTTTCTAACGCTAACGCATATACAAATGGTTTAAATGCTGAACCAGGTTGTCTTAGAGCTTGCGTAGCTCTATTAAATTCACTTGATTTAAAACTAAATCCTCCACTTAAGGCTAAAACCCGTCCCGTATAAGGGTCCATGACAACAATGCCACCATTAATTTTTGGAAGTTGTTTTAAACTATAAAAGTTATCTTTAACTCTCTTAACATAAATTAAATCGCCAACTTTGAGTAAATCTTCAAACTCCTTTTTAGTCCATGAGATTTCATTAAATTTTATTAGGCCATTTAATTCTTCTTTAGTCTCAATTTTGGTTCGAAATTGACCTATTTCTTTTACAATTGCTATTTCCCAACCAATAGAATTCTCTAATTTATATTTTTTATATATATTCTTATGCCAATTATCAGAATATTTTATATTTGTAATTGGTCCACGCCAACCTTTTCTTTGATCATAAGCGATTAAACCATTTCTTAAAGACTCT
Organism: Pelagibacteraceae bacterium AG-430-P08; assembly: GCA_003212925.1. GTDB lineage: Bacteria > Pseudomonadota > Alphaproteobacteria > Pelagibacterales > Pelagibacteraceae > Pelagibacter. Next base: position 8,936 of record QCOL01000008.1, on the reverse strand, counting down.
GTAGCAATTTTTTGTAAGTTTAAATTGATTGGAGTATTTATATTATAACCTTGTTTGTAAACTTTTTCATAAGATAGTTTGTCTATTATATTTTTTCTAACATCTTCGATATAATACTGTGCATCCTCTAAATAAATTTTTTCCTTTTTTTTCAATTTAATATTTTGATTTTTATATTCATTAAATTTTTCGAGATTTAAAAATCCATTTTGATTTAAATTTTTTAAAACTAAATCTCTTCTAAATTTTGCTAAATCAATGTTGTTATAAGGGTTATATCTACTAGGAGCTTTTGGTAAAGCTGCTAACAATGCAGCTTCTGCATAATTTAGTTCTTTAATTGACTTATCAAAATATTCTAAACTCGCAGCAGCAACACCATAAGCTCCACTACCCAAATATATTTGATTTAGATATAATTCTAATATTCTCTCTTTATTTAAAGCTCTTTCAATTCTAAATGCTAAAATTGCCTCTTTAATTTTTCGATTAATACTAACTTCATTAGTTAATAAAAAATTTTTTGCGACCTGCTGGGTGATTGTAGAGGCACCCTCAAGTCTTTTCGAGGTCATTATATTAGTTATATTATTAAATGTTGCTCTAAGAACACCTTTTGCATCAACACCAGGATGGGTAAAAAAGTTTTTATCCTCCGCAGACAAAAAAGCGTTAATAACATTTGACGGAATAGCGCTATATGGAACAAAAATCCTTTTTTCCTTTGAAAAATCAGCAACCAAATCACCGTTTCCTGAGTACATTTTACTTGATACTGATGGCTTATAATTTTTAAGAAATTTATAATCTGGGATATTGTTAGAAAAAGTCCATAAAACGCCGAAAATTACAATCACTATTAACAATGAAATGCTTAACAATAGAACTAAAATATTTTTGAACAACTTTGTCATTTTGATTTAATTATATATAGGAATTTGTTAAAGATAAGGCATAATTATTAAACAAAATTTAAAAAAATTAATACTAAATGAAACTTTCAATTACAAAATTATGGAAAAAAATTTATACATTGATGCATCGCATCCAAACGAAACTAGGGTTGTACTTAAATCAAATAATAATATTGAAGATTACGAATACGAAGGCTCAAAAAATAATCTTATAAAAAATAATATTTACCTTGGTAAAGTAAGTAGAATTGAACCATCCTTACAAGCAGCTTTTGTAGATTTTGGAAGAGAAAGACACGGTTTTTTATCATTCAATGATATACAATCAGATTATTATCAAATACCTAAAAGTGATTTAGAAATTATCAAAAAAGAGGAGGAAAAATTAAGAGAGGAATTATCAAAAAAGGTTGAGGAAAAAGAAGAGGAGAATTTAGCAAAAGGAAATTTAGAAATTGACGATCCTATCGACATAGATAAAAAGGAAAACTTAGATACTGAAAAAAATGATCAAGAAAAAGAAAAAAAGTTTAATAGTCGAAATAAATTTAAAAGATATAAAATACAAGAAGTTATTAAGCCTAATCAAGTAATACTAGTTCAAGTAATTAAAGATGAGAGAGGACAGAAAGGTGCCGCATTAAGCACATTTATTTCTATTGCAGGGAAATATATTGTTTTAATGCCAAATACTCCTAAGGGTGGTGGAATATCAAGAAAAATATTTAATCCAGCTGAAAGAAAAAAGATAAGATCCATTTTAAATGAAATTGAAATACCTAAAGAGATGGGATTGATCGTTAGAACTGCAGGTAGTAATAAAACTAAAAATGAAATAAATCATGATTTGGAAACTTTAATAAAATCTTGGCATCAAATAAAAGATAATGCTATTAATGCTATTGCACCCTCGTTAATTCATCAGGAAAGTGAAATTATTAATAGAACATTAAGAGATATGTATGATGAAAATACAAAAAATATTATTATAGAAGGAAACGAAGGTTATAAAAAAGCTCAAAACTTTATGAAAATGTTAATGCCTTCTCAGGTTAAAAGAATAAAAAAATATAGAGGAAAAATTCCCTTGTTCATAGAGGAAGGTATAGAACAAAAATTAAATCAAATATTTGACACTCAAGTAAAGTTAAATTCTGGTGGATATTTAGTAATTAACCCTACAGAAGCTCTTGTTTCAATTGATATAAACTCTGGAAGCTCTATAAAACAAAAAAATGTTGAAAGCACTGCATTAGATACAAATTTAGAGGCAGCTGAGGAGATAGCAAGACAAATCAAGATAAGAGATTTATCTGGATTAATTATAATAGATTTCATAGACATGTTAAGTTTCGGTAATAGAAAAACGGTTGAAAGAAGATTAAAAGAGAAATGTAGATCGGATAGAGCAAGAATTCAAATAGGTAGAATTAGTAATTTTGGATTACTAGAAATGTCGAGGCAAAGATTAAGGGAGAGCGCAGTTAGGTGGAAAGTTGGACTAACAGATGAATCTTTTGCACAAAAAATATTAAAATTAGTTGAGTTTAAAGCAGTGTTAAATAAAGCTAAGTACGTTGAGCTTAAAGTATGTAAAAAAATATCTGATTTTTTAAAAGAAAATTTTATTGAAAATTTAACTTATTTTGAAAAAAAAAATAAAATTAAGATAGATATAATTTCTGACAATTCCTTAATTATTCCAGAATATATCATTGATATAAAAAACAAATCTAAGAAAACAATTGAATTAATAGAGTATTTTGAAGAACTTAAAAATCTTAATATTCAGTTAAAAGAAAAGAGTTCTAAAATTATTAAAATAAGAAAAAAAGCATTTAGAAAAAAGAATTATCATAAAAAATCTAAATAATTCCTTTTTTAGGAGATGAGGGATTACCCATTAATTTTTTTTCAATTCTTCCAGAAAGATATGATTGTCTCCCGGCAATAACAGCATTTTTAAATGCCTCTGCCATCACAAAAGGTTTTTTTGCTTTAGCAATAGCAGTATTAACTAAAACACCGTCACACCCTAACTCCATTGCGATTGTAGCATCGGATGCTTGTCCTAACCCAGCATCAATTATTACAGGTAATTTCGTTTGCTTTCTAATAATTTCTATATTTACTTTATTTAAAATTCCTAAGCCTGAGCCAATAGGTGCTGCAAGAGGCATTATCGCTGCTGCACCTGCGTTTTCTAATCTTTTTGCCATTAGGGGATCATCATTACAATAAACCATTACCTCAAAACCTTCTTTGGTCAAAATTTCAGTCGAATTAAGAGTTTCGATCATTTCTGGAAATAAATTCTTTTTATCTCCCAAAACTTCAAGTTTTACTAGTTTCCATCCTCCTATTTCTCTTGCTAATCTTAATGTTCTTAACGCTTCCTGAGAATTGAAGCATCCAGCAGTATTTGGTAAATAAGTTATTTTTTTAGGATCAATAAAATCCATTAATAAAGGTTTTTTTTTATCAGTTATGTTCACTCTTCTAACTGCTACCGTTACAATTTCAGCACCAGATATTTTAATAGCCTTTGCGCATTCTGACATGTTTCTATATTTACCAGTACCCACAATTAACCTAGACTTAAATTTCTTTTTTGAAATAACTAACTTGTCTTGTGTCATTTCTAACCACCTCCAATAAAATGAACAATTTCTAATTTATCATTTGTTTTTAAAAAAATCTTATTCAATTTTTTTTTATCAACTATTTTTCTATTCAACTCAATAGCTACTTTTCTAAGTGGCACCTTTAGATCCCTTAAAAGAACAGATAGATAAGTTTTATCTTCTATTATATTTGATTTACCATTTATTTTTATTTTTATTTTTTTTTTCATCGTATATATATATTTAATGAATAATAAGATTATAATTATTAATGGTCCAAATCTTAATCTATTAGGAGAAAGAGAACAATCACAATATGGTTCTATTACTTTTAAAGAATTAAAAGAAATTTGTTTAAATAAATCTAAAGAATTAGGTTTGGTGGCTGAATTTTCTCAATCAAATATAGAGGGAGAAATAGTTAACATAATACAGGACTCCATAAAAAATTTTGATGGAATTATAATTAATGCTGCAGCATTCACACATACATCGGTTGCTATAAGAGACGCTTTAAGTATTTTTAAAAAACCTATTATTGAATTACATATTTCTAATATATATAAACGCGAGGAATTTAGACAAAAATCACTCATTAGTGATATTGCAACAGGCGGGATATTTGGATTAGGTTCGGATGGTTATATTTTAGCCATAATTTCAATGCAAAAGCTCTTAAAAAATGAAGATTGATAAAAAAATTATTAAAGAATTAAGTGATTACTTAGATGAATTTAATCTTACAGAACTTGAATATACTGAAAAAGATACAAAAATAAAAGTTTCTAAAAACAATGTATCTATCAACAATCAGAATATTCCAAGCTCAATAAGTAATTTAAAGTCAGACACAACTAATAAAAAAGAGGAAGTAAAATCAGGTGTTGAAATTACATCACCAATAATAGGCACAGCCTATCATGCACCAGAACCTGGAGCAAAAAAGTTTGTGGAAATCGGAAAGAAAATTAAAAAAGGTGACACCGTGATGATAGTAGAGGCAATGAAAACTATGAATCATGTTCCATCGACTGCTGATGGCATAGTTAAGAAAGTTTGTGTTGAAGATGGTCAACCAGTTGAATTCGGTCAAACGATTATCATTCTAGAATAATGTTTAAGAAAATCTTAATAGCTAACCGAGGAGAAATTGCGGTTAGAATAATTAGAGCTTGTAAAGAGTGGGGTATATCGACTGTTGCAGTTCATTCAGACGTTGATAAAGAAAGCATGCATGTCAGAATGGCAGACGAAAGTGTATGCATAGGCTCCCATCAACCTGCAAATAGTTATTTAAACATTCCTGCTTTAATGTCAGCTATAGAAATAACAAACTCAGAAGCCGTACATCCTGGTTATGGTTTTCTCTCTGAAAATGCTAATTTTGCAAAAGTGCTTGAAGAAAATAATATAAAATTTATTGGCGCTTCATCAAAGCATATAGAGATGATGGGAGATAAAATACAAGCTAAAAAAATTGCTAAAGAAAATGGGTTACCTGTAATTGAAGGATCTGAAGGTGGTGTAAAAAATATTCAAGAAGCTAGAGAACTTTCTAAGAAAATTGGTTTTCCTGTTTTAATTAAAGCTTCCGGTGGAGGTGGTGGAAAAGGAATGAAAATTGTTCAAAAAGAGATTGAATTTGAATCTTTATTTTTGACTGCAAAATCTGAAGCACAAAAATATTTTGGTAATGATGAAGTTTATATTGAAAAATTTTTTCAAAATCCTAGACATATTGAAGTTCAAATTTTAGCTGGAAAAAATAAAGTAGTTCATTTACATGAGAGAGATTGTTCAGTGCAAAGAAGACATCAAAAGTTAATAGAGGAAACACCCAGTCCAATACTTAATAATGAGATTAGAAAAGACCTTTTTGATAAGACAGTAAATATGGTGTCAAAAATTGGTTATACAGGGGCCGGAACTGTTGAATTTATATTTGAAGATGGCAAATTTTATTTTCTTGAGATGAATACAAGAGTCCAAGTTGAACACCCTGTCACTGAAATGGTAACAGGTATTGATATTATTAAAGAACAAATTTGGATTGCATTTTCAGGTAATACAGCATTAGATCAAAGCGATATTAATCCTAGAGGCCACGCTATTGAATGTAGAATAAATGCCGAAGATGCAAGTAAAAATTTTCAACCTTCACCTGGAACGATTGGGATGTGTCATCAGCCCTCTGGATTCAGAACTAGAGTTGATGGTGCTATATATCAAGGCTATAAAGTAACCCCTTATTACGATAGTATGATTTGTAAGCTAATATGTCATGGAAGGAATAGAACTGAAGCTATTCAAAGAATGAATAGATCATTGGATGAATTTGTAATTGAAGGAATAACGACAACTATCCCGTTGCATAAAAAATTATTGAGTCATAAAAAATTTATTAATTCTGATTTTAATGTAAGTTGGCTAGATAAAGATAAATTAGTTTAGTAGCAATTAATTAACCAAATATCATAAACAGGGTGATCGAATGGAGCTATTGAGGGACTCGATGAAAACATCCAACCGTTGAAAACAAATACATTATTTCGATCCTTTTTTGTTAAATCTCTTACTTGAATATAAGCTTTGATTTCTGGATTATCGTCGAATTCTGCGTCTGTACATTTTATACTTTTTATTGATAAATCTTTATAAATATATTCCTTATTATTAGTAAGTTTAATAAGCTCATTTTTAGAACTTATTTTATCTAATATTTTAATATCAGTGTTATTACCTTCAATTTTATTTTCTGATAATGTTTCAGGAATAATAAAAATGTGAAATAAAAATATAAATATAAGTAAATAGTTTTTTTTATTTCCAACTTTTATATTTTTTTTCGATTGCATTTTTTTTGTTCTTATTAGGATAATACGCTGAGTCAGTTCCAGTTAAATTAGGTTTGTGAGGTTTTTGCCACTGGTATTTCTTAAATTCATGAGTATTTTCAATTTTATTAGGCATAAAGTGTATCCATGAAAACCATTCTACAGGTATTTTTGATGCATCAATTTCGTCTGAATAAATTACCCATCTTTTACCACTTTTGCTTTGATAATATTTATTTCCGAATTCATCTTTTCCAATAAATTTTCCAAAAAAGATTGTTTTTATTTTTGTTCCAACAGTATCTTGATTCCACCAAGTGAAAATTTTTTTGAACAAAGTCAACATAAAAAATTTTTATTTTCAATTTTAAATTGTATAAAATAAATTAGACTAAAATATCTAAATGTATATAAATAATTTAATTCAAATTTCAAATTTAAAATTAAGGATAAAAAAATGGCAAAATATCTTGTTGAAACTTATTATACATCTACTTTCAAAGTAACTCATTATTTAGATGACATAAATGAAGCTGAACTTAAAAATTTAGAAAAAAGAGATGATGGTAAATTTGAAGTTTTAGAAGTCAAATTGGATAACAGAAAAACAAAAAGTTTGGTCTCGGGTAATGATAAGGCAAATCATAATAAAACAGTAGACTTAGTATCAAACCAAAATAAAGAAAAATCAAAAAGTGTAGAAAAAATTATTACTCAAAGTTTCTCTAAATCTGATAGCTCAAGTAAAAGATTTGGAATGCCAGATAGAAGAAAAGGTTATATTCAGAAAGCCACAATCGGAGATCATAAAGTTTACTTGCATACCGGTGAATATGAGGATGGCAAAATTGGAGAGATCTTCATAGATACAAGTAAAGAGGGTGAACTTGTTAAAGCATTAATGAATAATTTTGCGATAGCTGTTTCTCTGGGACTTCAATATGGTGTTCCTCTTGACGAATTTGTGAGTGCATTTGTAGAAACGAAATTTGAACCTTCTGGCAAGGTTGTAGGTAATGATAGAATTTTAAGTGCTTCATCAATTTTAGATTATATTTTTAGAGAGTTAGCTATTTCATATTTAAATAGAGAGGATTTGGCGCACACTCCTGCTATTGGTAATCTGGATGTATCTAATGTTGAAGATCAAAATATAGATGAACAAAACCAGTTCCTTAAAATTGTTAAAGATATTACCAGTAAAGGTTTTGTAAGAAGTAATTATAAAAAAAATCTAGTTGATTTATCAGACGTTAAAATTAATCTTAAAGGAAAAAAGTAATTACTCTTTAATTTTTAAAGACAAATTTAATTCTTTTAATTGATTTTCACTCACATTAGAAGGTGCGTTCATCATTAAGTCTTGTGCATTTTGGTTCATTGGAAACATTGTAACTTCTCGTATATTTTTTTCATTAGCAAGTAACATTATAATTCTGTCTATACCTGGAGCAATTCCACCATGAGGGGGAGCTCCATAACTTAGAGCATTTATCATCCCACTAAATTTTTGTTCAACATCAGTTTTTGAATATCCAGCAACATTAAAAAGTTTATACATAAGATCAGGAATATGGTTTCTAATTGCACCAGATGACAATTCAATTCCATTACAAACAATATCGTATTGATATGCAAGAATTTCTAATGGTTTTTCAAAGTTGATCTTATTGATATCACCTTGTGGCATTGAAAAAGGATTATGACTAAATTTAATTTTATTAGTTTGTTCATCTTTTTCAAACATTGGGTAATCTACTATCCAACAAAATGCAAAAGAATTAAAATCAACAATACTTAAATCATTTGCAATTTTATCCCTTGCTGATGAAATAATTTTTTCAAGATCTTTTCTCTTAGCACAAGCTAAAAAAATACTATCACCTACTTCTGCTCCAGTTTTTTTCATTATTTCATCTATAGCCTCTTTTGAAAAAAATTTTCCTACAGGGCCTTTTGCTGAAACTTCGATATTTTTTTCAATTGTAAAATAGGCTAGACCAGATGCACCCTGTTCTTTAGCCCATTTATCTATGTTATCAAAAAAACTTCTAGACTTATCTTTAGTATTTTTTGTAACAATACATCTTACCTCAGATCCTGATTTAACTAATTTTTTAAATATTTCAAATGAAACATCATCTCTAGAAAAAATTTCTGTTATATCATTTATTATTAGTGGATTTCTTAAATCTGGTTTATCAGTTCCATATTTCAACATTGCTTCTTTATAAGAAATTCTTGGAAATTTATTAAATAGCAATTTTTTTTTTGAAAATTTTTTGAAAGTATTGACAAATAATTTTTCAACAACATTAAATACATCATCTTGTTCAACAAATGACATTTCTAAATCTAATTGATAAAATTCTCCTGGACTTCTATCTGCTCTTGCATCTTCATCCCTAAAGCACGGGGCAATTTGGAAATACTTGTCAAAACCTGATACCATTATTAATTGTTTAAATTGTTGAGGTGCTTGTGGTAAAGCATAAAATTTCCCAGGATTTAATCTGCTAGGAACCAAAAAATCTCTAGCACCCTCAGGGCTTGAGGAAGTTAAA
>QCOL01000007.1 GCA_003212925.1 Pelagibacteraceae bacterium AG-430-P08 | reverse complement strand
GCCAACTAATAAATTTGATGAATTAAATCCATTTGGATCAATCAAATCGATATTGTAACCACCAACTCTTCTTTGAGTGGTTGGCCAATTTTCATCAATATCTTTACTTACTTTTTGTCTTAAATGTAAAAATTTATCAATTATTTTATAAAAACGGTCTTGGTTGTTAGTTGTTGCTAGATAGTTTTTATCTATTTGATCGAAAGTATGCAATGAACCATCATCTAAAATTGCTTCAATAGCTAGTACGTTATGAACCATATTTCCATAATACAAAGATCTTGATCCACATGAATTGTTCGCTGACATCCCTCCGATAGTTGCTCTACTGCTTGTAGAAACATCTACAGGAAACCATAAATCATGTGGCCTTAAAAATGAATTTAAATGATCTAATACAACACCAGGCTGAACCCATACATATTTTTCCTCTACGTTTAGCTCTAATATTTTATTTTGGTGTTTTGAGTAGTCAAGAACTACACTTTCACCTACGGTTTGACCACATTGAGAACTTCCGCCACCCCTTGCTAGAAGAGGAATAGAATTTTTTTGGGAGTATTCCATTATGTTCAAAACATCATTCGCATCTTTAGGAAGAACTACCCCAAGGGGCTTAATTTGATAAACTGATGCATCAGTGCTGTACCGACCTCGAGAAAATTCATCAAATAAAGTTTTTCCATCAACTTTATTACTAATTTCTTTTCCTATTTTTTGTATTTGATCTGAACTAAACCGCATAAAACTTAATTAAAGGTTTATTTATTTTTGTAAACTAGTTTACCGAACTTTTTTAACGCGGTTTCTGAAATTTCTAATCCTAAACCTGGATTTTCATTAAGATGTATCCAACCATTACTCATTTTATGGTGATTTTCAAATAATTCAGCTTGCAAAGGATCTCTTTCATTATCAAATGCCTCGACTATTCTTCCTGATGGCGACGACGCAACTAAAGGAGCATGAATATAACAATCATGATGTGGTGCTATATCCAAATGATTTAATTCACATAATGCAGATAGTTTTTTACCATTAGTAAAACCACCAAACATTGTGCAATCAAATTGTAAAATTTGAATTGCATTTTCTTCCACCATGGATCTACATCCATAAATCGTAATTTCACTTTCTCCACCTGATAAAGGAATTTTTGTCTGTTGTGATAAAAGTTTTAAATTTCTTCTGTCATCTTCCCATCTGACAGGCTCTTCTATCCAAGTTGGATTAAATCTCTCAAATTCTTTAACTCCTTCAATAGCTGTTTTTAAGTCCCATGCTCTATTAACATCAATCATTAGATCTTTTTCGTCACCAATTTCTTGTCGAATTATTTCTAATCTTTTGGCATCATCTTTTATACTTAATCCACCCACTTTAACTTTAAAGCTTTTATGGCCAATTTTAATTAATTTTTGTAATTCCTCTCTAAGTTCTTTTTCATTTTTACCGTCTCTATAATAAGCACATGTTACATATACAGGAATTTTATTTCTATAACCTCCAAACAACTTATATAGTGGAATTTTTGAGGCTTTACCTATCAAATCCCAGCATGCAATATCTAAAGCAGCAGAAATTCTGATCAAAGCTTCTCTGCTCCAACCTTTTTCATTGCTTTGGCGTGTATCTGTTAATCTAAAAATTTTTTCATACAATTTTTCTGGACAAAAAGGATCTTCCCCAACTATCAAATCCTGTAAACCATTAGAAAAAGGTTTGATAATTGGTTTGATATCTGTGTAACTTGTTGCAAGACCAAAACCAGAATTACCATCTTTAGTTTTAATCTTAATCAATAATTCATTTGCTGTTGGAACTATGAAATGGCTTACCCAGTGAGGATTTACTTCATCAGGGTTATTTAAAACATAAACTTCTATTATCTCGATTGAATTACTACCATTTGTCATATATTAAAAGTTTGATTATATAATTTCTTTAGCATATACAGCAGAATGGCAATTTCAAACAATATAAGACCAGGTCGACATTTTTTACAAATACCAGGTCCAACTAACGTTCCTGATAGAGTTTTAAGAGCAATGGATTATCCAACAATAGATCATAGAGGTCCAGATTTTGCAGAACTTGGATTAAGAGTCTTAGATAGAATAAAGTTAATTTTTAAAACTTCAGAACCTGTAATAATATTTCCTGCTTCAGGCACAGGTGCTTGGGAAGCTGCAATTGTAAATACTTTAAGTGCAGGTGATAAAATTTTAATGTTTGAAACAGGACACTTTTCTACTCTTTGGTACGATATAGCTGAAAAATTCAAATTAGAAATTGATTTTGTAAAAGGTGACTGGAGAACAGGAGTTGACCCCAATATTGTTGAACAAAAATTAAAAGAAGATAAAGAAAAAAAAATTAAAGCAGTCTGTGCGGTTCACAACGAAACATCTACAGGAGTTACGAGTAGAATTGGAAAAATAAGGAGAGCTATGGACAATTCAGATCATCCTGCATTATTATTTGTCGATACAATTTCTTCACTTGGTTCTATAGATTATAGACATGAAGAATGGAAAGTTGACGTAACAGTTGGCGGCTCTCAAAAAGGGTTATTATTACCCCCAGGACTTTCCTTTAATGCAATAAGTTCAAAAGCTTTAAAAGCTTATGAAACTTCTGATTTACCAAAATCATATTGGGATTGGAAGCCAATGTTAGAAAATAATAAAAAAGGTTATTTCCCTTATACACCAGCAACAAATTTATTATATGGATTAGATGAAGCAATTAACATGTTGACTGAAGAAGGTTTAGAAAACGTTTTTACAAGACATAAAAGGTTTGCAGAAGCTACCAGAGTTGCAGTTAAAGCTTGGGGTTTAGAGATACTTTGTAAAAATCCAGAGGAATACTCCGACTCTTTAACAGCCGTTATGGTTCCAGACGGACATGATGCAGATTCTTTAAGAAAAATAATTTTAGATCATTACAACATGTCTTTAGGCACAGGTTTAGCAAAAGTCGCTGGGAAAATTTTTAGGATCGGACATTTAGGAGATTTTAACGAATTAATGTTAGCTGGAACTTTAGCAGGTGTAGAAATGGGATTAATGAAGTCAAAGATACCATACAAAAAAGGTGGAATACTTAAAGCACTTGATTATCTTTGTTAAAGTAAGAAAAACTTTTGAGTCGAATTATAATTGGTGAGGTATTTTTTAATAAATAGTAAGTTAAGATTAATCTTTTTACTTTAAGTTTCTTAAAGTAGGTATATAAAATTTGCAACTTTTATATGTTTTTTAAAAAAATCTTGCTTGTAATCTATAAGTTTATATCAAAACTTTATGTATTAATTTTTGGTCGTAAAAAATTACAATTTATCAATGATGCACTTCTATCATTATCTTTGGATGCAAAAGGATTCAAGAATTACGGTGATTTTAACAGGACTGGTGAAAAAAAGTTTATAAGATTAATCAAGGATGAAATAAATTTAAGTCTTGATATCGGAGCTAATGTTGGAAATTATACAAAATTAATTCTTCAAGAAACAAATTCGAAAGTTATTTCTTTTGAACCATTGCCAGATGCTTATAAAGAATTAGAAGTTTTAAAAAAAGATTTTAGAGAAAGATTAAAAATTTATAATATCGCAATAAGTAACAAAAATATAAAACAAGACTTGTATTTTGGTGATAAAAAATCTGAAAAAGCATCTTTAATGGAAAATTTAGAAAAATTGTCATTTGTAGGAAAGACAAACACTAATAAGGTCTCTGTAGAAGTAAAAAAATTAGATGATTTAAGAGATATACTAAAAAATGAAATTATTGATTTTATAAAAATAGATACAGAAGGTTATGAATTTGAAGTTTTAGATGGAGCAAAAAATTTATTAAAAGAACATCAACCCAAATATATACAAATTGAATTTAATTGGCACCAGTTATTTAAAGGACAAACTTTATATAAGCTCTCTAAAATGATTTATTTTTCAGATATTTTTAGAATTCTTCCAAATGGAAATGGCTTGATCCAAATTGATCCATCTAGACCAGAAAATAATATTTATCATTTATCCAATTATATTTTCATTAGGAAAGATATATCTAAAAATTATAAATGAAAAAAATCAAAAATATTATTGTTTTATATCCATCTTTTGAAAGAGGTGGAGTCACAGCAAACCTAATTAATTTTGTAAATGCATGTGATAAAAAAAAGATTAAGATTTATCTAATTACAAACATTGATAAAAAAGATAAAAAAAAATTTTTTAATAAGAACATTAAGATTATTAAAATTGACGATAGCTTAAACATAAATTATTTCAAAAGGTTTTTTACTTCTATTTTTTCTTCATTAAAATTAATTAAACTATTTAAAAATATTGAAAATAAAAATTCTTTAGTTTTTTCATTTCAAAGTCATATATTGCCTATATTAATATCTAAAATATCTGGGCGTAAAATAATTCTTAGAAATTCAGAAGATATTATTGGAGCTACAAAATATGCTGACAATAAATTTAATGCTTATTTAATCTTTTTTTTGAAATTATTATTTTATAATTTTTCAGACGGAATTATAACTAATTCTACAAAATCAAAAGAATCTTTAGACAAAATAGTTATTAAAAAAAAAATAAAATTAATCTTTAATCCCTATTTGAAAAATATTGATAAAAGTAAAAAAATTCCTAAAAAGAAATATCTCTTATCTGTTGGTCGTCTTTGTAAACAAAAAAATCAAAAAATTATAATTAAGGCCTTTTCTATTTTTTTACAAAAATATCCAAAGTATAAATTGATCTTGATTGGTCATGGTCCTGATGAAGAAAAATTAAAAAATTTTTGTAAAAAACTTAATATAAAAAAAAACGTTATATTTAAAGGATGGATAAAAAATCCAAAAAACTTTTATCTTAATTCTAAAGCTTTGTTATTTCCATCTTTATACGAAGGATTACCTAATACTTTGATTGATGCAATTAATTATAATTTACCCTGTATCAGCACAAGATGTAGTGGTGCTGAAGATATTTTAACAAAAAAATTTAATCTTTTCGTACCTCACGATGATCCTAAATTCTTGGCAAAAAAAATTGAATTTGTAATTAAGAATTATAGAAATATAAATTTGGATATTTTAAAAATAAAAAAAAAATTAAATAGATTCTTAATTAAACGTCAAACATCTAAATATCTTAGTTATTGTCAAGATGTGCTAAAATAATTTCAATATTATTTTCAGATTTCTTAATCTTAAATTATTTATTTTGCTATTTATAAGAGGTTATTATTCTTGACCTTATTGTACTAAAAGATATAAACAATTGATTTTTGGTTTAGGGCGGTTAGCTCAGTTGGTAGAGCATCTCGTTTACACCGAGGGGGTCAAAGGTTCGAGTCCTTTACTGCCCACCAACAGAATCAAAAGTGGGGGTGTAGCTCAGTTGGTTAGAGCGATCGCCTGTCACGCGATAGGTCGAGGGTTCGAGTCCCTTCACTCCCGCCACTTTTCATGTTTAAAAGTGAAAATCATTATCAAATAGCTTGTATATTTTGAATAATGTGACCTATCATCACTTCATCTAACTTTAAAAAATGATATATATTCCACCATGACTGCGGAATTTTTAAAAGATTATTTACCAATAATATTGTTCCTAATTATTGCGTTAGGGTTGAGTAGTGCTTTTATAGTAATTAATTTTATTCTATCTCCAAAAAATCCAGATCCAGAAAAGTTATCAGCTTATGAATGTGGATTTGAGCCATTTCAAGACTCAAGAATGGAATTTGATGTCCGCTTTTATTTGGTAGCAATACTTTTTATAATTTTTGATCTTGAAATAGCATTTTTATTTCCGTGGGCAATTTCTTTAGGAAATATTGGAATTTTAGGTTTTTCCTCAATGATGATTTTCTTATTCATACTTACTATTGGTTTTATTTATGAGTGGAAAAAAGGTGCATTAGACTGGGAATAAAATTTTTTTAAATGAATAATAAACTAGACCAAGTTCCAGAAGAGTTTAAACAACTTGCTGAAGATTTCAGCAAGAATGGCTTTATAACAACTTCAATAGATAATTTAATAAACTGGTCTAGATCAGGCTCGTTGCATTGGATGACTTTTGGTCTTGCTTGTTGCGCAGTTGAAATGATGCAAACTGCAATGCCAAGATATGATATTGAAAGATTTGGTGCTGCACCAAGAGGTTCGCCAAGGCAATCTGATGTTATGATTGTAGCGGGTACATTAACCAATAAAATGGCTCCTGCGCTAAGAAAAGTTTATGACCAAATGCCAGAACCTAGATACGTAATATCAATGGGAAGTTGTGCTAATGGTGGAGGATATTATCACTATTCTTATTCAGTTGTTAGAGGTTGTGATCGTATTGTTCCAGTTGATATTTACGTTCCTGGATGTCCTCCCTCTGCAGAAGCTTTATTATATGGAATTATGCAATTACAAAAAAAAATAAGAAATAAAGGATCCATTAGTAGATAACATGAACAATTTAACTGATCTAGAAAAAAAAATTAATTCAGAGCTTGGGACTAAAATAAATAGTTCCAAAATAAAACATAATCAAATTTATGTAGAAATTGATAAAGATGATTTGATAGATGTAACTTTATTTATCAAAACTAACAAAGATACAAAATTTAGACAGCTTATAGATATCACAGTTGTTGACTATCCAGAGAGGTCTTTAAGATTTAAAATTGTTTATTTATTTTTAAGCCATGAATTTAATCAAAGAATGATCTTAAGTTATGATGTAAACGAAAATGAAGTTATATCATCAATTACTTCAATTTTTCCCTCAGCTAATTGGATGGAAAGAGAAGTTTTTGATATGTATGGTGTAAATTTTAAAGATCATCCTGATTTAAGAAGAATACTTACAGATTATGGATTTGAAGGTCATCCACTTAGAAAAGATTTTCCTTTAACTGGTCATACCGAAGTTAGATACAGCGAGGATTTAAAAAAAGTAGTTAATGAACCTGTAAAACTAGAACAAAATTATAGGAACTTTGATTATGAAAGTCCATGGGAAGGGACGAAATATATTAAAGAATTAGCAGATAGTAATGACAAAAAAAATTAAAAACTTAAATTTAAATTTTGGACCACAACATCCAGCAGCACATGGAGTACTTAGACTTATTCTAGAGTTGGATGGAGAAGTTGTAGAAAAAGCAGATCCTCATATTGGACTACTACATCGTGGTACCGAAAAATTAATTGAAAATAAAACTTATATGCAAGCAGTTCCATATTTTGATCGTCTTGATTATGTTGCCCCAATGAACCAAGAACATGCTTTTGCTTTAGCTATTGAGAAAATTTTAGATATTAATGTTCCAATAAGAGCTCAATTTATCAGGGTGATGTTTTGTGAAATTGGTAGAATTTTAAGTCACATTTTAAATGTTACAACACAAGCATTAGATGTTGGAGCTTTGACACCATCTTTATGGGGTTTTGAGGAAAGAGAAACTCTAATGACTTTTTATGAAAGAGCATCTGGATCAAGATTGCATGCAAATTATTTTAGAGCTGGTGGTGTGCATCAAGATTTACCAGCAGGTTTAGAGACAGATATTGCAAAATTCTGTGAAACTTTTCCAAAAATAATAAATGATCTAGAAAACTTATTGACTGACAATAGGATATTCAAGCAAAGAAATGTTGATATTGGTGTTGTTACGAAAGAAGACGCTCTCGATTATTCTTTTAGTGGTGTTATGATTAGAGGTTCTGGCGTTCCATGGGATCTAAGGAAATCACAGCCATACGATTGTTATAATCAACTAGAATTTAAAATTCCTGTAGGAAAAAATGGAGATTGTTACGACAGATATTTATGTAGGATTGAAGAAATGAAAGAAAGTGTCAAAATAATTAAACAATGTTTGTCAAAAATGGAAAAAGGCCCAATCAAAACTTTTGATGGAAAAATAACACCTCCATCAAAAAAAGATATCAAACAATCGATGGAAGCTTTGATACATCACTTTAAATTATTTACTGAGGGATATCGTGTGCCTGAAGATGAAATTTATACAGCAGTTGAAGCACCAAAAGGAGAATTTGGAGTTTATTTAATTTCAGATGGATCAAGTAAACCTTATAAGTGTAAAATTCGAGCACCTGGATTTTCACATTTACAATCAATGGATTATTTAATCAAAGGACATATGTTGGCTGACGTTCCTGCAGTACTCGGTTCTTTAGATATAGTTTTTGGTGAGGTGGATAGATGAGTTTAAAGAGACCAGCCAAAGACCAACCAAAGAGCTTTGAATTTAATTCATCCTCTTTAGAATCAGCAAATAAGATTATTTCAAAATATCCCAAGGGAAAACAACAAAGCGCAGTTATGGCATTGTTATATATAGCCCAAAAACAAAATAATAATTGGATACCTTTAGTTGCAATGAAATATATAGCCAAACTTTTAGATATGCCTTACATAAAAGTTTATGAAGTAGCGACTTTTTATAGCATGTTTAATTTATCACCTGTTGGAAAATACTTTATACAAGTTTGTACCACAACGCCGTGTATGATAAGAGGAGCTAGTAAAATAGTTGAGGCTTGTAAAGAAAAAATTTCTGACAATGAATCTGAATTATTACCAGATAAAAATTGTTCATGGATGGAAGTGGAGTGTTTAGGTGCATGTGTTACTGCTCCAATGATGCAAATTAATGACGATTATTATGAGGATTTAGATAAAGAAAAAACTTTAGAAATTTTAGATAAAATTTTAAAAGATGAAAAACCTAAACCAGGTTCATACAGAGGACGTATAAACAATGAACCAGAAAATGGAAGAAAAACATTAATGGTATTAAAAAATGCTTAAGGATCAAGATAGAATTTTTCAAAATTTATATAACGATTTAGGTTCTGATTTAACTTCAGCTCAAAAAAGAGGTGATTGGGTAAATATTAAAGAAATTACTGAAAAAGGTAGAGACTGGATCATAAATGAAATCAAAGACTCTCAATTAAGAGGAAGAGGGGGAGCAGGTTTTCCTACAGGTCTTAAATGGTCATTTGCACCAAAAGAGGTTGGATCTAGACCTCACTACCTTGTTATTAATGGTGATGAGTCAGAGCCAGGCACGTGTAAAGACAGAGATATCTTAAGGTTTGAACCACATAAACTCATTGAGGGATGTTTAATAGCTTCATATGCAATTCAAGCACATGTTTGTTATATTTATATAAGAGGCGAGTATTTTGTTGATGGACAAAAGCTTCAAGCTGCAATTGACGAAGCTTATGAAAAAAAATTAATTGGTAAAAATGCCGCTGGAACTGGATGGGATTTAGATGTTTATATACATTACGGTGCAGGAGCTTATATCTGTGGAGAGGAAACAGCATTACTCGAGAGCATTGAGGGTAATAAAGGTCAGCCAAGATTAAAACCACCTTTCCCTGCATTAATTGGTTTGTATGGATGTCCAACAATAATTAACAATGTTGAGACCATAGCTGTAGTTCCAACAATTCTAAGAAGAGGTGGTAAATGGTTTGCTTCCTTAGGTAGAGAAAAAAATACTGGGACTAAAATATTTTGTATTTCTGGAAATGTTAATAATCCATGTAATGTTGAGGAGGAAATGAACATACCTTTGAAAGAATTAATAGAAGTTCATGCAGGAGGTGTAATTGGCGGTTGGGACAATCTACAAGCTGTAATACCTGGAGGATCTTCAATGCCACTTATTCCTAAAGAAAAGTGTGAAACACTGACAATGGATTTTGACTCTTTAGTAGCTGAAAAAAGTGGGCTAGGTACAGCAGGAGTAGTCGTTATAAATAAAGATCAAGACATAATTAAATGTATGGCAAGAATTGCTAGATTCTATAAGCATGAAAGTTGTGGTCAATGCACACCTTGTAGAGAGGGTTCAGGTTGGATGTGGAGAATGCTCGAAAGAATGGCAAAAGGAGAGGCTTCAAAAGATGAAATTGAAATGCTAGGTGATGTAACTAAACAAATTGAAGGTCACACAATATGTGCATTTGGTGAAGGATCATCATGGCCTGTTCAAGGTTTGTTAAGACATTTTAAAGATGAAATAAAAAAAAGAAATAATTTTGATCCAATTGTTAAAGAAACCCAAAATATTCCTTACTTGGTAGATCAACACTTGTTAGATAAGAATGCTTAAATTAAAAGTAAACGATATAGAAGTTGAAATCGAGGAGGGTTTGACTGTACTACAAGCTTGTGAAAAAGCTGGGGTTGAAATTCCAAGATTTTGCTATCATGAAAAATTATCAATTGCTGGAAATTGCAGAATGTGTCTTGTTGAGATGGAAAAATCTCCAAAACCTATAGCCTCTTGTGCAATGCCTGCTGCTGAGGGTATGGTAATAAAAACAAATACTCCCAAAATAGAAAAATCTAGAAAGGGCGTAATGGAATTTTTATTAGCAAATCATCCTTTGGATTGTCCTGTTTGTGACCAAGGTGGTGAATGTGACCTTCAAGATCAGTCAATGTTTTATGGAATTGATAAATCTAGATTTAAAGAGAATAAAAGAGCAGTTCCTGATAAAAACATGGGTCCACTAATTAAGACCCAAATGACCAGATGTATTCATTGCACTAGATGCATTAGATTTGCAACAGAAATTGCTGGTGTGCCTGAACTAGGTGCAATAGGTAGAGGTGAAGATATGCAAATCACAACATACTTAGAAAAATCAATACAGTCAGAATTATCAGGTAATGTAATAGATCTTTGCCCAGTAGGAGCCCTTACGTCTAAACCTTATGTATTTGAAGCAAGACCCTGGGAGTTAAAAAAAACAGAGACTATTGACGTAATGGATGCTGTTGGATCAAATATTAGAGTAGATACATATGACTGGGAGGTAAAAAGAGTACTACCAATAATTAATGAAGACATAAATGAGGAATGGATATCAGACAAAACAAGATATGCTTGCGATGGTTTATTAAATCAAAGACTTGATACACCATATGTTAAATATAATAACAAATTCGAAAAAGCCTCATGGGATGAAGTTTTTAAAATAATAAAATCAAAAATACAAAATACTGATAAAGATAAAATAGCTGGATTTGTAGGAGATCTTATAAATATGGAGGCTAGCTATATATTCAAGGAATTTTTAGAGAGAACTATAGATACAAAAAATTATGAATCTAGATCATCTGAAATGTTTATTGATAGCTCTAAAAGAGAAAACTATTTATTCAATTCAACGATTAATGGTATTGAGGAGTCAGATTTTATTCTGTTGATTGGTACTAATCCAAGATTTGAAGCTACTATGCTAAATGCAAGAATCCGAAAGGCATATCTAAAAAATAAAGTTAGGATTGTTTCTTTAAACGATGTAGGTGATCTAACTTATCCTTATCAAAGCCTTGATGGAAAAACTCAAACAATCAAAGATATTTTTGAAAGTAAAAATGAACTGACAAAAGATATTATAGAGTCTCAAAAACCAATGGTTATATTTGGAGAGTCATTTCAAAAATCTAAGTCAGCAAAATTTTTATTTAGCTCATTTAAAAATTTTTTATTGAGAAATAATAAATATACTGACGAATGGAGTCCTTTAAATTTTTTACCAACCGATGCAGCTACAGTTGGAAGTTTAGATCTTGATATTGTTGATAAAAAAAATGAATTAATTAAGAATCTGAATGAAAACAAATTTGATTTAGTTTTTTTAATGGGTCAAGATGATCTAAAATTTAATAAAAAAAATGAGTTTGTAATATATATAGGAAGCCATGGTGATAATGGTGCAGAACTTGCAGATATTATTTTGCCAGGTGCAGCTTACACAGAACAATCAGGTCATTTTACTAATTTAGAGGGTAGAGTACAAAAGGCTTATAAAGCATCATATCCACCAGGAGATGCTAAAGAAGATTGGGAAATCATAAACAATTTTGCTGAATTTATGAATAATAGAAGACTTTTTAATGATAAAGATGAATTAGAGAGCAGTATGTTTAATTATATAAATTTAAAAAAAGAAAAACAGGAAGGACACTCTAATATTAAAGAAAATTTAAGTAATTTTGAGGATGAAATACTTAAAATTTCATACAAGGATTATTATTTTTCAAATGTAATTGCACGCTCATCAAAAACAATGTTGAATTGTAATAATTCAAAATTAGAAGTTAAAAGAACTGGCACAGAAGGATAAATAATGGAATATATGAATTTAGTTTTTGAAGAGGTCTATAAGATCCTCTTTCTTCTTGTTCCAGTATTGGTTTCTGTAGCCATGATTGTTTGGTTAGATAGAAGAGTTTGGGCTTTTGTTCAAAAAAGACAAGGTCCCAATGTTGTTGGTCCGTTTGGTTTATTACAATCATTGGCTGATGCATTAAAATATATTTTTAAAGAAATCATAATTCCAGCTAGTTCAAATAAGATTATTTTTATTTTAGCTCCTATCATTACAATGACTTTAGCTTTGATAGCATGGGCGGTTATTCCCTTTGGAGAAGATCAGGTTTTAGCTAATATAAATGTTGGAATTCTCTATATTTTTGCCGTTTCTTCTCTTGGAGTTTATGGAATTATCATGGGGGGTTGGGCATCCAATTCCAAATATCCTTTTTTAGGTTCAATAAGATCTGCGGCGCAAATGGTTTCTTATGAGGTTTCAATAGGAATAATCATCATCAATGTCCTTTTGTGTGTGGGATCATTGAATTTAACTGATATTGTTTTAGCTCAACAAAATATCTGGTTTATAATTCCTTTATTTCCAATGTTTGTAATATTTTTTATTTCCGCTTTAGCAGAAACAAATCGACCACCTTTTGATTTACCAGAAGCTGAAGCAGAATTGGTTGCAGGATATCAAACTGAGTATTCTGGCATGATGTATGCAATGTTCTGGTTAGGAGAGTACGCAAACATTTTATTAATGTGTGCTTTAGGATCGATTTTATTTTTAGGGGGTTGGCTTTCACCTATTGATTTATATCCATTTAATTTAGTACCAGGAGCTATTTGGCTAATTTTAAAGATATTACTTTTATTTATTTTATTTGCATTAGTTAAAGCAGTCGTACCAAGATATAGATATGATCAATTAATGAGATTAGGTTGGAAAATATTCCTTCCACTTTCTCTAACCTATGTTGTTTTGACTGCCAGTTATTTATTTTATTTCAACCTTTTACCTACACTGTAAATGAAAATTACAAGATTTTTGAAAACAATATTCATGGTTGATTTTGTAACTGGCTTACTAATTGCTTTAAGAGAAATGTTTAAAACAAAAAAAACAATAAACTATCCTTTTGAAAAAGGAAAAATTAGCCCAAGATTTAGAGGAGAGCACGCACTTAGAAGATATCCAAATGGTGAAGAGAGATGTATAGCATGTAAGTTATGTGAAGCAGTCTGCCCAGCGCAAGCAATTACAATCGAGTCAGCTGAAAGATCTGATGGGAGCAGAAAAACTACGCGTTACGATATTGATATGATGAAATGTATTTATTGTGGCTTATGTGAAGAGTCATGCCCTGTAGATGCAATAGTGCAAGGTCCAAATTTTGAATTTTCAACAGAGACAAGAGAAGAACTTTATTATACTAAAGAAAAACTTCTAGATAATGGAGATAGATGGGAAAATATTTTAGCGGCGAATATAAAATCAGATAAACCTTATAGGTAAATTTATGGAAGCTCATGCAATATTTTTTTACGTTTTTTCGATTATTGCAGTCATTTCAGCCATCATGGTTACAGTTTCGAAAAATACCATACACTCAGTTTTTTTTTTAATATTAGATTTTATCAGTATTTCATGTCTCTTTATAATGATTGGAGCGGAGTTTTTAGGAATGATAATGCTAATTGTATATGTTGGTGCCGTAGCTGTTTTGTTCTTATTCGTTGTAATGATGTTGAATGTTGCTCAACAAAAAAATCAGTGGTTTAATTCAGAGACAACTTCTTCTAGTCATATTCCAGTTGGTTTAATTATAAGCACAATTATTTTTTTTGAATTAATTATTGTTGTAGGTGGTTGGAAATATAAACCAGAATTATCTAATCCAAATACCACTCAAATTTCCAATGAAATAAGTAATACACACTCATTAGGCCAGGTTTTGTATACTGACTATATTCATATTTTTCAAATTAGTGGAATGATATTATTAATCGCAATGATTGGTGCAATCGTTCTTACTTTTAGACGAAGAGAAGGAGTCAAAACACAAAGTTATTTCAAACAAATTTCTAGAGAAAGATCTGAAGGTATTGAAGTTTTAGAAGTTCAATCAAATAAAGGAGTAAAGATAGATGATTGAAATAGGTCTAGGACATTATCTTACTTTAGGAGCAGTAATTTTTAGTATTGGTGTCATTGGTATCTTTCTTAATAGAAAAAATATTATCGTGATTTTGATGAGTATTGAGCTGATATTATTAGCTGTGAACATTAATTTAGTATCGTTTTCTATTTATCTTGGCGATTTAACTGGTCAAGTTTTTACATTATTTATTTTGACTGTAGCAGCTGCTGAGGCAGCAATTGGTCTTGCTATAATAGTAGTCTATTACAGAAATGCGGGAACTATAAGAGTTGAAGAGATAGACAAATTAAAAGGATAAGATGGAAATTTCAATTTTAGCATTACCATTAATCGCATCAATTATATCTGGATTTTTTGGCAAGTTAATAGGTGACAGAAATTCTGAGATAGTTACAAGTTTGTTGGTATCAATTTCAGCTGTTTTTTCAGCAATTATATTTTATGAGGTAATTTTTAATCAATACGAGGAAAATATCAAAATTGCTACATGGATTAATTCTGGATCGTTACAGGTAAACTGGTCAATGAAAATTGATGCATTATCATCAGTAATGTTAGTAGTCGTAACTTTTGTTTCTGCATTAGTTCATATCTATTCGATTGGATACATGTCTCACGATCCTCACAAACCGAGATTTATGGCTTACTTATCGTTATTTACATTTGCAATGTTAATGTTGGTAACGGCTGATAATTTTATACAATTATTTTTTGGTTGGGAAGGGGTAGGTCTTTGCTCGTATTTTTTAATTGGTTTTTGGTTTAAAAAAGAAACTGCAAATGCAGCAGCGATTAAGGCGTTTGTTGTAAATAGGGTTGGAGATTTTGGTTTTGCTCTTGGTATATTTTTGATTTTTTATTTATTTGGAACAGTAAACTACACAGAAGTTTTTAATCAAATCCCAACAGTTGTAGACGAAAAACTTAATTTTTTAGGTATTCAGTTTAATGCTGTAGATTTAATTTGTTTATTATTATTCATTGGTGCAATGGGTAAATCTGCACAAATTTTTTTGCATACATGGTTACCAGATGCAATGGAGGGTCCAACACCAGTTTCTGCATTGATTCATGCAGCAACTATGGTTACAGCTGGAGTTTTTCTAGTCGTAAGGTGTTCACCAATATATGAATATTCAGAGTTAGCTTTAAACATCGTTACCATAATTGGTATGAGCACAGCTTTTTTTGCAGCGAGTGTAGCTTTAGTTCAAACAGACATAAAAAAAATCATAGCTTATTCAACATGCAGTCAATTAGGTTATATGTTTTTTGCGGCTGGTGTAGGTGCATATAATGTTGCTATGTTCCATTTATTTACTCATGCATTTTTTAAGGCATTATTATTTCTAGGATCAGGGTCTGTTATTCATGCATTTAAAAATGAGCAAAATATAAATAATATGGGAGGAGTATGGAGAAAATTGCCTTATACGTATGCTTTAATGATAATTGGAACTTTAGCATTAACAGGATTTCCCTTGCTGTCTGGTTTTTATTCTAAGGATGCAATTATAGAATTTGCATATTTAAGTGGGAGTACTACGGGATATTATGCAGCTGGAATAGGTATTTTTACAGCTTTTTTAACATCAATTTATTCGTGGCGATTGATGTTTAAAACTTTTCATGGACAGTATAACAACAAGGAATTTAAGATTGAGGAGACTCATGAGTCTCCTCCAGTTATGTTAATACCTTTAATAATATTATCTATTGGAGCGATTTTTGCTGGATTTATTTTTAAAGATTTATTTATAGGTTATGAGGGAATTAATAATTTTTGGAATGAATCAATTTTCTTTTTAGAACCATTAAGCACCGATCATCCACCATTATGGTTTTTAATTTTAACCCCAACTTTAGTAATTTTATCTATACCATTAGCTTACTATTTGTTTGTAAAAAATAAGAATTTCCCAACTCAACTATTAAATATTAATAAACCATTATATGAATTTTTATTAAATAAATGGTACTTTGATGAAATTTATGACACTTTATTCGTAAAATCTTCGAAAAAGTTTGGATTATTTTTGTGGAAGTTTTTTGATATTAAAGTTATTGATGGCTTTGGACCTGATGGTATTTCTGAGGTAATTAAAAAATTTTCTATTAAAGCCAATAAATTCCAAAGTGGTTATATTTATCAATATGCATTTGTAATGTTACTTGGTTTTTCTGCTTTTTTAACCTTCTTAATTGTTAAATAATGAATTTCCCAATTCTTTCCTCATTAATACTTTTACCTTCTATCGGAGCACTCTTTTTAATTTTTACAAAAAGTAAAAGTGAAAATAAAATTACTGCAAAATATGTTGCCTTATTTACATCTCTAGTAAACTTTTTTTTATCTATTTATTTATGGTTTTTATTTGACCAAACAACTTCTGCCTTTCAATTTGTCGAAGATAGAATTTGGATCAAAGGTTTAATTAATTACAAAGTAGGAATTGATGGAATATCAATACTTTTTATAATTCTAACAACATTTATTACACCTCTGTGTATAATTTCAGTAAATAATTCAGTCACAAAAAGATTAAATGAATTTTTAATAGCTATCCTCGTTATGGAAACTTTCATGATAGGAGTTTTTTGTTCTCTAGATCTTGTTGTTTTTTACTTATTTTTTGAAGCTGGATTAATTCCAATGTTTTTAATTATTGGAATTTGGGGCGGAGCTAGAAGAGTTTATTCTGCTTTTAAGTTTTTTTTATTCACACTTTTAGGATCAGTGCTAATGTTAGTGGCAATAATTTCAATTTATTGGATCACAGGCACCACGGATGTTGTTCAACTCTATGAATTAGGTATAGAAACGAAATATCAAAATTTATTATGGTTAGCTTTTTTTAGTTCATTTGCTGTAAAAACTCCAATGTGGCCAGTTCATACTTGGCTTCCAGATGCACACGTTGAAGCTCCTACAGCTGGATCAGTGTTGTTAGCTGCGATTTTGCTTAAAATGGCTGGGTATGGATTCATAAGATTTTCTTTGGGATTATTTCCCTCTGCCTCCGAGGTTTTTACTCCTTTAATTTACACATTAAGTGTGATCGCAATTATTTTCACGTCATTAATTGCTTTGATGCAAGAAGATATGAAAAAATTAATAGCATATTCTTCTGTGGCACACATGGGATTTGTTACTTTAGGAATATTTACTATTCAACAGCAAGGCATTGAAGGAAGTATAATTCAAATGATAAGTCATGGACTTGTATCAGCAGCTTTATTTTTATGTGTTGGTGTTGTTTATGATCGAATGCATTCTAGATTGATCGCAACCTATGGAGGTATTGTTACCATTATACCCAAATATGCAATTTTATTTATGGTATTTACTTTGGCTGCTTTAGGATTACCAGGCACAAGTGGGTTTGTTGGCGAATTTTTAATTTTAATGGCTGCTTTCAAAGATAATTTTTTAGTAGCAGTATTAGCTAGTTTTGGAGTTATCATTGGAGCAGCATATATGCTTTGGTTGTATAAAAGGGTTATTTTTGGAAAACTAATAAACTCTGAGTTAAAAAAAATGATTGATCTAAATAAATCGGAGGCGTTCACACTTACCTGTTTAGCTATACCAACTTTATATTTTGGTTTTTATCCAGAACCACTAATCAACACTATTGAAGTTTCGATAAGTGATTTAATCGACACATATAACTTTAGCGTGGTAAGCAAACAATGAATAACATTGAATTAATATTTCCAGAAATTTTTATTTCATTATCAATAATGTTTTTACTTATTTTGGGAGTTTTTAAAAAAGATAGTTCAAAAATAATCCATAATATTTCGTTATTAGTTTTATTTATTACAGCAGTCATCACATTTAATGAAACTTTAAGTATTAATCCGACAACTCTATTTAATGAAAGTATTATCATAGATTATTTGTCATCATTCATGAAGATTATAACTTTATTGGCCGCGTTTGTAGTTTTGCTTATTTCATCAAATTATTTAAGAACTTTTAAAATTTTCAAAATTGAGTATCCAATTTTAATTTTAAGTTCTGTATTGGGTATGATGATTATGATTAGCTCTAATGATCTAATTGTTTTCTATATGGGTTTAGAGCTTCAATCGTTAGCTTTATATGTTTTGGCAACATTTAATAGAGATCAATTAAAATCATCTGAAGCAGGATTAAAATATTTTGTTTTAAGCGCATTATCCTCAGGTTTATTATTGTACGGTTGTTCTTTAATTTATGGTTTTACCAGCTCAACAAATTTTAATGTTATTTCAACTCAATTTAACACAAATGAATATGCTATTACTTTTGGAATAGTTTTTATTTTGGTGGGTTTAGCATTTAAAATTTCTGCTGTGCCTTTTCATATGTGGGCTCCAGACGTATATGAAGGGTCACCAACATCTGTAACATTATTTTTTACAATGGTCCCTAAAATAGCAGCATTGACTGTGTTTATAAGATTTTTATACGTTCCTTTTTTAAATCTTATTGATCAGTGGCAAATGATTTTAGTTTTTTTATCAATCGCATCTATGCTCTTTGGTGCAATAGCAGCAATAGGACAAAAAAATCTTAAAAGACTTATAGCTTATAGCTCTATTAGTCATATTGGATATGCATTAGCAGGTTTAGCAACTGGGTCTAATGAAGGGATACAAAGCTCAGTTATCTATATGACCATTTATATTATCATGAACTTAGGTTTTTTTTCATGTTTGTTAATGATGAAAAGAAACAATATTTATTATGAACAAATAGATGATTTATCAGGATTATCAAAAAATCATCCCTTGCTTTCAATTTCATTATTGATAGTTCTATTTTCTTTAGCTGGAATACCACCACTAGCAGGTTTTTTTGCAAAATTTTATATTTTTAAATCTGTCATTGAACAGTCAATGTATTTTTTAGCTATTGTTGGACTATTATCAACAGTAGTAGCAGCGTTTTATTACTTGCGAATTATTAAGATAATGTATTTTGATGAGGAAAAAGAAAGTTATGACAAGGATCATAACCTTTGGTTGAAGTTATCTTTAACAGTTTCTACAATACTAATTTTAATGTACTTTATTTTTCCCAGTGAATTGATTGATGTAGTTTCAAAAATCAATATAATTTAATGAAATTTAAAATATTTAGATTTAATAAAGTAAAAAGTACCAACAATACCGCAATAAGAATAATTAAAAATTATAATTATGATTTTGGTATGATCTTATCTGATTTGCAAGTTAACGGTAGAGGCCAATATGGAAAAAAATGGGTTTCTTATAAAGGAAATTTATTCGTAAGTTTTTTTTATAATCTTAAAAACTTTAAGATATCTTTAAATAAATTAACTAAAATTAATTGTTTAATAGTTAAAAAATGTATTTCACAATATTATAAAAAAAAGATTCATTTTAAAAAACCTAATGATCTTTTAATCCAGAAAAAAAAGATATGTGGAATATTACAAGAAAAAGTGAATAAATTAAATAATACTTATTTGATTGTTGGTATTGGAGTAAATTTAATAAAAAGTCCCTTTATAAGTAATTATCCAACTACTCATTTAAGAGAGCTTATAAAAAAAGATATATCAAAAAAAAAATTTGAATTAAAGCTAAAAAAGATTTTTGAAAACAATTTAAAGAGATTAATTAAAAAAAGAGTATAAATATAAATATGCTAATTTTAGGAGATATTGGAAATTCAGTAACTAAATTATTTTTAGTAAATCCTAAAGATAAGATTTTAAAAAAAATAAGTTTACCATCAAAATTAATAACAAACTCAATTCTTAATAAAAAATTTAAAATTTTAACAAAAGATTTCAAGAATATTGAAAAGATATTATTTTGTAGCGTTGTACCAAAAACTTTTAACTCTATTAAAAGATTTATATCAAAAAAAACTAAAGTTAAGTGTTATGAAATAAAAGATCTCAATTTAAAATCTATTCTAAATATAAAAGCAAACTTTAAACAAGTCGGCTCTGATAGATTGACAAATGCAATAAGTTTAATGAGTCCTAAGAAAAATTTCATCATTTTAGATTTTGGCACAGCCACAACGTTCGATGTATTAGCAGATAATACTTACCGAGGAGGTGTCATTGCTCCTGGTATAAGTATTTCATTAAGTACTTTAACTGATAAGGCTTCTTTGATACCAAAAATTAATCTTAAAAAAATAAAAAATGTAATTGGAATTGATACGAATTCAGCCGTTAGATCAGGTTTTTTTTGGGGCTATGCAGGCTTAATTGACAATATTATTAATTTGATTAAGAAAGAAACAGGAAAATCTTATAAGGTTGTTATTACGGGTGGCTTTTCTGATTTATTTAAAAATTCGATTAAAACAAAAGTTATTGAAAACAAAGATATCACTGTTAAGGGTCTTATAAAAATTTCTAAATTATTAAATAGATGAAAGAAGAATTATTATTTTGTCCACTAGGTGGATCTGGTGAAATTGGGATGAACATGAATCTGTTTGGTTATGGTTTACCAGGCGACCACAAATGGATCATGGTTGATATTGGTGTTACTTTTGCAGATGATACTCTTCCTGGAATAGATTTAATTTATCCAGATCCAGGATTTATTGTTGAAAAGAAAGATAATTTATTAGGTATAGTTCTTACCCATGCCCATGAAGATCATATTGGAGCAATTGCTCATTTATGGCCAAAACTTCAATGCAAGATATACGCAACACCGTTCACAGCTGTTTTGATAAAGGAAAAATTTAAAGAAAAACATATTGATATTACTAAAGATCTACAAATTGTTGAATTAAATGGAAATATTTCATTAGAAAAGTTTGAGATTGAATACATAACTTTAACACATTCAATACTAGAGCCAAATGGTTTGAGAATAAAAACTCCAGCAGGTGTAATTCTACATACTGGAGACTGGAAAGTAGATCCAAATCCACTAATCGGTGATGAAATTAATTCTAAAAGATTAAAAGAAATAGGTGATGAGGGTGTCTTAGCAATGATTTGTGACTCAACAAATGTTTTTAGTGCCGGAAGATCAGGATCAGAGTTAGATGTAAGAAAAAATTTGTTAAATATAGTTAATCGATTAAAAAAAAGAGTTATCATTACTTCTTTTGCTTCAAACGTCGCAAGAATGGAAACAGCTTTTTACTGTGCTGAAAAATCTGGGAGACAGATATCTTTAGTTGGAAGATCAATGCACAGAATTTATAAGGCTGCAAGACAATGTGGATATTTAAAAAATACAATTGAACCTATTGATCCTAGAGATGCAAAAAATTTCTCTAGAGAAAAAATTCTCTATTTATGCACAGGTAGTCAAGGTGAACCAATGGGAGCAATGATGCGAATAGCAAGTTATGTTCATCCAGATGTATTTATTGAAAAAGATGATGCTGTAATTTTTTCATCAAAAATTATTCCAGGTAATGAAAAAAAACTTTATAAGCTCCATAATCAATTAGTGAAAGATGGTATCGAGGTGATCTCTGAAGAAACTGAATTTATTCATGTATCAGGTCATCCAAATCGAGAAGATCTTAAAGATATGTATCAATGGGTCAAACCCAAATGTGTTATTCCAGTTCATGGAGAGCATAGACATATGATAGAACATATCAATTTTGCAAAAGAAATGCAGGTTCCTCATCCTGTTCAAGTTGAAAATGGAGATATTGTTAAATTATCACCTGGAGATAAACCAGAAGTTTATGATAAAGCACCGAGTGGTAGATTATATTTAGATGGAAATGTTAGTGTTGAAGAAGATTCTCAGTCAATAAAAGACAGAAGAAATTTGAGTAGTAATGGATATTTGGAAATAACAATTTTAATTACTCCAAAGGGAAATATCCACAATAGTCCCATAATCACTTTCAGGGGATTGCCTGTTCATGAGAAAGAGGAGTTTTTATATGGACTAGAAGATGAAATTGAAAAAACATCAAGAACATTTAAACTTGGTAATAAACAGCAAGAGCACAATTTAATAGATGCGCTAAAAATTGCTTGTCGTAAATTTACTAAAGAAAAAACTGGAAAAAAACCTTTTGCTAATATTAACTTGGTTAAGATTTAATGAGCCTCACAGGATTAGCAATAATCTATATAATTATTTGGTGGATAATTTTCTTTGCAATTCTACCAATAGATGTAGAGAGAAATAAAGTGATTAAAATTGAGGGTGAGGATCCAGGCTCCCCAGAAAATCCAAAAATGTTAAAGAAATTTGTTTATTGTACTGGAATTACAACAGTTTTGTTTATAATTATTTACTTACTTATGAAATTTGAATATTTAAATTTAAGAAATATAATCACTTAGAATGTATATTTCACAATCATTTATTCCAATTTTAAAAAACAATCCTTCAGAAGCCAAAATAAAATCACATCAATTAATGTTACGTGTGGGAATGATTAAACAATCATCAGCAGGAATTTACTCTTGGTTACCATTAGGTTTTAAAGTTATGAAAAAAATTGAAGATATTGTTAGAGAAGAGCAAAACAAAATTGGAGCTCAAGAAATTTTAATGCCAACAATACAATCAAGTGAGATATGGAAAGAGAGTGGGCGATATGAGGACTATGGTGAGGAAATGCTTAGAATAAAAGATCGTCAAGATCGTGAAATGCTTTATGGCCCAACTAATGAAGAACTTGTAACGGATATATTTAGAGCTTCAATGAAGTCTTATAAATCGCTCCCACAACTTTTATATCATATTCAATGGAAATTTAGAGATGAGATTAGACCACGATTTGGAATAATGAGATGCAGAGAATTTTATATGAAAGATGCTTACTCATTCGATATTTCTGATGAGGAAGCTTTATTTTCCTATAATAAATTTTTCTTATCTTATTTAAAAACTTTTAAGAGATTAGATCTTACTGCCATTCCAATGGCTGCTGATACTGGACCTATAGGAGGCAACCTTTCTCATGAGTTTATTATTTTAGCTGAAACTGGTGAAAGTAAAATTTATACAGATAAGAGAATTTTTGATTTGAAAAGTGAAGGTACAAAATTGGAAAAAAAATCATTAGAAGGCCTAAGAAAAAAATATGAAGAATTTTACTCAGTTACTGATGAAAAATTTAACAAGAATGAGTTTGAAAAAAAAGTTTCAGAAACTAATCGATTGAAAACTAAAGGTATTGAGGTGGGTCATATATTTTATTTTGGTGACAAATATTCAAAACCAATGGGTGCATCAGTAGATCTTCCTGGTGGTAAAAAAGATTTTGTTAAAATGGGCTCATACGGCATAGGAGTTTCAAGGTTAGTAGGCGCAATAATAGAAGCAAAATACGATGAGAAAAATGAAATCATGAAATGGCCAATATCTGTTGCACCATATGATATTGGAATAATAACAATGATAAATAAAAATGATAATTCAGCATTAGAAAAAGCAAATACGATTAATTCTGAATTAGAAAAAAACAACATTGACGCAATAATTGATGATACTGATGAAAATTTTTCATCAAAAATAAAAAAGATGAATTTAATAGGTGCTCCGTATCAAATAATAATAGGTAAACAAACTGAGGGTGACTTAATAGAATTTAAAGAAGTTGGAAAAGAAACAAAAAAATTAAAAATAGCTGAAATAATAGAAATAATTAAAAAACAAAAAGAAAAAAATTGATTTCTACTCTAGAAAAAGAAATTACCTTCAGGTTTCTGAAAGCCAGAAAAAAAGATGGCTTTCTAAATGTTATTTCAATTTTTTCATTTATTGGTATTAGTCTTGGTGTAGCTGTTTTAATAATTGTTATGTCTGTTATGAATGGTTTTCGAACAGAATTAATTAATAAGATCGTTGGTTTCAATGCTCATATAACCGTCAAACCATATGAAAATATAATTGAAATTGAAAAATCAAAACTAAACAATTTAAAACTTATCTCTAACGAATTGATTTTAAGCAATTCAGGAGAGGCTATAATTATCAAGAGTGAGACTTCAAAAGGAATAGTGCTACGAGGTTATGCAACTAATGATTTCCCTAAACTTGAACTAGTAAAAAATAAAAATTTTTTAGGTAATAGAAGCAATTTAAGTAAAAATTTTATTTCAATTGGTAAAGAGCTTAGTTTTAATTTAAATCTTGATATAGGGGATGATATTACAATAATGTCCTCAAGTGGAATTGAGACAATAATAGGTAATATACCTAAACAAAAAACTTTTACAGTTGTATCAATTTTTGAAAGTGGACTTGTTGATTTCGACAATAATATAGCTTTTATAAATTTATCAACTCTAGAGGAGTTCTTTAATCTAAATAAGGATGATAGAAATTTAGAAATTTATCTAAAAAATCCTCAAAAAATTCAAGATCAAAAAGAAATAGTACAGAAAATTTTTGAAAATGAATTTGTGTATTCTTGGTCAGATATGAATAGTGCACTTTTTTCAGCTCTTAAAGTGGAGAGAAATGTAATGTTTATAATATTGTCTTTAATTATTATTGTAGCCGCTTTTAATATAATTTCTGGTTTAACAATATTGGTTAAAAACAAAACAAAAGATATTGCGATATTAAAATCTATTGGTGTACTTAATAAATCAATTGTAAAAATATTTTTTCTTGTTGGAGTAATAATAGGAACAACTGCTACAATTTTTGGGATTATTCTTGGTGTGACTTTTTCAATATATGTTGAAAATTTAAGACAATTTTTAAGCACTTTGTTTAATATAAGTTTGTTTCCAGAGGAAATATATTTTTTAAGCACGATGCCCTCAGAGATTAACCCGCCATCAATTTTATTAATCTCGCTATGCTCAATAATTATTACAATTATTGTTTCAATTTTCCCTGCCTTAAAAGCAGCAAAACTAGATCCTGTTAAAGCATTAAAATATGAGTAATTTTATTAAACTTTCAAATATTTCTAAGTCTTTTACTCACCAAAAAAATTTAAGAGTTTTAAAAAAATTAACTTATAATTTTAAACTTGGAAAAATTTATTCTTTAATGGGACCCTCTGGTTCTGGAAAATCAACATTACTAAACTTGTTATCATTAATTGATAGACCATCAAGTGGTATAATGAGATATGGTAATAAACAAATAGATTATAAAAATTCTAACTATAATGACGTTTTAAGAGCTAATAAAATTGGAATTATATATCAACAGGATAATTTACTTCCAGATTTCACAGCTTTAGAAAATGTATATTTGGCCAATCTTGCTATTGAAAAAAATAAAGAAATTTCAGAAATAAAATCAAAAAAATTGTTAAAAAAAGTTGGTTTATCAAATCGAATTTATCATTATCCTGCAGAACTCTCTGGAGGTGAAAAACAAAGAGTATCAATAGCTAGAGCTTTAATTAACGATCCTCAAGTTATTTTAGCTGATGAACCAACAGGAAGTTTAGATTTAGAAACTGCAAAAAGTGTTTTTGATCTTTTAAAAAAACAAATTAATGCAAACCGACTAATAATCTTTGCAACTCATAATAGATTTTTTGCTAAAAAGGCTGATTGCATGTTGGAAATAGTTAATGGTAATATAAGGACCATTAATGCAAGAGTCTAAATCTGAAAAATTTAATCATCTAAAAATACATTCTCAATTTTCTATTTGTGAAGGAGCTATCAAGTTAGATGATTTAAAAGATATTTCTAAAGATAATAAACTAAAAGCAATAGGTTTGTGTGATACCTCCAATCTATGTGGCGCCTTAGAGTTTGCTGAAAAATTATCTAAATCTGGATCTCAACCAATAATTGGAACTCAAATTAATTTTAAATTAGATGATACAACAGGTCTTATACCTTTATTCGCATTAAATGAAGATGGATATAAAACAATAATAAAGTTATCTTCTTTGTCTTTTTTAAAAAATGACGAGCTTTCTGAACCTCATTTAGATTTTGACGAGCTACTAAATAAAAATGAAGGAGTAGCAGTATTTTCTGGAACGATTAATGGTTTTTTTGGACAATTGTTTAACAAAGGTAAATTTGCCGAAATTCAAGAAATTTTTTTAAAATTAAAAAATTGTTATGGTGATAGATTTTATATTGAAATACAGCGTCATGGTGATTTAAATGAAAAAGAGTTTGAAAAATTTAATTTAACAAGATCAAAAACATTAGATATTCCTCTAATCGCTACTAATGAAGTATTTTATATAGATAAAGATATGCATGAGGCACACGATGCATTGATATGTATAAAAAACAAAACTTATGTAAACGAAAAAAACAGAGTTAGATTTAGCAATCAGCATTATCTTAAAACTAATTCAGAAATGATTGATTTATTTGCTGATATACCTGAGGCATTAGAAAATAATTATAACTTTCCATTTCGATGTAATTTTAGACCTTTATCATCCAAACCTATACTACCTAACATCAGTTCTGATAAAGGCATCAGTGCAGACGAAACTTTAAAGAAAAACTCATTAGATGGCCTTAATGAAAAATTTATAAAAATATTTAACTTAGACAATAAAGATTTTGCATCTAACAAGAGTTATTTGAAATATAAAGATAGATTAGATCATGAGTTAGAAATCATAATTAAAATGAATTATGCAAGTTATTTTTTAATTGTATCTGACTATATTAAATGGGCAAAGGAAAATGATATACCAGTTGGACCGGGTAGAGGATCTGGTGCTGGTTCATTGGTCGCTTGGTGTCTTTCAATAACTGATGTTGATCCAATAAAATTTAACCTAATTTTTGAAAGATTTTTAAATCCAGATAGAATTTCAATGCCTGACTTTGATATAGATTTTTGCGAGGAAAAAAGGGATTTAGTTTTTAAATATTTAACAAAAAAATATGAAAATAGTGTAGCTCATATAATCACTTTTGGAAAATTAAAGGCCAGAATGGTTATTAGAGACGTTGGACGTGTTTTAGGATTGGCCTATGGTTTTGTTGACAGTATATCAAAAATGATTCCATTCGATCCATCAAGGCCACAAAATCTGACCGAATGTATAGCTGGAGAACCAAGACTTCAAAAACTAATAAATGAGGATAGTAGAGTAAAAAAACTTACAGATCTTTCATTAAAATTAGAAGGACTAAATAGAAATGTTGCAACTCATGCTGCAGGCGTAGTGATAGCAGACAAAGAGTTAACTGAGATCGTACCATTATATAAGGACGCAACATCTGACTTATTATTACCCTCAACACAATTTGACATGTACTCAGCTGAAAATGCAGGATTAATCAAGTTTGATTTTTTGGGATTAAAGACTTTAACAGTTATAAATAACACTCAAAAACTAATAAGAAAAAAAGATAAAAAATTTAATATTGAAAACATAAATTTTGAAGATCAAAAAGTTTTTGACCTATTGTCATCTGGCAAAACTGTTGGTTTATTTCAAATTGAAAGTGCTGGAATGCGTGAAGCATTGATGCAAATGAAACCAAATCACATAGAGGACATTATTGCACTAGTAGCACTTTATAGACCAGGTCCAATGAGCAATATACCGATTTATAATGATTGCAAACATGGAAAAAAAACACCTGATTATTTACATCCTTTACTTGAGGATATTTTACGGCCTACTTATGGTGTAATAATTTACCAAGAACAAGTAATGCAAATTGCACAAAAATTATCTGGTTTTACTGCTGGTCAAGCAGATATTCTAAGAAGAGCAATGGGTAAAAAGAAAAGAGCAGAATTAGAAAAACAAAAACAAAGTTTCATTTCGGGTGCTGTAAACAATGGTATTAGCAAAGATGTTGCTGCAGGAATATTTTTGAAAATAGAGCCTTTTGCAGAATATGGTTTTAATAAAAGTCATGCAGCTGCATATGCAATTATTTCTTATCAAACAGCTTATTTAAAAACATATTATCCAAAAGAATTTATTGCTGCATCAATGACAATGGATATTTCTAATCAAAATAAATTAAGTGAATTTTATGAGGAATTAAAAAGATTGAAAATAAAAATAGTAAGACCAGATATAAATGAGTGTTATGCGGATTTTAGAACAGATGGAGAAAAATTCTATTATGCTCTAGGGGCTGTTAAAGCTGTAGGATATGAAGCGGTCTCAAATATTGTTGAAGAAAGAATTAAAAATGGAAAATTTAGTTCTATTAATGATTTTTTAAACAGAGTAAATCCAAAAGATATCAACAAGTTACAATTAGAAGGTTTAGTAAAAGCAGGAGCTTTTGATAATATAAATCTAAATAGACAATCGTTATTTAATTCAATACCAAACTTTATAACAAAATCAAAAAATATTTATGAAAATAAATCTGCTAATCAGATTGATTTGTTCGGTGAAAATGATATCCCAGATAGTGAAGCGATAATAAAGATCGATGATTGGAAGTTTGAGGAAAGATTGTCCAAAGAATTTGAGTCAGTTGGTTTTTTTATATCAGATCATCCCTTAAATCAATTTAAAGAAATATTTGAAGACTATAATATAAAAGATTACCTAAGTTTTAATAGTGACAATGAAATAATTAATTCAAATATCGCTGCAACTTTATTAAAAATACAAGAAAGAAAAACTGCCAAAGGAAATCCTTATGCTGTTTTAAAATTAACTGATCTAACTAGTGTTTTTGAATTATTCATTTTTTCTGAGGTTTTGGAAAAAAACCGAGACATATTGAAAGAGGGATCATCAATTATATTAACTTTAGTAAAATCTATTTCAGATGAAGAGAATAGATTCAAAAGAATAAATGTTCAGAAAATAGCTTCACTTTCAGATTTGATTAATAAACCAATCGAAGAAGTACTTTTTAATTTAAAATCATTAAATGAATTGAGCGAAATCTCAAAAATTATCCCCGACGAGGGAAATACAATTGTTAAAATTAAATTACGAGACCAAAATAATGAATTGGATTTTACACTTAAGAATAAGAGAAATATTGACAGAAAAATGTTAAATATAATTAGAAATAAAGAAATTTCTGCGATTATTCGATAATTTTAAGCTTGTTAAATAAAAAAAATCTTTGTAAATAGTCACTAAAATTAACAAAAACGCACACAGTTTTTTGGTTTTATACCTCCGGTCCTTAATTGGAAATTACTGTGGTGGCTTAACCGGGAATAAATATGAAAATACCTAACGTTACAATCCAACAATTATTAGAAGCAGGTGTTCATTTAGGACACAAAACACTTAGATGGAATCCAAAAATGAAAAAATATATTTTTGGGAAAAGAGACTCCATCCATATAATAGATCTTACTCAAACTTTGGAACTTACAAAAGTTGCGCTGGAGAAAGTTCACGAAGTTATATCTAATAATGGAAAAATATTATTTGTCTCTACAAAAAAACAAGCATCAGAGGCTATAGCTGAAGTTGCTAAAGAAACTGATCAATATTTTGTAAATTATAGATGGTTAGGAGGAATGCTAACTAATTGGGGAACTATATCGAATTCAATAAAAAAATTAAAACAATTAGAATTAAATTTAGTGTCAGAAAATAGAGGTTTTACAAAAAAAGAACTTCTTAAAATGAGTGTTAAAAAAGACAAGCTACAAAGATCATTGGGTGGCATATCAGAAATGAAAAAAGTTCCTGATTTAGTATTTATTATAGATACAAATTACGAGTCACTAGCCATTCAAGAGTCAGTTAAATTGGGAATTCCAATTGTTGCAATATTAGACAGTAATTCAAATCCTGATGGTATTGATTATCCAATCCCAGGAAATGATGATGCTAGAAGAGCAATAGATTTATATTGTAATTTAATTAAAGAGACAATTGTTTCTGCAAAAAGTTCAATTCCTGTAGTTGAGAAAAAAGAAAGTGTAAAAAAAGAGACTAAATCATCTAAGACTGTTCAAGAAAAAGATAGAGAAAAATTAGAGAAAAAATTTAGTGAAAAAAAGAAAGAAACAGTAAATTAATATGAGTGATGTTGAAAAAGTAAAAAAATTAAGATTTGCTACAGGAGCTGGTTTTAAAGACTGCAACTCAGCAATTAAAGAGGCTAATGGTGACCTAGATAAGGCAGTAGAAATTTTAAGAGTAAAAGGCATTTCAAAAGCATCAAAAAAAATGTCAAGAGAAGCAAAAGAAGGTGTTGTTGCAATTAGTGGTGATGAAAAAAAGACTTCAATAATAGAAGTTAATTGTGAAACAGATTTTGTAGCAAAAAATGATGATTTTATAAATTTTGTTAAAGAGCTGAGTGAATTAAATAACCAAAATGATTCTAATCTTGAAAATCTAAAGAAAGCTAAAATGAAAAATGGTTCCTCAGTTGAGGATAATTTGGTTGCATTGATCGCTAAAATTGGAGAAAAAATAACTATTGGACAAACAAAAACTATCTCAAACTCTTCTTCAACTAATTACCAATATTTACATACAGTGGTTAAGGATAACTTGGCAAAACTAGCTGTAATTGTCTCGTTGGAAACTAAAGAAAATTCTGAAAATGTGAAAACATTTGGTAAACAATTGTCAATGCATATTGCAGCTTCAAATCCTTTAGCTTTAGAGTCCACATTAATTGACAAAGCAATCATTGAAAAAGAGCAAGAATTAATAACAGAAGAACTAAAAAATTCAGGTAAACCAGACGATATAGCTAAAAAAATTAGTTTAGGCAAAATGAATAAATTTAAAGAAGAAAATGCTCTTATGACACAAGCTTGGGTTATGGAACCTAAAAAGAAAGTTCAAGATGTTTTAAAAGAACTTGCTGTAAATGATTTGAAAATTAAGGAATTTAGCAGAATAAAAATAGGCGAATAAATGTTTGATGAAAAATCATATAGCTTAAAAATGGATAAAGCTATTGAGGTATTCTCGAAAGAATTATCATCTTTAAGAACTGGAAGAGCTAATGCAGCAATGTTAGATTTAGTAAAAATAGATGTTTATGGTCAACAAATGCCTGTTAATCAAATTGGTAGCATAACAACACCTGAGCCTAGAATGATAAATATTCAAGTGTGGGATCAAAACAATGTGTCTTTAGTAGACGCGGCTATAAAGAAATCAGAATTAGGATTAAATCCACAGATAGATGGCCAACTAATTAGATTACCAATACCAGAATTAAATGAGGAGAGAAGAACAGAGCTAAAAAAATTGATTAAAGCAATGGGAGAAAAGTGTAAAATTTCAATTCGAAATATAAGAAGAGATGCAAATGAAGAATTAAAAAAACTCTTAAAATCCAAAGAAATCGGTGAAGATGAGGAAAAGTCATACGAAAAAAATGTTCAAAATATAACTGATAAACACATTGCAACTGTTGATGACAAAGTTTCAACAAAAGAAAAAGAAATAATGACAATATGAACCCATTAAAACATGTGGCCATTATCATGGATGGTAATGGTAGGTGGGGTTTGAAGTATAAAAATTCAAGAAATGCTGGTCATAGAGCTGGTTTAAATTCAGTAGAAAAAATTATCAAAGAAACAATTAAAAATAATATAAAATTTCTAACCTTATATGCTTTTTCAACAGAAAACTGGAAAAGGCCTAAAAAAGAAATTAATTTTCTGTTCAATCTTTTAGAAAATTTTCTTAGAGAAAAAATTCAGGATCTGAATAAACAAAAAATAAAGTTAAAGATTATTGGTAAAAAAAATTTTTCAACTAAGTTAAATAATTTGTTAACTTTATCAGAAAAAAAAACATCAAAAAATAAAAGACTTCAAATAAATTTAGCTTTAAATTATGGTTCAAAAGCTGAATTAATACATTCATTTAAAGAATTAGTAAAAAATAAAGAATTAATTAACGAAAAAAATATAAAAAAATATTTAGAGACAAAAGATACACCAGATCCGGATATATTGATTAGAACTGGAAATACTAAAAGATTAAGTAACTTTTTACTATGGCAAATAGCATACTCAGAGATTTTTTTTGAAAAAAAATTGTGGCCAGATTTTAATGAAAAAGATTATTATAAAATAATCAAGAAATATAAGAATATTAAAAGAAATTTTGGAAATATTTAATGATTAAAGAATTAGAAAAAAGATTAATAACTTCACTTATATTGATACCTGTATCAATCTTTTTTATTATAAAAGGTTCAATCTTTTTTATATTTTTTTTAAGTATTTTATTTTTAGCTGCTAGTTATGAGTGGGTACTAATGACTAAAAAAAATAATTTATTTAGACTTTTAGGAATAATTTTCCTTTTTTTTTCATTTTATTCAGCACACGAATTTAGAGAAAATGAAAATTATAAAGTTTTTTTATTCATTATAACAATCTGTATTTTTACAGATATAGGTGGTTATATATTTGGTAAAATTTTTAAAGGACCTAGATTAACTAAGATTAGTCCAAAAAAAACTTATGCAGGAGTTTTTGGTAGTTTCTTTTTACCTTTAATAGCGAGTCTTTTTATTTACGAGTATCTATATACTGATCAAATTCCTGATAAAGGAACGTATTTTTTAACAATAGTTTTATTAACCTCTCTAATTAGTCAAATAGGTGATTTAATAATTTCATATTTCAAGAGAAAGGCAAAATTAAAAGATACAGGGAAAATTTTACCAGGTCACGGAGGTTTACTTGATAGAATTGATGGTATAATTTTTGTATTTCCATTTTTTTATTTAATTATAATCGTATGAAAAAAAAAATTGTTATTTTAGGCTCAACGAGTTCTATTGGAAAATCCTTACTTGAGATAATTAAAAAAGATAAAAAAAATTTTAATATAGAATTACTAACAGCAAATACGAATTATAAAGATTTAATCAATCAAGCAAAAAAATTCAAAGTTAAGAATATAATCATAACTGATCCTAATAGTTTCAAAAAAACAAAAATTATTTGTAAAAATAAAAAGATAAATATTTTTCAAAACTTTGAAAGTTTGAAAAAAATTTTACCAAGAAAAGTTGATTACGTAATGAGTGCTATTTCTGGAATAGGTGGATTATTACCAACATATAAAATAATTGATCGAACAAGATTAATAGCAATAGCAAATAAAGAGGCAATTGTGTGCGGATGGCCATTAATCAAAAGTGAATTAAAAAAAAATAGAACTACCTTCATACCAGTTGACTCAGAACACTTTTCAATTTTTTCACTTATAGAAAATACAGAAACAAATGATATTGAAAAAATTTACATAACAGCATCAGGTGGACCATTTTTAAACTTACCTAAAAGGAAATTTAAAAAAATCAAACTTAGTGATGCCCTTAAACATCCTAATTGGAGAATGGGAAAAAAAATTACAATTGATTCAGCTACGTTAATGAACAAGGTTTTTGAAGTTATTGAAGCAAAAAATATATTTGATATTGATTACGATAAGATAACAATACTCACACATCCTAAATCATATGTACATACTATAATTAAATTTAAAAACGGTTTAAGCAAAATACTGACTCATGAACCTGATATGAAAATACCAATATATAATTCTATTTATTATAAAAAAAATAAAGATTTAAAGACAAAATCATTAGATCTTAAGAAATTAAATAATTTAGATTTACAAGAAGTTCAAAAAAATAAATTTCCATTAATTCGTTTGCTTGATAAGTTACCCAGATACTCCTCTTTATATGAAACTGTTTTAATAACAGTAAATGATTATTTAGTTAATAAATTTTTACATAAACAAATAGATTTTCAAAAACTCACTAAATTAATTTTTAAAATTTCTAATTTAAAAGAATTTCAAAAATTTAAGAAAATTCA
This sequence comes from Pelagibacteraceae bacterium AG-430-P08, assembly GCA_003212925.1. Taxonomy (GTDB): domain Bacteria; phylum Pseudomonadota; class Alphaproteobacteria; order Pelagibacterales; family Pelagibacteraceae; genus Pelagibacter. The sequence goes on along the minus strand of QCOL01000007.1, from coordinate 19,106 downwards.
GCCTAAAAACATAAAAGAGATATATAATTTAAGAGATTATGTTCATTTTAAATTAGAGACTTTAGGTATATAAAACCAATTATCTATGATTAAATTTTTAATAAAAATATTTTTTATTCATTGTTTTTTTTTAAGTTCGTTGTACGCAGAAATTATTAAAAAATTTGAGATATCTGGAAATAAAAGAATTTCAGATGAAACAATAATAATTTTCTCTGAAGTTAATCTTAATGAGAATGTTTCAAAACAAAAGTTAGATAGAGTTATTAAGAATCTTTATAAAACAAATTTTTTTAGCGACATAAATTTAATTTTTGAAAATAAAATTTTAAAAATTAATGTTACTGAAAACCCCATTATAGATAATTTTGAGATTACGGGAATAAAAAAACAATCTCTAGTAGAATTTATAAAAGGTAAAATTCAACTCGCAGAAATGAAGTCATTCGACCAAGAAATACTCTCTGCTGATCTGAGGTTAATTCAAAATATATTAAAAACAAGTGGATATTATTTTTCAAATATTACAAGTTCAAAAAGTTTAAATAAAGAATTAAATTCTATTGATTTAAAAATTGACATCAAATTAGGTGAGAAAGCAAAAATTAAAAAGATTGTTTTTTTAGGTGATAAAGTTTTTAAAGATAAGAGGTTAAAAGAAGTTATAACTTCCGAAGAGCATAAATTTTGGAAATTTGTCTCATCTAATGTTTATATTAATGAAGAGTTAATCAATTTAGATAAGAGATTATTAACAAATTATTTTAAAGATAATGGATATTTTGATGTATTAGTTGAAAATTCATTTGTTGAGTTTGATAAAAATTCAAATTTTAATTTGATTTTTAAAATAACTTCAGGAAAAAAATATTTTTTCAATAATTTTAGTTTAAATGTGCCCTCAAATTATGACCTTAATACCTTTAAATCTGTAGAAAAAAAATTTACCAAACTTAAAGGTGAAGTTTATTCGTTATCTAAAGTTAATTTATTATTAAAAGATATTGATAAAATTGCATTAACAAAGCAATATGAATTTATAAACGCCTCTATAGTTGAAAAAATTGATAAAGATAAAATAGATTTTGAAATAAATATCTCTGAAAGTGAAAAAAAATATGTCGAAAAAATTAATATTTCTGGAAATTATTCTACTTTAGAAGAAGTAATAAGAAATAATCTTATTGTAGATGAGGGTGATCCTTTAAATGAAATTCTATTTAATAGATCAATAAATAATTTAAAAAGTTTAGGAATTTTTAAGAAAGTAAATACAGATATCCAAGATGGCTCAGAAGATAATTTAAAAATAATTGATTTAGAGGTTGAAGAACGACCATCTGGTGAAATTACTTTACAAGCTGGTTTTGGAACGAGTGGTGAAATACTTGGCGGGGGTATTAAAGAAAAGAATTTTTTAGGTCAAGGTATTAATTTAGATGCTAATCTTGAACTTACTCCTGAAACAATTAAAGGACGTTTCATTTATGCTAAACCAAATTTTGGTAATTCTGAAAATACCTTATTTACGTCTTTAAAAAGCTCTTCAACTGATTTATTGACTGACTCTGGATATAAAACTTCTGAATTAGGATTTTCTTTGGGTACAAAATTTGAGCAGTTTCAAAATATATTTTTAAGTCCTGAAATTGATTTTCTTGTTGAAGATTTGGAAACATCAAGTAAAGCCTCGGAAACCCTAAAAAAACAAGAAGGTTCGTATACAGATTTATATTTCAATTATACTATTGATCAGGACTTAAGAGATAAAAGATATAGATCTGAAAGTGGTTATCAAACCTTTTTTTCACAGGAGGTGCCAATAATTTCAGATAATTCAGAATTCTCAAATGCATTTGAAATAGCTAAATATAAAAAGTTATCTACTAAATCTAATTCGATTGGAAAAATAAGTTTTTACGCAAAAACTATAACTGGCTTATCTGACGATGTAAGAATTTCAAAAAGATTAAACGTTCCCTCATATAAATTAAGAGGTTTTGAAAAAGGGAAAGTTGGACCTGTTGAAAATAATGATTATATTGGCGGAAATCATGTGACTGCATTGAATTTATCAGCAACATTACCAAATATTGTTGAAGGTTTGGATAATCTTGATGTTGGAGTTTTCTTTGATGCGGCTAATATATGGGGTGTTGATTATAACAGTTCCTTGGATGATAAAAGCACTATTAGAAGCTCAACTGGAGTAGCATTTAATTTATTAACACCAATTGGACCATTAAGTTTTTCATTTGCAAACGCTCTATCAAAAGCATCATCAGATAAAACTGAAACTTTTAGATTTAGATTAGGAACTCAGTTTTAATGAAATACTCATTAAAAGTAGTATTAATTTTTTTTTTACTTTTCGGACTCTCTAGTGCAAATGAAAACATAAGGTTTGTAGATATAAATTACATAGTAAATAATTCAACATCAGGAAAAAAATTAAACCAAGTTATAGAAAGCAAAAATAAAAAAATTATTTCTGAATTAAATGATTTAGGAAAAAAATTAAAAGAAAAAAAAGATAAAATCGTCAAACAGAAAAATATTTTAAAAAAAGACGAATTAGATAAAATGGTCAAAAATTATGAAATTGAGGTAAAAAAATTTGATGAGATAAGAAAAAAAAAAAGAGATAACTTTAATAATTTTAGTATTAATTCAAAAAAAAAAATTATTGATTTGTTGAATCCATTAATTACGAATTATTTACAAAAAGAGTCTATTCAATTATTACTGCAAAAAGATAAAATCATTTTTGGCGATGATAAACTTGACATTACAAAAGAAATTTTAAAGATATTTAATGAAAAACATAGTAAAATTAGTTTTGAATAATTATAATTTAAATGACTAAAGATAGATTAACAAAAAAAGATATAATTGAATTATTACCACACAGAGAACCAATGTTACTAATAGATGAATTGATTGATATTAAACATCTTCATTCAGCAACCGCAATTATGAATGTTAAAAAAGACTCTTTTTACGTTGACGGACATTTTCCTGGAAATCCTGTTTTACCTGGCGTTTTGATTGTTGAAGCTTTTGGTCAAGCAGCTGCAGCACTTACAGCTCACGGTATAGATAAAAAAGAATATGATAATAAGCTTGTTTTTTTAATGAGTGTTGAAAAAGCTAGATTTAGGAATCCAGTTATACCAGATTGTAAATTGGAATTAAAAATTGAAGCTATTAGATCACATGGAAGAGTATGGAAATATAAGGGTGAAGCTTTTGTAGATGGAAAAAAAATGTCCGATGCACAATGGTCAGCTACAATTGTAGATAGGAAATAATTAGCAATAAATCTTGATAAGCATTTAAAATAAGTTTTGATATTAAACTTATTAATGGTGAACCCTTTTTTTAAAAATACTGGACCTTATGATATAAATTATTTGCTTAAAGTGATTAATTTAAAAATTGATGGTTTATCTGATGATAAAATTAAAGATATTAAAGACTTAAATTCATCACAAAAAAACGAAATAACTTTTTTTCACTCAAAAAAATACGTTGAATTCGCAAAAAATACAAAAGCTTCATATTGTATAACATCTAAAAATTTTAAATCATTTTTACCAAACTCTTGTAAAGTAATCATTTCTGATAAAGTTTTGTTGCATACCGCTCAAATTACAAAAATTTTTTATCCAGATTCTATTACTGATGATTTTGATAACTCTGTTAAAGATGTAAACGAAACTGAATTCAAAGATAAAGTTAAATTTGGAAAAAATGTTCTTATAGGTGAAAATGTAAAAATAGGTAAAAATTGTTTAATTGGTCATAATTCAATCATAGAAAAAAATGTGAATATTGGAGATGATTGCTCTATAGGATCAAATGTAATTATCAGAAATTCATTAATTAAAAACAATGTTCACATATTAGATGGTTGTGTTATTGGAAAAAAAGGATTTGGTTTCTTCCCAAACAAAGACTTAAATTTTAGGTACCCTCAGATAGGTATTGTAATAATTGAAGATAATGTTGAAATAGGCTGCGGTTCTACAATAGATAGGGGTTCTCTTTCGAATACAATTATAGGAAAAAATACATATTTAGATAATCAAATACATATAGCTCACAACGTTAAAATTGGTGAGAATTGTATTATTGCTGGACAAGTAGGTTTTGCAGGAAGTTCGACTTTAGGTAACAATGTTATGATTGGAGGTCAGGCAGGTATTTCAGGTCATCTTAAGATTGGTAATAATGTGCAGATCGGTGGTGGTAGTGGAGTTATAAAGAATATCCCTGACAATTCTAAAGTGATGGGTTATCCAGCAAAAGATTTAAAAAATTTTATTAGAGAAAATAAATGATAGATAAAACAGCTATAATAAATAAAAATGCGAAAATTCATACGAGTGTTAAGATCGGGCCATATACAATCATAGGTCCTAATGTAGAAATTGAGGAGAATACAGAAGTTCAATCACATGTAAGCATTACAGGAAATACTAAAATTGGAAAAGGAAATAAGATTTATCCATTCGTCTCAATTAACGATCCTCAAGACTTAAAATATAATGGTGAAGAAACAAGTTTAGTTATTGGGGATAATAATAGAATAAGAGAATATGTAACAATAAATCCTGGAACAATTGGTGGCGGAGGTAAGACCGTAATTGGAAATAATTGTTTATTTATGATTTCATCTCACATAGCTCATGATTGTCAGGTAGGTAACAACGTTATTATAGCAAATAATGTACCCTTGGGAGGTCACGCTATTATTGAAGATAACGTAGTTATAGGTGGAAATTCAGCTGTTCAACAGTTTACAAGAATTGGTAAAATGGCAATGATTGGAGGAATGACTGGAGTGCTACACGATGTTATTCCCTATGGATTATCAACAGGAAATAGAAATTCATTACAAGGATTAAATCTAATAGGTTTGAGAAGAGCTAAATTTGAAAATAAAGATATTTTAGGATTAAGTGAGGCATATAAAGAGATTTTTGCTACCAAAAATATTAATGAAAATATAAGTAAATTAAATGGCACATATCAGGAAAATCCATTAGTTAAAGAAGTAATAGAATTTATTACTAAAGATAAAAAAAGGTCTATTTGCACCCCATTTTCGTAAAATGATAGGATTAATTTTTGGTGAAACAGATTTTCCAAATATAATACTTAAGACAATCAAAAGAAGAAAAATAAAGTACATAATAATAGATTTATCTAAGTCCAAGAAATTTAAAAAAAATAGTAAATCTTATTCAGTTTCTATAGGTCAATTTGGTAAAATAATTAATATACTAAAGGAAAACAGCTGTAAAAAAGTCTTATTTGCTGGAAAAGTTAACAAACCAAACTTTTCTAAGTTAAAACTAGATTTTAAAGGGATTTATTATATTCCAAGAATTATTAAAGCATCGAAGCTTGGGGATGCTGCAATTTTGAGAGAAATTATTAAAATTCTAGCTCAAAATAAGATAAAAACAGAAAATTCTCTTAAATTTAATCCAGAGCTGTCTCTGAAAAGGGGTAATTATTCAAAGATTAAGCCCAATGATAAGGATCAGTCAGATATTAGAAAAGCCATCAAAACGCTAAATAGTTTAAAAGAGTATAATTATAGTCAGGGAGTAGTGGTTAGAAATAATAAAATAGTCTCCATTGAGGGAAAAGGCGGAACAAAAAAATTACTCGAAAAAAGTAAAAGTAAAAAATTTCGAAACCATGGTGTTTTAGTTAAGTTTCCGAAAAAGAAACAGGATCTTAGGGTTGATTTACCTACCATTGGTTTAAAAACGTTAAAACAAAGTAAGACAGCTGGATTAAAAGGCATTGTGGTAAAAGGTAATCAACATGTATTTTTAGATAAAAATAAATGTATTAGTTTTGCTGATAAAAATAAGATGTTTATTTCAGTTAAATGAAAAAAATTTTTATATTAACAGGTGAACCTTCAGGAGATAAATTGGCATCAACTGTAATTACAAAGCTTCAACAGAGTCACTCAGATATAGAATATTTAAGCGTCGGGGGTTCTCATCTAAATAAACTTGGCATCAAATCAATATATGATCTTAAAGAAATAACTTATATTGGTTTTACTAGTGTTATTATAAATTTATTTAAAATTAGAAATAAAATTAACGAAACCGTAAAAAAGATAATTGAATTTAATCCTGATATTCTTTTTAGTGTAGATAGCCCAGATTTTACTTTAAGAGTTGCTGAAAAAGTAAAAAGTATCAATCCTAATATTAAAACAATACATTATGTTGCACCACAAGTATGGGTATGGAGAGAGGGTAGGGTTAAGAATTTTAAAAAGTTTTTAGATCACGTTTTATTACTATTCAATTTTGAAAAAAAATATTTTGATAAAGAAAATATCAAGAATACTTTTGTTGGTCATCCCTTACTTGAAAATAAAAAAAATGTTAAAACAAATTTATCAAATATAATTAATGAAAATAAAAAAATTATATCTTTATTCGCTGGAAGCCGTACATCTGAAACGAACATTCTTTTACCAATCTTAATAGATTTTATTAAATTAATGAATGAAAAATTTAATGAATATGATTTTGTTTTTCATGCAACTAATCAAAATAAAGATTTAATAAAAAACGAGATAAAAAAAAATAATTTTAGTAATGTTGAAGTCATATCTGACGAAAATATTAAAACCCAGATATTATCCAACTCTACATTTGCTGTAGCAAAATCTGGAACAGTTTCATTGGAAATATGTAATTTAAAGATACCATCGATTATCATCTATAAAATGAATTTTATAAATTTTTTAATTGTAAAATTTTTAGTTAAAACAAAATATGCAAATATAATTAATATAATTAACCAAAAAGAAATAATTCCAGAATTAATTCAAAAAGAATGTAATGCAAAAGAAATTTTTAGATCTGTTGTTTATTTTTTGAAAAATCCAGATTTAATGAAAAAACAAATTAATGAGGTAAATAATACTTTAGATGAAATTAAGTCTAAAACCTCGTCATCTATGGAGGCCTCATTAATTTTACAGAAATATCTATCTTAATTTCCTTGAAATAATATTTTTTTTAAGTTTAATTATTTTTTTATGAGGATAAGTAAACTTAAATTCCATCTAATATATATTTTTTTAATATTTTTTTTTAATTCAAAAACTGTTTTATCAGCAAGTTTCACTTTTCCTTCATCATTAACAACTAATACATCAGATTTTGTTCTGCTATCTGAAACAGGTACCACTCCATCTGTTAGTGGTTTTTCAACCGATGTACTTATTACAATAAGAGCCACTGCAGGGTTCGTGAAAATCACAACGGTCTCTGGACTTGAACAAATCAATGGATATTGTGGGTATACAGCAGACTCAAGCTCTGAACCTAGCAATTGTGCAGATGATAATAGATCTGAAATTGGTTTTGAGGGCACACAAAGTGAGGTAAATGCAGCATTAGCAACTCTCTCATTTAAAGGAGACGGAAGTACCTCTAGCGTTTCTATTACTGCATCTGCAACACCTACTGGTGCTGCCTATAATTCTGAAAACGGTCATTATTATAGAGCTGTTTCTTCAACAGATATAAGATGGGATGATGCTAGAGCTGCAGCAAAAAGTGAAGCACAAAAATTTAATGGATTAACTGGTTACTTAGTAAATATTACAACTGCACAGGAAAATGACTTTGTGGCAAATAAAGTTTCTGTAAATGCTTGGACTGGAGGATCTGATAGTGGAACTGAAAGAGTTTGGAGATGGATGGATGGGCCTGAAGCTGGTCAAACTTATACTTGTCAAAAATTTGGTACTGGTGGAACAGGTGAGGAAAGTCCAATCAACGGTGTCGTATGTACAGAACAAAGTTACTTAAATTGGGATTTTGGAGAACCTAATCAATTTAATGGAACACAAGAAGATTATATGCATGTGTATGGTACTGGAGTTAGAAAAGGGAGTTGGAATGATTATATAATAAATAATACAAACGTTGATGCATATATTATTGAGTATGGTGGTATGGGTGGAACCGCTACAGTCCAAGGCACAGCAACAATCTCAATAACATCTACAGAATCAAGCGGTACATATACTGCTTTTGATGATAAAGAATTAGTTGGTATAGTAGAAGGACAATCAGAAGGTGCGAAAAGATTCATTTATAATTCAACTAATGCTGTCTTGGAGAGAATAGAATGGCATAGAACGACAAAAAAAAATGATAACATTAAATTTAAGGATATAGGAATAAGTATAGATTTAAAAGAAAACACATATCCATATGCAAAATTATTAGACTCGTATCTTTTAAAGGGCAACATCGAAAAAAAACATATAATTTCCGAAAAAAATATTGAAAAATTTGTAAACGAGCTTCCTCTTTCCAATTATTTAAAAAATGAATTTGGATTGTTACCCCAAGAGTGGAAAATTTGGAGCTCAGGCTATTTTAAAAAAGGAAAAATTAAAGCTAGAGTTAATAAAAAAAAAGAAGATTTTGACTCAAATGCCTTAACGATTGGTATGGATAAAATAATAGATGAAAATAAACTCGTTGGTTTTGCTTTGAGAAAAGAATATGAAGATAATGATATTGGTAAATCTGGCTCAGAAATAAAATCTAATTCGACTAGCATAACAGCCTATTCTAGCACTTATAAAAGTCATTCTTTTTTTATTGATGGTCTAGTGGGTTATGGACGCATTAGTAATAGTCTTATTAGAATTGAGGAAGCTAATACCTCTAATTCCTTAACAGGAAAAAGAGATATCAATCAATTTTTTGGATCAATTAAATTTAATAAACTAAATAAAAAGAATAAATTTACTTCATTGTTATTTGGAAGGGGTGATTTTGGTTTTTCAATTTTGGAAGGCTTTACAGAATCTGGAAATATACAAGCACTTAAATTTGAGGACCAAAAATTGCAACACAGATCTTTTTCTTTTGGTAGTCTTTTAAAATATAAAAAGAAAATTAATAGAGGTCATTTTTTACCATATGGAAGAGTGGAAGTTTTCGAAAATTTTTCTCCTCTTTCAAACGTAAATGCATGGTATGTATCTGATCTAAATACAAAATATAATCATCAAATAATGGAAAACTATGACAATTCTATTAAACTAGAAATAGGTTTTGATTTAAATCTTATTGATAGTTGGTATATATCTGCTTCTTTGAGAAGGCTATATAGAAATACTGGTAACTTAGAAAATGAACTTGCCATCAAAGCAAGTAAACCTTTTTAACTTAATTCTAATCTATTAATTACTTCATCTTTATCTAAAGATTGAATAATATCGTAAATGCCTGGACCAAATTTTGATCCTGTTAATAATATTCTGAGTGGTTGACCGACCCCCTTGAAATTTGTTTTATTTGATTTTATCAAATTTTCAATTATTGGTTCTAAAACTTCTCTAGTAGGTCGATCAATTTTTTTAAATTGACTAATGAAATCTGAAATTATCCTTTTTGCATTATCATCAATCAATTTTATATCTTCTGGATTGAAATTAATTTTATCTAATAAAATATATTGAGCATTATTAAATATATCTTCTAAAGTTTTAGCTTTATTTTTAAGAAATGTGAGTGATTTTTTTAGCTTATCTTTTTTATTAGAGTTAATTTCACTTTTATATAATTTGCAATATTCAGTTAATTGATTGAATAAGTCATTCTCATCAATATTCTTAATATAGTGCTCATTCATTGACAAAATTCTGCTCATATCAAGTTTTGATGGAGATTTGCCAATTCCATCCAAATTAAAAAATTTTATACTTTCATCTAACGTAAATATTTCTTTATCTTTATAAGACCAACCCAATCTTAAAAGATAATTTCTTAAAGCATCAGGCATAATACCAATTTTAGAATAATCATCTAATGTGGATGCTTTATCTCTCTTTGATAATTTCTTTCCTTCAATTGTATGTATTAAAGGAATATGGGCAAATGAAGGTAACTCCCATTTCATGGCTTGATAAATTTGTATTTGTTTAAAGGTATTTATTTTGTGATCATCACCTCTAATAATATGTGTCATATTCATTTGGTGATCGTCTACAGATGCTGACAAATTATATGTGGGAGTCCCATCATTTCTTAAAATAATAAAATCTTCAATAGTATTATTTTCTATTTCGACATCACCTTGGACCAAATCTTTCAATATTGATGTTCCATCAATTTTACTTTTAAATCTTATAACAGGTTTAATATCTTTGGGAGCATCATTTTCACTTTTATCCCTCCATTTTCTATCGTAAATGTAGGGAATTTTTTTTTGCCTTGCTCTTTTTTTTTGTTCTTCTATTTCCTCACTTGAACAGTAACATTTATATGCATTTCCATTTTTAAGTAGCTCATTTGCAACTTTTATGTGATCATCTACTTTTTTTGATTGAATATATTCTTCCCCATCATAGTCGATACCAATCCATTTAAGCGATTGTATTATTTGATCTTTGTATTCATTTTTAGATCTTTCTTTATCTGTATCTTCCACCCTTAAATAAAATTTACCATTGTGATTTTTCGAGTATAGCCAATTAAATAAAGCTGTTCTAACACCACCAATATGCAAAGCACCAGTAGGTGAGGGAGCAAATCTAGTTGCTACTTTTTTCATTAAAATGGTTTAGACTATTTTTTTAGAAGTTTCTATATAAAGATACTAATACACCCTGAACTTTTACTCTATCAGGGCCAAAGATTTTAGTTTCGTAATTCTTATTGGCACTTTCTAACGCAACAACTTTACCTTTTTTTCTAATTCTTTTTAACATTGCTTCATGCTCATCAATTAGAGCAACAACAATTTTTCCATTATCAGCTGTATCTGTTCTTTTAATAATTACTGTATCACCTTCATGAATTCCAGCTTCAATCATCGAATCCCCTTGAACTTTTAAACCAAAATAATCTCCATTTTTTTCTAAATTACTTGGCAAAGGTATTCTTGAAACCTCATTTTGAATAGCTTCAACAGGTGTTCCAGCAGCAATTTTTCCCAAAACTGGTACCTCAGCATCATCTGATGATAAATTTTCCTCATCTAAACCACCTTTAATAACACTAGGTGAAAAACTGTTATAAATGTCATTTGCAGAAGCCGTTTCTGGCAATTTAATTACTTCTAATGCTCTTGCTTTATGAGCAAGCCTTTTAATAAAACCTCTCTCTTCTAATGCACTAATAAGTCTATGAATTCCAGACTTAGATTTGAGGTTTAATGAAGCTTTCATTTCTTCATAAGATGGAGAAACACCAGAGCTTCTCAACTTCTTGTTGATAAATAAAAGCAGGTTTTTTTGTTTTTTTGTTAACATAAGAACAAATATCGTACAAAATCTGTTCTACAAAAGTTCTTCTCAATTCACAATAGTAAAAAATCTAATAAAATAGGGAACTTTTTGACTAAAGAACTGAGAAAATAGAATTATTTTCCAAATTTTTCAAAAGTGATTCACCAATTAGAAAAGTTTTAATAGAAGTTTTATTTGAGAGTTCTAATAGTTCATCTTTTGTTTTTATTCCACTTTCAGAAATTAATGGACCTTTATGATTAACCAAGACATTATGAATATCAAAAGTTGTATTTATATCAGTTTTAAGAGTTTTTAAGTTCCTATTATTGATACCGATTAATGCATCTTCAAATTTTAAAGCTTGTTTTGCTTCCTCAACTGTATGCACCTCAACTATAACAGACATATTAAATTTTAAAGCTTCCTCATATAACTCATTTGCAAGGCTTTCACTTACACCAGCTAATATAATTAATATTGCATCTGCTCCATAACTCTTTGCTAATGGAATTTGAAATTTATCTACAAAAAAGTCCTTACAAAGAATTGGCAAATTAATATTTTGTTTAATTTCACTTATATGTCTCAAATCTCCTAAAAAAAAATTTTCTTCAGTCAAAACAGACAAACAAGTTGCTTTGTTATCATTATATATACCAGCTATTTTTACAGGGTTATAATCATTTATGATTACACCTGCAGAAGGACTAGCTTTTTTGATCTCAGCAATAATTGAAAATTTATTTTCCTTAATATTTTTTTCAATATTTTCTTTAAAATTAATAAACATTTTATTTTTCTCAATTAATTCATTTAATGACCCTATTGAAATATTTTTTTTAGAATCTTCTATTTTTTCTTTTTTCTTTTTAATTATTTTTTCGAGAACATTTTCAGGCATTTTGAATTTTTTCTAAATGTTTGATAACTTTGTTTGACAAAATATGCTCTCTTGCATTTTTATATGCTTCGATAAACTCTTCATGAGTTTCATTAACAATCAATCCTGCTGCAGCATTTAAACATACTGCTTTAGAAAAATCATTATCTTCACCTTTAAATATTTCAAGCATTTTATTAGCATTAAATTTTGCATCATCACCAACGAGATTTTCAAATTTATCTGCATTGATATCTAATTTTTTTGGATCAATAACAATTTCAGAGATAACATTGTTTTTTAATTGAATAACATTTGTTTTAGCATAGGGTGAAATTTCATCTAAACCATCTTCACTATTGACGATCCATGCAAATTTAATATCTAAACTTTTTAAAGCGTTAGCAAATGTTTTTAATAACTTTTTTTCAAAGACACCGACGACTTGTCTTTTAACTAAAGCTGGACTACTCAAAGGACCAATCATATTAAAAATTGTTCTTTTACCAATTTTCTTTCTTGTAGGTCCAACGTATTTCATTGCACTATGGTAATTTGGTGCAAACATAAAACCAAAATTATTTTTTTCAATTTGTGACTCAATATTATTTGGTTCTAAATTAATTTTTATATTTAATGCCTCTAAAACATCACCAGATCCACATTTAGAAGATACTGCTTTATTTCCATGTTTTGCTACTTTAACACCCATACTTGCGAGTAATAACGCAGAAGCTGTTGAAATATTGAGTGTGTTCTTTCCATCACCACCTGTACCACATGTATCGATACAATTTTGCACATTTACTCTTTTCGATTTATTTCTTAGAACGTATACTCCTCCAGCAATCTCATTTGAAACTTCACCTTTAGCGGACAAAAGTGTTAAAAAATCAAATATTTCCTGTTCATTTGCCTTACCTTCCATTAATAATTCGAAAGCTGCCTTACTTTCCTCAAAGGAAAGGTCATCTTTATTTTTAATTTTATCTATGAATTGTTTCATTAATATTAAAGTCTAATAAAATTTTTTAAAATTTTGATACCTAGTTTAGTTTTAATACTTTCAGGGTGAAATTGCACTCCATGAACATTATATTTTTTATGCTGAACACCCATTACTAAACCATCTTTGCTCTCAGCAGTGATTTCAAGATGTTTTGATAGTGTTTTTTTATCAATAATTAAGCTGTGATAACGTGTTGCCTCAAATGATTTTGGAAGATTCTTTAAAATTCCCAACTTTTTTGAGATAATTTTGCTCGTTTTACCATGCATTAGTTTTTTAGCCTGAACAATTTTAGAGCCAAATACCTGTCCAATAATTTGATGACCAAGACAAACACCAAGAATTGGAATTTTTTTATATAAAGATTTTACTATTTTTAAACAATTACCTGATTGATCAGGATTACCTGGGCCCGGTGAGATTACAATTTTATTATATTTTCTTTTTAATATCTCATTAGATGTAATCTGATCATTTCTTATTACATCTACCTTAACTTTTAATGAAGATAGGTAATGATAAAGATTAAAAGTGAAACTATCGTAATTATCTATAAGAATTAATTTTTTCATTTTAAAGCATTAATTAAAGCTTTTGCTTTATTAACAGTTTCCTCGTACTCTTTTAAAGGTTTGCTATCAGCAACAATTCCAGCGCCAGCTTGAACATAGAATTTATCTTTTTTTGCCACAGCCGTTCTTAAAGCTATGCATGTATCAAATTCTCCATTTGCTGAAAAATAGCCTATACCACCCGCATAAACTTTTCTCTTAGTTGTTTCTAATTCATCAATTATTTCCATAGCTCTAATTTTTGGTGCTCCAGAAACAGTTCCTGCTGGGAAACCAGCAAGAAGTGATTTAAACTTTGAAAATTTCTTATTATATTCACCGATAACGTTTGATACTATATGCATTACATGAGAATATCTCTCAATAATAAAGCTCTCAGTTACTTTTACCGTATTAATTTTTGAAACTTTACCAGCATCATTTCTCCCTAAATCTAATAACATTAAGTGCTCTGAGAGCTCCTTTTTGTCATTAAGAAGATCTTTTTCATAAAAACGATCCTCTTTTAATGTTTTTCCTCTTGGTCTCGTTCCAGCTATTGGTCTTACAGTAATTTTATTATCTCTTAGTCTCACTAAAATTTCTGGACTCGCACCAATAATTTGGAAGTCATTGAAATTAAAAAAAAACATAAAAGGTGATGGGTTAGTCACTCTAAGTTTTTTATAAATATCAATCGGTTTTTTTGTTAATTTAGCTTCAAATCTTTGACTTAAAACTACCTGGAATATATCTCCTATTTTTATATATTTTTTGGCTGTATTGATCATTTGCAAGAATCTATTTTTAGAAGTATTAGATTTGACTTTAATATTTTTTGATTTTAATGGGGTTCTATTATCTACATTCTTAATTGATGATTGAATAAGTAATTTAAAAAGATCTGATTTTACCTCATCAAATTTTTTTTGATAATCCCTAATCTTTTCGTCTTTATAGATATTCCTAATATAGAAAATCTCTTTTTTTAAATTATCGTGAATAATTAGTGTTCTTGGTCTCAGAAGTCTTACATCAGGTATATTTAGATCATCCTTACAATTATTAGGGATTTTCTCTATATATCTTATAGAGTCATAAGAGAAATATCCTGAAATTAAAGAGCACAGTTTTGGTAAATTTTTGGGAGTTTCAAATTTAAATTCTTCAATAATTTTCTCAATCAAGTTTTCAGGTTTATCTTTAAGTTTAATTCTTTTTTTATTTTGAATTAAATAAGAAATTTTATTTTTGAATTCCCATATCTTGTCAGGATTTTTGCCAAATATAGTGTATCTTCCTTTGATTTTTCCTTTCTCTACCGACTCAAATATAAAGCTATTTTTTTCAATTAAAAAATTATCTATTAAATTTAAAATCTCTTCATCTTCTTGAATTTTTTTTGAAGTATATATAATTTGATTTTTATTGCTTCTATGTCGAAACTTAAAATCTTTGAAGCTTCGATTTATGTTCATTGAAAGAAATTTTTAACTCGTTCTATTGTTTTTTGATTCAAATTAACATCATATCTGCTGTTAAGATATAGATCATATGATTTTAACATATTATTTTTTAGATTTGAATTTTGTTTATTCATATATTCATTTATCTTATCGTCATTTTCCATTGTCTGATTTTGAAAGTTGTTTATTTTAGCTAAATAAATATTGCTCTTCTCATCATTTATAAGAGTAAAAGAATTTATGGGTAACGAGTAAAGAAGTTCAACAGCTTTAATATCAAATTTTTTGTTATCTTTGATAGAATTTAATAATAAATTTTCAATTTTCTTATTTCCCATCTCTACAAATTTTTCATTGTTGAAATTTTTTTCATCAATTTTTTTTATTAAATTCTTGTTATATTCATATTTATTTTTTTCAAACATAAGTCCCAAGATCTCTTCTCTGAGGACAGGATCATTTACGTTAGGAGAACGTTGTTCTGACTTAATTATTTTGTAAAGAATATAATCATCTTTAAATTCAATGATATCAAATTCATTATTTCTTGCTTCAAATATCTTTTTTTCTATATCGCTTTTATCATAAGTAAATCTGAAATCTTTGATTTTCTTAGACTTTAAATTAAAGTTTGTAACGATGTTTTCAAAAGGAAGTTCATTCGAGATATCAATTTCTATTTGGTCAATTTTATCAAAAAAGGTCTGATTAAATTCATCTACACCAATTAAATTTTTGGGATTTATAATGGAATAATTAAAATCAATATATTCTACTTTTAAGTCATTCTTATTTTCATCTAGAAATTTTTTTATATCGTTATCTGTAAAACTATCTTTCTTTTTATAAAATTGATTTAAATTAATATAATCTATCTCTAATTTTCTATTTTCATCCTGATAGAGTTTTTTTACTAAAAATTTTGGAGAAACAGTTCCAGCCCCTACAAAACTGAATAAGTTTTTTTGTAATTCTCGATTTTTTAGTCTTAATTCAAACTGAGGTGCAGATTGATTATTTTCAAGTAAAAATTTTTCATATTTAAGTCTTTCGAAACTTCCTTGTTCGTTTAGAAAATTTTTATTTTTTTTTATCATTTTGAGTAATGTTTCTTTCGAAATAATTAAATCATACTCCTCAATTTCTAAATCTAAAATTTTTGTCGAAATCAATCCGGATAATAATTCTTCAATTATGTTATCATTTAAATTTTCTCTTATTGTATCCTGAGGAATTCCAGAATTATTTAAGTAATCAATAAATTCTTCTGTAGAAATATTTGTCTCATTTATTTTTACAATTGAATTTGTATTTCCACTGCTGAACATGCTGCCCATACCCCAAAATACAAAAGGAATAATCATTATAAAAACTAATATCCCAGCAAACTTTGTTTTGGCAAAATTTCTAAATGTACCTATCATTACTATATAAATTTATTGATCTATAAAAAGCAAACCTATAGATTAAATTTTAGTATAAGACAAATAAATATATGTATTTTATTGCTAATTGGAAAATGTTTGGTGGATTGAGTACATTGAATTCACTAAAAAAAGTAATCAAATTTCTAAAAATTTTTAAAAAATCAAAAAAAATTAAAATTATTTATTGTCCACCCAATACATTAATCCGTTCAATGTCTAAAAAAGTCATAAATTCTAAAATTCAAGTTGGTGCTCAGAATTGTCATGAAAATATTACTTATGGCGCTTTAACTGGTTCCGTAAATTCTACGATGCTAAAAAATGTTGGGGCTAAATATGTTATTTTAGGTCATTCAGAAAACCGTGAATCTGGTGAAACGGATAAATTAATTAATGCCAAGATCAGAGCAGCAACTCAATCAGGTTTAAAGGTTATTTTTTGTATAGGTGAAACTTTAAGTCAAAAACGAAAAAAAATTACCAAAAAAATTTTATCTAAACAGATTAGTGTAGGTTTGAAAAAAATTAAGAAAAGAAAAAATATTGTAATTGCTTATGAACCCGTGTGGTCTATTGGGACAGGTCTAATTCCTAAAGCAGATGACTTATTTAACACTATCAATTTTATAAAAAAAAAAGTTAGAAATATCAAAGTTTTATATGGGGGTTCGGTAAATCCAAAAAATATAAATGAATTAAAGTTAATAAAAAATATCGATGGATTTCTAATTGGAGGTGCCTCTCAAGATCCCAAAAAATTCATTGATATAATCAAAAAAACGTATAATTAACCTGCATGGAAAATATATTGTTAGTACTGAATATCATTCTTGCATTAATTTTAGTTTTATTAGTTTTAATGCAAAAATCTGAAGGAGGAGCACTTGGAATTGGAGTTTCTCAGGAAAATATGATGTTTTCAAAGTCAGCAGGAAATTTTATGACAAAAGCAACTGGTGTTGTTGCAACTCTTTTTATCATTTGTAGTTTAGCTCTAACGATAGTATCTAGGGGTGATTTGACACCATCTAGCTCAGTTTTAGATCAAGTCGAAGAGGATACACCCTCAATTCCAGAAAATAATAATTAATACTTTTAATTTACTTTTTTATTAGCTATAAGATACTTCCATGGCGCGATATATATTTGTCACTGGCGGCGTGGTATCATCATTAGGAAAAGGTCTTTCATCAGCTTCACTAGCCTATTTGTTAAAATCACAGGGTTACAAAGTTAGGTTAAGAAAAATGGATCCGTACTTGAATGTAGATCCTGGAACAATGAGTCCATTTCAACATGGAGAAGTTTTCGTCACCGATGATGGTGCTGAAACTGATCTAGATCTAGGTCATTATGAGAGATTTACAAATATTTCATCTAAACAGTCAGATAACATCACAACTGGTCGTATTTATAGTGATGTTATTAAAAAAGAAAGAAAGGGAGGATATCTTGGAAAAACTGTTCAAGTTATACCTCATATCACAAACCGAATAAAAGAATTTATAAAAAAAGATATTACAAATGAAGATTTTGTAATATGTGAAATTGGTGGAACAGTTGGAGATATTGAAAGTTTACCATTTGTTGAAGCTATAAGACAATTTTCAAATGAATATGGTAAATCAAAAACATTATTTATTCATTTAACTTTTGTTCCGTTTTTGAAATCATCTGATGAAATAAAGACCAAACCTACTCAACATTCAGTAAAAGAATTAAGAAGTATAGGTGTTCAACCAGACATTATTATTTGTAGATCTCAACAATCTATACCATTAGACCAAAGAAAAAAAATATCATTATTTTGTAATGTTCCAATTGAAAACGTTATCGAAACGGTAGATGTAAGAACCATTTATGAGGCACCAATTAGTTTTTATAATCAAAAACTTGATAAACAAGTTTTAAAATTCTTTAAACTTAAACCAAAAAAAAGAGCTAACCTAAACCCATGGAAAAAAATAACTAAAATTGTTTTAAATACAAAAAAATCAGTAAATATTGCGATAATTGGAAAATATGTAAATTTAAAAGATGCTTACAAATCTCTAGATGAAGCCTTAGTTCATGGTGGAATTGCAAACAATGTAAAAGTAAATCTTATAAGAATAGAGTCTGATAACTTAAAAAATAGTGAAATCAAAACAAAACTAAAAAATGTTTCTGGATTATTGATACCAGGGGGTTTTGGTAAAAGAGGAACAGAGGGAAAAATTTCAGCAATTAAATATGCTAGAGAAAAAAAGATACCATTTCTTGGTATTTGTTTTGGAATGCAAATGGCTATAGTCGAATTTGCGCGAAATAAACTAAAAATTAAAAATGCTGGGTCAAGTGAATTAGATAAAAAATGCTATCCAGTAATTGGTTTAATCAATGAATGGGATAAAAATGGAAAAATTATTAAAGGCACAGATAAAAATTTAGGTGGAACAATGAGATTAGGATTATATGAGGCCAAATTA